>DATLMR010000158.1:0-11848 GCA_035537555.1 Blastocatellia bacterium
AGCAAGGCGAAGAAATTCAATATAGTCGTGCGCGGCTCGGGGCTCGTCTCCGGCACGGTTATATTGATCGACGGCCAGGAGATGAAGACCATATCGGTGTCGCCTGACGGTTCCGAGCTGGTAGCCCGTCTGCGCGCCGACACCCTGTCGCGGCCCGGCCCGCTCACGGTCGAGGCTGTCGCCCCCGATGGAATCCGCTCGAACAGCTACGTGATCGATGTCCTTGTGGAGCCGGACCGGTAGAGAGGCCCGGCTCCGGCGATACGATGCCGGTTTCTTAGAAGGCTCACCAATCGGCAAAGCGCGATAAGAGGTTGTGCGAAGGGTCCTTCCTTATTTAACCTATGCTGGGCATAAGAGAGTGCCAGTATAGAGTTTCCGGGGAGATGAAGGAAGGGCCGTCCAACCATTGATCTATGAAGACTAAAGAAGAGACCGAAGAGGTAGCCGAAAGCGCCCCGTCCGTCGAAACGCTCAGCCTGATGCGCGATCAGGCCAAAGCGGAAGTCCGGGCATCGGAGGGCATATTGAAACGCGCGCGGCACGCGATCAGGTATGGCTGGTTGTGGCTGCTGCTCCAGGCCGCGCGGGCGACGTGGAAGAAGATCCTGGGCATCATGGCCCTGATTTTCGTGTCCGTCATGATCCTCTCCCTGAAGCCCCTCGAAGAAGAGCCCACGTACGGGCTCGATCATGACTTCGCCATCGAGTCCCCGGAATTTCTCTCAACCATCACCGGCGCCACCGACACGCCATTCGGGCAGGGCAACCGGATCGAGATAATGTCTAACGGAGACCAGTTCTATCCGTCGATGCTGGCGGGCATAGAGCAGGCGCAGAAATCGATCACCATAGAGGCCTATATCTACTGGGCGGGCGACATAGGGCGGCGCTTCGCGGATGCCCTTGCGGCCAAAGCCGGAGCCGGCCTTCAGGTCAAAATCCTGCTCGACGCCGTGGGCTCATCCTCTATCAGCGACGAGATCATGGAGACGCTCACCGCGGGGGGCTGCCAGGTCCGGTGGTACCGGCCCGTTCGATGGTATACCGTCAGGCGATTCAATAACCGCACGCATCGCAAGTCCCTGATAATCGACGGCCGCATCGGCTTCACCGGCGGGGCGGGCATAGCGGATCACTGGAAGGGGAACGCCGAAGACCCCGAGCACTGGCGCGATACCCAGATAAAGCTTGAAGGCCCGGCGGTCGCGACCCTTCAGGCGGGCTTTGCGCGCAACTGGCTCGAAACGACGGGCGAGCTGATCTCCGGAGAAGCCTACTATCCGATTCATCAGCCGGCCGGGCCGCTCGCCGTGCAATCGGTCCTGAGCTCGCCCGAGACCGGCTCCTCGACCGTGCGCATAATGTACTACCTCTCGATAGTCTGCGCGCGCAAATCGATCTTCATCGCGAACCCCTATTTCATCCCCGATGACCAGGCAATCCGGATTCTGGCAGAGGCAAAGCAGCGCGGCGTCGATGTGAAGATCATGGTGGCGGGCAAGCACAACGACAACTTTCTGGCGCATAACAACAGCACCCGCCTTTACGGAAAGCTCCTGGAGGCCGGAGTCGAGATTTACGAATACAACAAGACAATGATGCATCATAAGTACATGGTATGCGACGGAGTCTGGTCGACCGTGGGAACCACCAACTTCGATAACCGCTCCTTCGCGCTCAACGACGAAAATAACGTCTGCGTCTACGACCAGCCTCTCGCCGGCCTCTGGTCGCAGGTATTTCTCTCGGACATGGCCAACTGCGATCTCGTCGATCTACAGTTGTGGAAGGATCGCGGCATCAGGAGGAAGATAGCGGAATTCATGTCGTCTTTCCTGAGGGATCAGGTTTAAAGCGGTCAGCCGCGATTGCCGTTCGACGCCCGCGAGCGACGCGAGCCATTTCCCATCTGAAGCGCCGGGTTCCCGGCCGTCAGCTCAACGAATTTGAGCATGTAGGGCGGCGCGGCCTTGTTCTTTAGCATCGCCGCGTGCCATTGCCTGTAAAGGCCTCTTTTGGTCAAAGGCAGCGCGCGGAGCAATCCCGATTTGACCTGCGGCTCCACTGCCCACCTTGCCATCACTCCGATTCCGAGCCCCGCTTTTACCATTTCTATAATGGCTTCCGTCAGCTCGATTCTAGAGACCTGCCGGGGGGAGACGCCCGCGGGCAGCAGCAGTTTCTGAAAGACCGTCAGGTCTTCTTTCGGCACGTCGTAGACGAGCAGGTGCTCGGAAGAGAAATCGCGGGCGCATACGGAGGCGCGGGAGGCCAGCGGGTGGTCCCGGCTCACGATGGCGACCAGCTCGTCGCGAAAGAGCGGCTTGAATGTGAGCTTGCTGTTTCGCGTAATCATGCTGGTGATGGCCAGGTCTATGCGCCCGTCGAGCAAGGCCTCGACCGGCCTGCGCGTCGCCTCGGCGACGATGCGCACCTCGACGCGGGGGAAGCTCTGGTTGAACGGCTTGAGCACCGAAGGCAGCCAGTGATAGCAGGTATAGCACTCCGTGCTTATGCGCAAAATCCCCTCGCGGTTGAGCGCGATCCGGCGAATATCTTCTTCCGCCCGGCGCAGCTCGTCGAGGACTATGGGCGCCGAGCTGAGCAGTCTCTCGCCCGCCTGGGTCAGGAGCATCTTCTTGTTGAGGCGCAGAAAGAGCGCGGTGCCGAGCTTGCCTTCGATGTCGCGCAGCTGGTGACTGAGGGCCGATTGTGTCAGGTGCAGCCGCGTGGCCGCCTTCGTGATGCCGCCTTCCTTCGCCACCTCCGCTATGAGCTTCAAGTGGCGGACTTCCAGATTCAATAGCACGCCTGTCCCTCCTCTACGGCCGCTCGATCTCCCCGCCGACGCCCGGCGCGATGTATGAATATAACTCATCGAATTCGCGAAAACAATGAATTGGATTTGTTTACGAGTCGGCCGTATGATGCCGTCGTAGTCAAAGAAGCGCGAATGGAGAGCGGGGCAGGCCCGGGAAAGGCCCGGCCTTGCCGTCCGCCCTCCGCGCGTGATGTGAGGGCCAATTATGGACGCGTTCTTTCAAGATGTTCGTTACGCTATTCGCATGCTCCTCAAGCGGCGGCTCTTCACGCTGCTTGCCGTCGCGACTCTCGCGCTCGGAATAGGCGCAAACACAGCGATCTTTTCGGTCGTAAACGCGGTGCTCCTCTCCCCTCTGCCTTATGAAGACCCGGACAGGCTGGTCATGATCTGGGGAACGAATGCGGCCGCGCGCCTGGAGGAGCAGCCTGCCTCCATACCCGACCTGAACGATTTGAGGGAACAGGCGCAGGCGTTCGAGCAGATCGCCGCCGTGCGCTCCCTGTCTTTCAACCTCGTAGACGGGGGCGAGCCTGACCGGATCAGCGGAGCGCGCGCATCGACCAGCCTCTTCCCGCTGATGGGCGTAAAGCCGGTACTCGGGCGGCTCTTTCTCGACGAAGAAGGCATGCCCGGAGGGAGCCCCGTCGCTTTGATCAGCCACGGCCTCTGGCAGCAACGATACGGGGGCGATCCGGGGATTCTCGACCGGACTTTGAGTATAGACGGAAAGTCTTACGCGGTGATTGGAGTCCTGCCCGGGGGCTTCTCTTTTCCCACGCCGGAGACCGCCCTCTACATTCCCTTCATACCCCAGACGAGCGAGATGATTCGCGGCAACCGCTCCGTGCGCGTGATCGGCAGGCTCAAGCCGGGCCTGTCGCTTTCGGAGGCGGGCTCGGAGATGGATCTCATAGCGGCGCGCCTGGCAGCGCAGTACCCGGACACGAACCGGGACTGGGGCATTCAGGTCGTCCCCCTGCGCGAGCAGGTGGTCGGGCGCGTCCGGCCCGCGCTCGTATTGCTGCTGCTGGCTGTCTCGTGCGTGCTGCTCATCGCCTGCGCGAACGTGGCGAACCTCCTGCTGGCGCGGGCGGCGGCGCGACGGCAGGAGTTCGCGATCCGCTCGGCTCTCGGGGCGAGTCGCCTGCAGCTCGTCAGGCAGATGATGACCGAAAGCATTCTGTTGAGCCTGCTCGGAGGGCTGTTCGGCCTGCTGCTCGCATTCTGGGGCGTGCCCGTATTGACGAGCATCAGCGCGGGCAGCATTCCCCGCGCGGGCGAGATAGGGATCGACGGCCGGGTGCTCGGTTTTACACTCATCATCTCGGTCCTGACCGGCCTCGTGTTCGGGATCGCGCCCGCGCTCCAATCTTCCGGACGCAGGCAGACTGATGCCATGAGAGAAGGCAGAAGAGGCTCGACCGGGGGAGTGCTTCACCAGAGGCTGCTCGGCGCGCTCGTTATCTGCGAGGTGGCGATGGCGCTCGTGCTCCTGGTCGGGGCCGGGCTGATGATTCGGAGCTTCGTCTCCATCAGCAATGTCGCTCCCGGCTTCGACGCAACCGGAGTCATCACGATGGGGGTGGGGCTTTCCTCATCCTCTTACCCGGATATACCACGGCAGGCGGACCTGTACGAAAGGCTGGTCGCGAAGGTGAGCTCGCTCCCGGGGGTTGATTCCGCGGCGGCCATAACGAGGCTTCCTTTATCGGGGAACAATGCGTGGACCTCGTTCACGATCCAGGGCAGGCCCGTTGAGAAAGGGGCCGCGCCCGCCACGGATTACCGGGCCGTCACCCCCGGCTACTTCAAGGCCATGGGAATACCTATGCTCAAAGGCCGCGATATATCCGAACGCGACATGAAAGACGGTCCCGACGTGATGGTGATCAACGAGGCTATGGCCGAGAGCTTCTTTCAGGGCGAGGACCCTATCGGCCATCGCATCCAGATCTATCCGGAAGAGCAGAGGTGGCGCGAGATAGTAGGCGTAGTCGGGAACGTAAAGCTTCAAGGTCTGGACACGGGGATAAATCCGGCCGTTTACACGCCGCTTTCACAGAACCCCTACCCCAACGCCCTGCGCAATCTGTTCCTCGTAGTGCGGGCGCAGAACAACCCCGCGAGCCTGGTCGCGGGCATCAGGGCCGAGCTGCGCTCCATGGATAGAGAGATCCCGATCTCGCAGGTTCAAACGATGGAAGAGGTCGTTTCGCGCTCACTGTCGCAGCGTCGCCTGAATATGTCGTTACTGGTCCTATTCGCGGCCCTGGCCGGGCTGCTCGCGGCAGTCGGCATTTACGGGGTGATGGCTTATACCGTCTCCGAGCGCACGCACGAGATAGGTATACGCATGGCGCTCGGCGCTCCGCGGGCGCAGGTGCTGAGAATGATGCTGGGCAATGGAGCCAGGCTGACTCTGATAGGGATCGCCATAGGCTTAGCGGTTGCGCTGGCTCTGACTCGCGTTATGGCGAACCTGCTTTACGGAGTGAGCGCCACCGACCCTCTCACTTTTGCCGGCATATCCTTGTTGCTGATAGCCGTGGCGCTGCCCGCGAGCTACATCCCTGCCCGCAGAGCGGCAAGGGTCGACCCTCTCGAAGCCCTGCGATATGACTAGAGGGCGGTCGGCATCAGGTAAAGCTTGAGCCCCGCAGCCGAGATATGTGAAGAAGCTGTTTCACATATCTCGGCTGCGGGGCTCATTTTTGAAGAGAGGCTTTTTACCGGAGGCTTACTGGCGGCGGTCTCTTCTACCCCGGCCGTTTTGACGCTTGTCTTTGAACTCGCTCTTCATCTGCTGGAACTGCTCCCACTGTTCCGGCGTGAGCACGGCCTTGAGGCGCTCGTCCGCCTGCTTGCGAACCTCCAGGAACCTGGGCTCGGACTCTTTGCGGATGTCGCGCACTTGCGAGCGCACGTCGTCGAAGATGGTCCGGACCTGAGACTCCTGCTCATCGGTCAGGTCGAGCCTGTTGATCAGATGGTCGAATCTGGATCGCATCCCCTCACCCGATTGGGAGGGACCCGCCTGCCTGTTATGGTAGATGTTCATCGCCAGGCCGCCCGCGAGGAATCCGATGGTGAATATGACCACGACCGCCAGGCGGATCTGCCATACATTCTTGACCTTACTGTCCATCGAAATCTCCCACGTCATAATATACGGTCGAAAGCACCTGGTCGTCGGCCAGGCTCTCGTCCGCCCCGCTTCCCGGCTCAAAGACTACGTACTCGGGCGAATAGATATTCGCCCCGGCTATCAGCTCGTCGGCCGACGTGCCGGAGCTGTTGCTGAAAACGGTCAGGCCGACCAGCACGACCAGCAGCACGGCCATCATTGAAACGAGCGCCCCGGCGGCCCTCCACATTCTCAAGAGCGCGGGCAATTCCGGAGAGAGCCGCTTCTCTTTAATCGCGGCCATCACTCGCGTCTTGAAGAAGGGCGAAGGCTCCACGGTTTCAGACGCGCGAGCGCGCAGCAGGTCGGCCGAGATTCGCGCCGCCTCATAGGCCCGCAGGCACGCGGAGCAATCGAGGGTGTGAGCTTCGATAGCGAGCAACTCGCCTTCGCTCAAGCTGTCGAAGGCCCTCTCTTCGAGCATCTTTATCAAGTGATTGTCTCGCATGGTCTACTCGTCTTTCTTAAAGGTTAAGTGTTTCGCCGGCCCCCCAGAAGTTTCTCTACTGCTTCGCGCATCCGGCGGCGCGCGCGAAAGGCCTGGGTCTTCACCTTCGACTCGGACCAGCCGGTCATCTCCGATACCTCTTTGACCGAGTTCTCTTCGCCGTCGATCAGCATCAGGACCGTCCGGTCATCGGGCGACATACCGCTCAAGACCTTCTCGGCGAGATTCGCCGCGACGCGCCCGCGCTCGCTCGATTCGTGCCGCGCGGTCGATACGTCGGCGAGGCGGTTTTCCAGCCAGTCGCTCTCGTCGTCCGACAGGTCGGTGACGGTCGCTTCAGGCCGCCGCTTCGCGCTCCTGACCATGTTGAGGCAAAGGTTCGTCGTCAGCCGCGTCAGCCACCCTTCGAAGGAGCCTTTGCCTTCGAAGCTCGACAACTGAGTATACGCTCTCAGGAACGCTTCCTGAGCCGCTTCTTCAACCTGCGCCCTCTGGCGAAAGAACCGCCCGGCGACCTTAAAGACTCGCGGACTGTACCGGCGCACAATCTCCTCGAACGCCTGCTCGTCTCCGTCGCGCGACAGGCGGGCCAGTTCCAGGTCCGATACCTGATCGATCTCTATCGTCAGAGCTGCTCCTAGTCGAAAAAGTGGCAGGCCCGAGGCTTTCGGGCCCGCCCCTCATTCTTACAGAGAAGTTTGACGATTGCGAGAGCCGCGCTCGCCCCTCTTGGACTTGAACTGCTCGCGCATCTGGTCAAGCTTCGACCTCTGCTCGGGAGTCAGGACCGAAAGCATCTCCTGATGGGCGCGGAACTGCTCGGCCATAAGCTTCGCCTCAAGCGGAGCGATTTCGGTGAGCTTCTGTCTTACAAGAGCCTCATCGAACGCGCCGCCTTCCGACGCCTTGCGAATCTCCTGTCTCTTCGCGCGCAGCTCCTGCTTCAGAGGTTGTAGGGTCTGCTGTTGCGTTTCGCGGATCTGCTTCATCTGAGCCTTCTGCGCGTCGGTCAGATCAAGCTGGCCGAAGCCGCGACCCATTAAGCGGTCGCCCCCGCGTCCGTCGCGATGTCCCCACTTGCCGCCGCGTCCTTCCTTAGAGCCTTCGCCCGCCGTCTGAGCCAGCACGACCGGGACTGCTAATGCGATAGCCATAATAAACGCTACCGCCGTCGCTTGAATCTTATTCAGCTTTCTCATCGATTTACCTCGTTCTACCCTTTTCTCGATCAAGTTAATTGGTTCCCTTTCGAAGGCTCCAACAGCCTCTACTTGATAAGACACCCCGCCTCGAAGAACGGTTACATGAGGGAACGCGCCGCTCGATATCGGCGTAGTCCTCATCGGGCCAATTTTTTATCGGGCCAATTTTTTATCGGGCCAATTTTTTGCGAGCTCCTGTAACCGATTCGCGCCGCCGGGTGTCTATTGATATATAGGGGACATAGGAGGCGAGCATAAGGGTGCAAAGAATGAAAAGCAGACGCGAAAGTATCATCGTCATCATAATAACCGTCCTGATTGCGTGCGTTCCCGGCAGCGCGCTCGGCAGCGATTCGGCGACCGCGAAGGCGAGGCCTGCCGACAAGCTCGCGAAGGCGAAGACCGATCTGGTCAGCGCCATAAATCAATATAAAGCGAGCGTCCAGGCGCTGATCCCCATGTATGAGGCCGCCCTTAAGAGCGCGAACGAGACCCTGGAGAAGCGCAAAGAGCTCTACACGCAGGGCATCGTGTCTAAGCGCGACGTGGAGACTAGCGAGCTCGCGGTTAAAGAAGCCGAGGCGCGTCTGGAGCAGACTCGCAAGCAGATCGTCGAATCGGACGAGCTTGTGGCCGAAGCGAAAGCGGAGCAGGAAATCTCCTCGATTAAGCCCGCGAGCAGGCCCGGAGGCTACACCGCCTCCTCAGCCATCATGCGGTATGGGGGCTCGGGCGGCTGGTCTTTGGGCCGGGCCACGCAGGTGCAGAGCTTCTTCACGTCCAGGTTCGGTAGAACCCTGCCCGTGAGCGCCTTCGGCCAGACCGCGACTCATAACCGCATGGGCTTCAATCACAGCAACTCTCTAGATGTTGCCGTGCATCCGGACAGCGCCCAGGGGCAGGCGCTCATAGCGTACCTCCGCAGCAACGGCATTCCCTTCATAGCCTTCCGCTCGGCCGTGCCCGGCTCGGCCACAGGGGCGCACATTCATATAGGCTATCCTTCGCATAGGATCGGCTGACCGCGAGCAGACGCCCCGAACGCGGGCTCTTAAAATAACCTTAATAATCTAAGCATTGACCGGGGACGAATGCGGGCCGTGCGCCCGCGTTCGGGGCGTCTGCTCGCCTCTCCCCTGTAACCGAAAGGGGCGGCCCGGTGTCTATTAATATGAAGGCGATTTAAGAGACGCTGAAAGAATAGCATTGGTGGAGATTCTAAGGATGAAAGAAAAAATAAACAGATTCGCGCTCATTATCGGGCAGAGGCGGGGGCTCTTAATCACCCTGGCCTTGTTGTCGGGGGTAGTCATCTTCGCCGTACTGTTCTGGGGAGGAAAGGCGGACGCCAGCGATTTCCTGACGGCCAAAGTCGAGCGCGGCTCGGTCGAAGTAACGGTTTCGGCGACCGGGACCGTTCAGGCGGTGACGACCGTACAGGTCGGCTCGCAGGCATCGGGCACCATCGCCTGGCTCGGCGCCGATTTCAACTCTCAGGTGAAGCGCGGCCAGGTGATCGCGCGCCTCGATCCTTCAACCTTCCAGGCCCAGGTCGAGAACGCGCGGGCGAGCGTGACCAATGCCGAAGCAGCCGTCCAGGCCGCTTCGAGTGAGATCACCAACCAGAACGCGAACGTTCAGGCGGCCAAGGCCAACCTCGAAGTTGCCCGCGTGCAGGGCCAGGATGCCACGGCCCTCGTCAATCGCTACAGCGAGCTGAGAAACGTGATGGCGGGCCGGGACATAGAAGCAGCCCAGGCCCAGGCAAACGTCGCGTCGGGTCGAGTCGTTCAGGCCAGCGCCCAGGTAGCGCAGGCCGAAGCCGCGCGCCAGACATCTCGCGCGAGGCTCGCCCAGGCCCAGGCGCAGCTTGCCCAGGCGCAGGCCCAGCTCTCTCAGGCGCAGGTGAACGCAAATAACACGGTCATCACCTCTCCCATCGACGGCGTGGTCGTATCGCGCTCGGTGGACGTGGGGCAGACGGTCGCGGCAAGCCTTCAGGCTCCGACGCTTTTCACCATCGCGAACGACCTGACCAAGATGCAGGTGCTGGCCTCAATCGACGAAGCGGACGTGGGCCAGATTCGCGAAGGTATAAAGGCCCATTTCACGGTTGACGCCTTCCCGGGCCAGACCTTCGGCGGGCAGGTCTCCCAGGTGAGGCTCGAATCGCAGAACCTTCAGAACGTCGTCACCTACACGGCGGTTGTCGAAGTCTCGAATCCCGAGATGAAGCTGCGGCCCGGCATGACCGCGAACATCACGTTCCCGGTCGAACAGCGCGTGGACGTCTTGACCGTGCCGAACGCGGCGTTGAGGTTCAAGCCGACCCTCTCTGAAAAAGAGCAGGAAGAGATGCGCGCGCAGATGCAGGCCAGGCGCCAGCAGCGCGCGGACGAAAGACAGGGCTCCGCGGAAAGACAGGGCCCGGCAAACGAGCAGAAGGAAGCCGGAGATCAGCCGCGCGCTTCCTCCGAGAGCGGCGCGAGGCCGCAGGGCCAGACCGTATGGGTGCTTATTGAAGGCAAGAAGATCGAGCCGCGATTCGTTCGCACGGGCCTGACCAACGGCCGCGTGACGGAGATCGTCGGCGGCAACCTTCAGGAAGGCGAGACGGTCGTGACCGGCCAGAACGAGAGCGGTGAAGCCAATAAGCCCCAGCAGGCCGGCTCACCCTTCGGACGACAGCCGGGCGGCAGGTCGGGCGGCGGCGCGGGCGGAAGCCGGGGCGGCAGGTAACGTGAAGGCGTCAGGCGCAAGGAGTTATGAATATGCGTGCCATATCTGAGATCAAGCGGAACAATACGATCGGGCCGGCGGGGCGTCCGGACAACATTGCCAGTATGGCCGACCATCTGCGCGAGAAGATCGCGGCCGACGCGCTGATCGCCCTGGACCACGTTCACAAGACGTACCAGATGGGCGATATCGAGATAAACGCCCTGCGCGGAGTGTCGCTTCAAATCGATCCCGGCGAGTTCATCGCCATTATGGGCGCGTCGGGTTCCGGCAAGTCTACGACGATGAACATTCTCGGGTGCCTCGACCGCCCAACGCGGGGCCATTACTATCTCGAAGGCCAGGACGTGTCGAAGATGTCGAAAGACGAGCTGGCCGATATTCGCAATCGCAAGATCGGCTTCGTATTTCAGAGCTTCAACCTGCTTTCGCGAACGTCGGCGATGGAGAATGTCGAGCTTCCGATGCTCTACCTCGGAGTCAAATCTTCCGAGCGCTCGGCGCGAGCCAGAGAAGCGCTCGAGCTGGTCGGTTTATCCGACCGCATGCACAACATGCCGAACCAGCTCTCGGGCGGGCAGCAGCAGCGCGTCGCGATAGCGCGGTCGCTGGTCAATCAACCCGCGATAATTCTGGCCGACGAGCCGACGGGAAATCTCGACAGCCGCACCTCGATCGAGGTGATGGACATATTTCAAAGGCTCAATCGTGAGCGGGGGATAACCGTGGCCCTGGTGACGCACGAACCTGATATCGCCCAGTACGCGGGCCGCGTCGTCGTCTTCAAAGACGGCCGCATCAAGCGCGATTACGACGTAGAGAATCCGCGGTCGGCGCGAGAAGAGCTGGCGAACCTGCCGCCGCCGGGAGAAGAGGAGGAGGACGAGTTATGAACCTTATGGGCACATTCAAGCTCGCTCTGCGCGCGCTTGCGCGCAACAAAATGCGCTCGGCCCTCACCATGCTCGGCATCATCATCGGCGTGGGCTCGGTGATCGCCATGGTCGGCATAGGCCAGGGCGCGTCCGCCTCCATACAGACGCAGATATCGGCGCTCGGCAACAACATGCTCTACGTCTCCGCCGGCTCGACCAACACGGGCGGGATGCGCGGGGGCTCGGGCTCGGGCACGACCCTCACGGTCGAGGACGTAGAGGCGATAGCCGGCGAGGTCCCGTCCGTTCGCGCGGCGAGCCCGAGCGTGAGGGCCAACGGGCAGTTGATCTTCGGGAACCAGAACTGGTCGGCATCGGGCGGCATCATCGGAGTGGGCGACAGGTTCCCCGAGATTCGAGGATGGCAGGTCGCCTCGGGCGATTTCTTTACCGAGGTCGACGTGAAGACCTCGGCGCGCGTGGCCGTGCTCGGAAAGACCGTGGCGGACAACCTGTTCGCGGGTATGGACCCGATAGGGCAGACGCTTCGCGTTCGCAACCTCCCTTTCCGTG
>DATLMR010000159.1:0-6070 GCA_035537555.1 Blastocatellia bacterium
CATAGATGATGGCGGCGTTTGACTGGATTTGCACTTATCGCTTATAGTCGCAAGCTCAGGCAACCAAATCCGCGCCGGACCGGCTCCGCGAGCTAATCAAATGAAGAGGTCAGGGGAATTCGTTGTTTTACATCCTAGACTGGTCATCGGCGCGACAGTGCTGGTCACGCTGATCCTTGGGGGCGCGATGCTGAAGCGAGGGGTGAGCTTCAACGGCTCTCCGGAAACCCTCTCGCGAAATGATGACGCGCTCCGCTTCTTCAACGAGATCCGCTCGACATTCGGCGACGACCGCATCGTCATAGTCGCCCTTACCACGGGTGACGTATTCACACCCGCTTTTCTCGAAAAACTCGACCGCCTGACCAACCGCCTGGCCGCCATCAAGGGAGTATCGGACGCGCAGAGCCTCACTAACATCAAGACCATCACGCGAACGGGCGACAGCGTTACGATAAGCCGGCTGATCCCTCCCAACCTGTTATCGGATCGGTCCGAAGGCCCGGCGAACCTGCTCCGGGGCCTCAAAGAGTCGGTCACGCATGACCCTCTCTACGTGAAGCACCTCGTCTCCCTGGACGGCCGCAGCACGGCCATCAGCATATTCATAGAACCGCTCACGGAGAAAGAGTCTCAAGTACTGGCCAAGGAGATCGACAGGGTCGCGAAGGAAGAGGCGGGAGAAGACGAGCTGATGCTTGCGGGCGTGCCCATCATGGACGCGCGGGCCATAGATAACATGGTCCGCGACATGCTGGTCTGCTCTCCGGTTGCCGCGCTCCTTTGCTTTGGGGTCTTTCTTGGAGCCTTCAGGAGCTTCTGGGGGGCCATACTGCCCATGGCCGCTCTGGGGATCGGAATCATCTGGACCATCGGCCTGATGGCGCTCCTCGGCTACTCGATCACGTTCGCGACGTTGTCTATGCCCACGGTCCTGATGGCGGTCGGCAGCTCATACCTGTTTCACGTCCTCAACCAGTACCGCATCTCTATGTCGCGGGAGAGCTCGTCGGCGACCTCCGGCGAGCGCAGGCGTTCGTGGATCGAGGGGTTGAAGTTCATCACTCCGGCCGTGGTAGTCTCCGGCACGACGACGATGGCGGGTTTCGGCTCCCTCGCTTCGAGCCCGGTTCCGACAGTTCGCGACATGGGAATATTCGAAGCCGTGGGCGCTCTCTTCATGCTTGTATTGTCACTCGCCTTCGTGCCCGCGATGCTCTCTTTGATGTCGCGCGATTCGCTCGGGCGGGATGACGCGAAGGGAGATTACGCGACCTGGCTGAACGGCGCGCTCGGCGGCATAACGGCGGCGGTCCTCTTCCGCAGGCGAGCGGTCCTGCTCGTTTCGCTTCTGGTAGTCCTCCTGGTGGGCGGCGGGGCGATATGGCTCCGCGTCAACACCGATTACCTGAAGATATTTCCTGAATCGAGCGAGACCGTGCAGGATGCCTTGAAGCTCCACGAACGGCTCGCGGGAGCGGCGACCATCCAGATCATCGTAAGCGGTGATGCCGGAGCCGTGGCGCGGCCCGACTTCTTGCGCGGGGTCGCCTCTCTTGAAAAGTTCGCTCTCGAACAGACGGGAGTAGACGCGGCCATCTCCATCGCCGATATAGTCAAGAGGCTCGACAGGGTTCTCTCCGAACGCGAGGGCCGGATCGAAGAAGTGCCCGCGGACGCGAAGAAGTTACAGTCGATGTTCGACGATTACCTCGCCGAAGACCGCTCACTCTCCAACTGGGTGACGCCCGACCGCTCGCGCGCGGTAATGGTGCTCAGAACAAATCTCTTCGGCTCGAACGAGCTGAGGAGGCTTACGGAGGTGCTCGAGGGGTGGTCCCGCACGAACCTCCCTCAAGGAGCCTCCGCGCGCGCGACGGGGTCCTTTGTCCTTCTCAACGACGCATCCGACGCCGTGGCGACATCGCAATCGTCCAGCCTTATAATCGCCCTGACTTCGATCTACCTCATGATGGCGGTGCTCTTCAGGTCCTGGTCAACGGGCTTTCTCGCCCTCTTGCCGAATCTGCTGCCGATAGCCTGTTACTTCGGCATTCTCGGCTGGCTGGCAATCCCGCTCGACATCACGACAAGCCTGGTCGCGAGCGCGGCGCTCGGGCTCGCGGTCGATAACGCCGTTCACATGATTCGCCGCTATCGGCAATCCGCGGCCGAGAGGGACTCCGGCTCGCCGGAGGACGAAGGATGGGCCATGTGGCTCACCATGCTCAGGACGGGAAAGCCGATGATTCTCGCAAACCTTATGCTTCTCGCGGCCTTCCTGATCTTCATGCTATCTTCGTTCGTGCCCGTGCGGACAGCAGGATTGATGTGGGCCGTGACCATACTCGCCACTTTACTCGCCGACCTCATCTTCCTGCCGACATTGATCAAGACGAGACTCTTCGCCCGCGCGGCCATTGGCGATGCCGCTGACCGCATGGACTCACGGATCGAAAGCGACGAGCGCGACATGCAGAAGGCTTCCAAATTATGAAGATTCTTTTCGGCCATTCAAGAGGCGGCAAAGTCTCCGGCTCGAGATTCTCCCTCGCGCTCATGTGCGCGAGCCTGCTCGCACTCTCCGCGTGTAAAGGTGCTTCTGAAAACGCTCGCTTGAAAGCGGAGCCGGCGGGCCGCGCCGCGACTGCTCCCTCGGCTCCCGCCGCGAACGAAATTGTGGGCCGCTTCAGGGCTCTCGACAACAGTAAGAACAGCACGGTTCAGGTGCGCGTCACGATTCAGGACCAGGCGGGGCCGCCTCGCTCGATTCAGATGACGATGTATCGCAAACGCCAGGACGATGGCGGCCAGAAACTGCTTATGGACCTCTCCGCGTCTCCCGAGGAACGTGACCGCTCAGCCGTCATCTTATTCGGACCCGATGGCGCTGCCGAAGCGACGCGCTTCATTCAAAGCAACAACAGCTTCGTCACGACCACAACCGTTACGGGCGAGGACTCGCTCTTCGGAATGACCCTTCAGGAGCTGGCCGACGGCCAGACGGAGAAGTACGATTACACGCTCACGGGCGAAGAGGCGGTCGGCTCGACACCCGTCTATAAAGTCGAAGGCAAGCTCAAGCCTGCCGTGGAATCCAAATTCCCGCGCCTCGTGATGTCATTGTCCAAAGATAACGGGTCGCTCCGAGTCGCGGAGTTTTATGATAGTCGCGACGAGCTTGCGCGGCGTCTGACCGTAACGAGACTCGAAGAGGTCGGCGGCCACCTGACTCGCATGCACTGGAACGTGGACAACATGGCGCGCGGGAAGAAGCTCGACTTCGAAGTAGTCGGCGTAAAGTACGATACGAATCTGAACGATTCGCTCTTCTCGAAAGAGTATCTTAAGAGAATATCTTCCCGATGATTGCGCCCGCCTCCGAACGCTCGACATTACAGGACGTTGCTGCAAATGGAGACCGCCCTCGCTCAAGCAGATGAATTGTACGGCCGGCGGATGGAGCCGGGAGCGGTGCGCGAATCCGTCAGGCTCCTGACCCAATCCGAAGAGAACAAGGAACTATACGAAGTCCAGTGGAGACTCGCGCGCGCGCTCTTCTTCCTCGGCCAGGAAGCGGAGTCGAGCCGGGAGAGGCTCGCGCGGCACCGCGCGGGCACAGGCGCGGGCTGCCGCGCGCGGCAACTGGCCGCCGGCCGGGTGGAAGGCCACTTCTGGGCGGGCGTAAATCTGGCGCTCTACGCGGAGGCGGCGGGCGGCGTGAAGGCGGCGCGCGCGCTGCTCGACGCCCGGCGCGACCTCGTGCGCGCGATAAACATTTCGGAAACCTATCACGGGGCCGGCCCCTTGCGCGTGCGCGGCCGCCTGGAACACAAAGCCCCCTGGTTTCTCGGCGGAGGTCGAAAGAAGGGCAGGGATTACCTTGAGCGGGCGCACAGGATCGCTCCGACCAATACCGTCACGCTCATATATCTCGCGGAGCTCGCCCTGGATATGGGCGAGTCCGATCTCGCGGTGAAGGCCTTGAAGGATACGATCGCAATCGAGATCGATCCCGCCTGGGAATTCGAGAACCTCCGGGATAAGAAACTTGCGCGAGAAATGTTGAATCAGCTTGGCCGAAGGGGAGCATAGGTGAGATATTGAATGCTGTAAGAAGGCTCCTCGGCATAACTCAAGGTGCTTGACCGGAACTCTGGCAAAAGTTAGCGTCGAGCTCTGAACGTGTAACATTAAAGCAGATCGATCAAGATCAACTCGGAGGTGGTTCCGATGAGTCTGAAACGCGTGGTTGTGACCGGTATGGGCGCGGTGAGCCCGAACGGCATCGGGCGGGAGGCTTACTGGAAAGCGACGGCCGGCGGCGTAAGCGGCACCGGCCCCATCACTCTGTTCGATGCATCGAAGCTCTCATGTCGCGTGGCGGCGGAAGTCAAGGATTTCGACTTCGACCGCTACGTCTCCAAGAAAGATAAGGACCGCGTGCAGAGAGCGGTTCCCATGGCCTTTTTCGCGACCGAGGAAGCAGCCAGGGACGCCTCGATCGATCTTGAAGCCCTGAGCGAGACTGAACGCGAGAACATCGGAGTCATCCTCGGCACGGGCGCGGGCGGCATCGAGTTCGCCGAGAGACAATATCGCCAGTACTACGACCGCGGGGATCACGACGCGGCTTACCGCCGTGTCAGCCCTTACTCGATCGTCGCCTCGTTCGTCGGCATGCTGTCGAGCGAAGTAAACATGGCTTTCCGCCTTCACGGCATGAGTCACGTGGTCTCTACCGGCTGCACGAGCTCGACCGACGCGATGGGCTACGCCTGGAACGCGATCCGCCTGGGGCAGATCGACAGGATCATAACCGGCGGCGTTGAGGCCTGCATCACCTTCGGGTTGATGACGGCCTTCTGCCGAATGGGGACCGTTACGACCAGATCTAACGATGACCCGGCCTGTGCCTCGCGGCCTTTCAACGGAGACCGCGACGGGTTCGTGCTCGGAGAGGGCGCGTGGATACTCGTCTTCGAGGAGCTCGAGCAGGCGCTGCGGCGCGGGGCGAAAATTTACGCGGAGGTGTCCGGATATGCCTCTACCTGCGACGCCTATCATAGAGTCCAGATCGCCCCGACCGGACACGATGCCGCGCGCGCAATGCGCATGGCGGTCAAAGAGGCGGGGCTTTCGATGGATGATATCGATTACCTGAACCTGCACGGCACGGCCACCAAGATCAACGACCGCACGGAATCGGCCGCCGTGCGGATCGCGTTCGGCGATCGGGCGCGCCGCATTCCGGCCAGCTCGACCAAGTCTATGATAGGCCATCCGCAGGGCGCTTCGGGCGCGGCTGGCGTGGTCGCAACTCTCATGGCCATGAAGCACAATTACGCTCCCCCGACGATCAACGTCAAGACTCCCGATGCCGATTGCGACCTCGATTACGTGCCCAATACCGGGCGAGAGATGCGTATCGACTCGGCGCTCTCCAATTGCATCGCGTTCGGCTCGAAGAATTCCGCGCTGGTCGTCAAACGATTCAATCCGGCCTAATAACGCCCACCGCTTGTTCTTATTCGATACGCGCCTGATTCGATTCAAGTATGAAATCGAATCAGGCCCCTCGCGCGCCTCGCCTCCGATTTCCGCAATCGTTCTAAATTTGTCGCAGGCTCAGGAAACGCGAATGGCACGCATCTTGCCAATAATACTCACGTAATTTTATGAAGGCAGAACGAAAGAGGAATCCCGATGAGTTCATTTAGATTTGCCGCCGTGATTATGACCGGAGCGCTCGCGTTTGGAGCCGCCGGATGTGTGAACCATGAAACCGGCGGAAATACGGCCCCCACTAATACAGCGGCCGCCAATGCAAATAGCAGCGCGGGAGGGGAGCAAAGATCGTCCGCGCAGGTAGAGAGAGAGGACGGATCGACCGTGTCGGTGGCGACGGAGCCGGACGGATCGAAGCGCGAGGAGCGTTCTTTCAAATCCGGCGAGGTGACGCGCGTATCTCGCGTCACGCGTCCGAACGGAACTCGCACGGCCACAGTCGAGATGAGAGACGGGCGGCGCGCGGAGTTGAAGGACCAGAACGAGGTTGAGAAAGCGCTCG
>DATLMR010000160.1:0-7088 GCA_035537555.1 Blastocatellia bacterium
GATCTTGTTCGGGGGATTGGTCGATTCGACGGCTCCCAGTCCGAACTTGGGATGATTGATCACATCACCCGCGCCGAAGCTCGTCTCCATGCTGTAGGCTTTGATCGGCCGCTTGGGATCGATGGCGAAAGGAGCCGGTTCTTTCGACCGGGATGACGCCCTGGCCGCTCGCGGCTTGGCCTCTTTTTCAGCCGGTTTCTGCTTGTAGTTGTGAGTGCCTTTGCACATGGAGCAGGTGACCTTTCGCACCACCTCTCCATCCATCGCAGAAACTATATGTGTTCGTTCATCTTTACACTTTCCGCAATAGGCGTTGATTTCCTGTCCGATCCTGGGCTTTCTGTAGAGCGTAGTCGACATAGAGTGACTATAACATTACGATTCGACAACTTCCAGCAAACGGGCCATTCCTGTCCACGCCCCCGCGTCAGTAAAGGCGATAGAGGCCGAAGAGTGGGAGGCGGGTCGGCGCGCTAGATCAATTCTCGCAGCTTTCGCGCGGCCCTGTAGTGAACGGCGTTCGACTCGGTCGGCAACTCTCCGGGCTTGAACAGCCCGTCGACCCATCTCAGGTATTCGCCTACCGCGCGCTTCCCTTCGATCTTTACTTTTACCTGCCCCCGGGCTTGCCGGGCGGTCATGTGGTAAACGAACCCGTCAGCCCGCAGGTAGACCCCGTTTTCCCATAGCCCTCTCTTCAGCTCCGACCCGTCGACTCCGAGCGGTGTTGCGTCCCTGGCTATTTGAGCCAGCTCTTCAGATTGAGGCAGCTTGTTCGACATAGCTGAATTTCTACATGAAACCTGAGACTGGCGCAACACCGGTGATGTGTTACTCTAATGGCGGCGGACGTTTTTGTCGGAATATCACATCAGGGACCAGAGAAATGATCAATATTTTATCGGTTAATTGTGAGCTTGCTCTCGCCCCTTACCTCGCCGAAAGCCTGGGCGAATTCATAGAGCAAGGATCGACGGCCTCGCGCGTCGTGCGTCAGGGAGGAAGCGGATTGATCATCCGGTCCGACGGGCCGCTCCTGCTGCTGAGGCACCAGGACCGCGAGGCCGCCCTTGAAGTCGAAGGCGCGAGGCATTACCGGGCCACCGTCGAGTTCAGAAGGGTCTTTTATAGCGTAGAGAGATTGTCGGACGAAGTCGTCTTCACGAGCGTCGGCCGGGGCCTGCTGCTCTCACACCCCCAATCCATGATGTGGTTCGACACGCATGCTCTTTCCGCCATTCTCTCCGCCGTCAACGGCCCGGCAGGGGAGACCGCCCCGGAAGGCCCGGCGCTCCCGGATTGGCTGCAAGTTTCGGCAGGCGGCGGGAGGCTGTTGATCAGCGACCGGCGCACCGGCCGATGGGTGCTTCTCGGCTCCGATCATCTGTCGGAGCTGAACCGCAGACTGGAAAGCCTTGAAGGCTCGTACGAGCCGGGCCATACGGCAACCCCTCCGACCGTCGCCGTCAAGGGACTCGTCATTCATCTACAGTCCGCCTTCAGGCTCGCGCGCGCGCTTGAGGCTTTCGCCGAGTCGGGGCAGGTGGATGCCTACGAGGATGCCGCGCCCGGTTATTACCTGAAGGTGGGCAGGGCCGTGGAAGGAATGGAGCTGGTCGATTCGCGGCTGCGAGTCGGGATGACGGCCAGGGAGGCCCGCAAGTGGGCCGCGATTATTCGAGATGAGCTGTCTCAGTTAGAGGCGGAGGAGCTCGAGCGCGGCGAGATACGGACCGTGTTCGCAAGAGGGGAAGGCGGAAGGTGGGTATTACATGCCGGAGATGAAGTGCTCGTGCCTGAGGGAATGCGCGCGCGACTGACCTCTTCCGGCGGTGACTTGAATGACTGCGCGATAGACCGGCCCGCTCTGGGAGAGATCGACGGGTTTACGTTGCTCCTCCAGGAGAAGACGGGCGGCTGCGTCGCCCTCACGCGCGAGGAGCTGGAGAAATTCGTCAAAGAAGAGAATCGTCAGGGTTGATCCGAGGCTATCGCGAGAGCCCGGTGATGAACGATGCGTGAAGAGCCTTAGTCTTCTACGGGTACAGGTGAAGGGGTTTACGTCCGTTAACGATCGCGAGTATCAACAACCTCAAACCGACTTCTTTTCGCCGTAGAGGTTGTCGAGCATGTGACCAAGCTTCTCTTTCTTGGTCTTCATGTAATTGATCGACGTAGCGCTGGGCGCGAGTTCTATAGGCACTCGCTCTACGATCTCGATGCCTGCCGAGCGCAGCGCGGCTATCTTATCGGGATTGTTCGACATCATCCTGACTTTCTTGAGGCCGAGCTGCTTGATGATTTCGGCGCAGCATTCGTACTGGCGCAGGTCGGCATCGAAGCCTAGCGAAAGATTGGCTTCGACCGTATCCTGTCCCGCGTCCTGCAAGGCGTAGGCGCGGATCTTGTTCAAGATCCCGATGCCGCGGCCCTCCTGCTGCTGGTAGACGATCGCGCCGTGGCCTTCTTTCTCGATGAGGTTCATCGCGTAATGAAGCTGGGGCCCGCAATCGCACTTGATCGAATGGAACACGTCTCCCGTCAAACATTGGGAATGGATGCGTACGAGGCTGGCCCTGTCTCCGCTCAGCTCACCTTTGACTAGCGCGACGAACTCTTCTCCGTTGGCTTCGTTCTTGAAGCCCACGATACGGAAATCCCCGAACTCTGTGGGGAGGTCTGCCTCGGCTACACGCCTTATTCCCGCGCAGATCTTTTGTGAATGGCCGTTGTTATTACTCATAGCAAAGTGACTCTCTATCGGGTGCCGCAGGGAGATTCTAGTGAGCCGGGCAGTCAACGTCAAGTTATGACCCTTACGCCGGTGCCGGCGTCGCGCCCAGGCTCAGGGCAGGCAAGGCTCCGCGCCCTGTTGCCGCGTAAAGAAAAAAGGCGGCTCGCGAGGCCGCCTGAGAGTTTCGTATGAGTGATTTCGTAGGGTGAAGAGTGATGCGTGGAGTCTCTCTCCTACTTTGAAAGAATCTCCTTAAAGAACTGCACGGCTCGCTCGTCTCCCGTCTGTCCGAGCCAGAACATGGCATCTTTTCTGACTTGAGGGTTCGAGTGCGTCCTGGCGATCTTGATCAAGAGAGGCACGGACTCGTCTTTATCCCTCTGGCTTATTGCGAAAACGGCCTGCTTGAGCACTTCAGTTTCGGCGTCGCTCTTGTTGACGGTATCGGTCAGGGCCTTAAGGCTTCGCTCTCCCGCCTTCTGCCCGAGCCAGAAGATCGCTTCTTTTCGGAGCTGTCGATCCGGCTCGCTGTCGGCGACCTTGATGAGAAAAGTCACGCCGTCTTCTTTATTGTCTTCGAGCGAGCTCGCGAATATAACCTGTTTCTTGACCTCGTGGTTCTTGACCGATCCGTAGATGTCTTGAAGCGTAGAGAAAGACGCGCCCGATTTGCTGACCCCGATTGAAAACACGGCTTCCTTGCGGAGGTCGGTATCTTCGTCTTCGTTCTTAGCCAGGTTGGCAAGGAAGGGAATCTCGTCCGTACTCTGCCCGAGCCAGAAGACCGCCGACGATCGCACTTTCCTTGCGGTCGAAGCGCGAATCAGGTCTTTGAGCACGGCCGCAACCAGCGGAGAGTCGTGCAGCCCGATGGCCATCGTGGCGTTCTCGCCCGTCTTGTGATTTTCCGCCGACTCGGCGAGCCCCTTTAAAAGATCGAGACTCTCCTGAGTATTGGCGCGCCCGGCCCAATAGACGGGTATCCCTCCATATTCGCGGGGCCTGTCCAGGTTGTAGACCTCGACTCGCGTAATCTTATCCAGTTCGGCGTCCCGCAGCAGAAAGATGCCCAGGTTTCTGGTCTCCACCGTCTTGCCGTCGCGCGTCCCTATCGAAACGCTCGTGCCGGAGCTATAGGTCGTCCCTTTAAAGTTGTCATAGTCCAGATCGACGGCTACGCCGGGCCTGACATCGAACGAATATGCGGTCCAGAATTGCTTCTGGGAAGAATTCGACCGCGCCTGCCTGAGGGCCGTCTCCATTCTCGCTTTGATATTCGGCCCTTCGACGGTGGTGAACCTGCCCTGCTGTCCGGACACGATGCTCGTGACGACCGAAGCCATCACGGAGAAGAATATAGCAAGTGAAAATAACTTTCGCATAACAGTCTCCTTTACAGGCGCGAACATTCGCGCGGTGCGCTCTCGATTCGCCCGCGAGCGCTACTTCAATATTTCTTCGATGAACTTGAGCGCATCGGGGTCGCTGCTCTGCCCGAGCCAGAATATGGCTTCCTTCCTCAGCTCGGCGTTGCCGTCTCCCTTGCCGATCTCCATGAGCTTCCTGAGGGCCTTCTTGCTGTTGGTCTGAGCCAGCGAGAAGATGATCTTCTTCCTGGTCTCGGTATCACGCTCGCCGTCGTAAAGCTGGTTGAGAAAATCGACGCTCTTTTCCTCGCCCTTTTCCTGCCCCTGCTGGCCTATCCAGAAGATAGCTTCGCGCCGCGCTTCAGGACTATCGGAGCTCCGGGCTACTTCCATGAGCTTGTCTTTCGCGCGCTGATTGCTCATCTGCGAGAGGCCGAAGATGACCTGCTTACGTATCTCCTCGTCCTTGTTAGATTCGAGGAGCCTGAAGATCTCGTCCGCGCTGGCCTCGTCGCCCTTCTGGGCCAGCCAGAAGATGGCTTCCTTGCGTAGAGTGGGGCTCTCCTGCGAGCGAGCTATCTCGACCAGCTTGCCCCGAGAGCGGTCGCCCGGTTGCTGTGATATGGCGAAGATTACTTGCTTCTTGATCTCGATGTCCCGCTCGGCGTCGTAGATGGCCGACAGCTCGTTGAACGAAGCTTCGTCGTTGCGCTGGCCGACCCAGAAGATGGCTTCTTTTCGCAACCTCTTCGTCGAGCCGTTCCTGGCCAGCTCTCCCACCATTTGCGTCGCCCTGGGGGACCTGTGCTGAGAGAGAGAGAAGACGGCCGCTTTCGACACCTCCTCATCACCCTCCGCCATCGCGAGATCTTTGAGCAGGGGCAGTACTTCTTCATCCTCCGTCTGCCCGAGCCAGAAGATCGCGTTCTTGCGAACTTTCGCGTCTCCCGGAGTGCGCGCGACCTCGGTCAGGGTGGCGCGGGCTTGCTTGCCTCCGTTCTGGCCCAGGAGCGAGACGGCGTTATCTTTGAGGCGGCGGTTCGCCTTCGACCCCGGCTTGAGTATTTCACTCACGTAGGCGGCCGCGCGCCCGGGGTCGGCCTGAAAGAGGCTTTGCAGGGCGATGATCTTCGTCTCATCTTCGGGGGAGCCCTCGCCTTCAAGGGCCTGATTTATCACTCTCGTGTCACCCGTCTTGCCCGCGATCTCAACCCGCATCGCCTTCGCGTCGGTGATCCAGCTCGATTTCGGGAAATCCTGAATGAGGCGGTCCAGGTTCGATCTCACTTCCTGAAAGCGGCCCTGTTTCTTGAGCGCGAACGCGAGCCAGTAGAGGGCGGCGTCTACGTTCTTATCTTTAGGATAGTCGTCGATGAAATCGCCGAAGGTGTCCGCCGCTTCCTCCCACTCTTCCTCTTCTATCAGATCGCGGCCCTTTCGGAATGCCTCGCTCGCGGCATCCGACGCGTCGGAAGATTCCACGAAGCGATTCAGCTTCTTGATGTCCTGCCCTCGCCCGTCCGCGTCGTTCGCGCTCGCGACGAACGGCATCGAGTTGAGCAGGAGCAGGATCACCATCGAGCAGAGGCGGGCCGTCCTGCCGAAATTATGAATATTATTGGTATTAGGAAACATGTTTTCTCCTGGTCGTTTATTAGAGTCGGTCGAGGGACGCCTGCGCCGAATAGACTTGCAGCGTCGCTACTATCTCTTTCCTCTGCATTCGCTGCTTGATTGAATTGACTTCGTCGACCGAAGGCTTCTCAGGCAAATTCGCGATGTCGATCAGAATCGGCTCAAGGCTGCTCAAGAGGTCTTCGAGCGGATAGATCCGCCGCGCTTCGACGCCCCTTCTGAGCACGATATTTTTGGAGAGCAGGTTGCGCGACATCCCTTTTTCGTAGGAGACGTCGAGAGTCGATTCGCCTTTACCGGCAGACACATTCCTGAAAGAGCGCAGGAGCACCTGCGCTTTCTCGAAGTGCCGGGCCGCTTCCGCTTCGAGCAAGTCCACGGAGCCGGTCATCACCCGCTCCTTGCCGCGCCCGTCGAAGACCTCGGCGATGTAGGGTGCGCTCACATCTTCGCGCGTGCGCTCCTTGACTGCGTTCAAAGAATCGCGGCGAACCTTTTCAACGTGAGGGCGGGCTATCGCCTCGCCTCCGGGCTTGCGACGTTTCGCCGTCATCGCCGGTTGACCTTGCGAGTCTGACCCGGGCTCGGGCAGCCGGGGGCTCTCTCTCTTAACTGCGTCGCCTTCCGTTCCCGCCTTGTCTCCGTCCTTGCTTGCGGTCGCGACCCTGGCGTCGCCGGGCCTGCCGTCCTGCCTCGACAGAAAGTATGAGAGCCCGGCGATAATCATGATCAGCGCGAGGGCCGCGGCCGCCGCCGTTTGCGGCGAGTAAAGCCTGGACCAGGCGAAGCGGCTCCGGTCGTCGGGCATCTTGAGCGGAGCGGGCTTATGGCGATACCTTGACAGAAGGTTCTCCAACCGCTCGACTTCCGGGTCGGGTTCGCCCGAGCCGTCCCATAAATAATCGTCGCTCATATGCTCTCCTCCATTCCCAGCTTCTCGCGAAGCAACTTCATCCCCCTGTGCAAGTTCACCCGGACCGAGGCCGCCGTGAGGCCCGTGCGGGAGGCGATTTCGGGGCCGGTCATTCCTTCAACTAGCCGGAGTATCAGCGTCTCGCGATAGGCTTCGGGCATCTCCCTTATGATCGTGAGTACCGCCGCCGCCTCCGCTTCCGCCTCCGACGTGTTCGGCGTGGAGATGTTGTCGGTGAGTTCCTCGCTCTCTCGCGTGCGACGATGGAAATCCATCGCCCGGTTGCGCGCGATCATTGCCAGCCACCCTCCGAACGCTTCGGAATTCCTCAGCCCACGAAGACTTCTGAGAGCCTGGAGGAAGACGTCCTGCACAAGGTCATCCACTTCGTGCCAGGGCACGCGAGCGAGCAATATACCGTGCACCATTTTGGAATACA
>DATLMR010000161.1:0-10952 GCA_035537555.1 Blastocatellia bacterium
GAGATCGGCATTCGCATGGCGCTCGGGGCGCGGCCCGGCAACGTGCGGTGGATGGTGATGCGAGAGATCATGCTGCTGGTCGCCGTCGGAGTCGTACTCGGGCTCGGGGCGGGGCTCGCCGCCATGCAGACGATCTCGAGCATGCTCTTCGGGCTCACGGCGACCGACCCGGCGACCTTATCGATCGCGATCCTGATACTTGTGGCCGTGACCGCGTTCGCCGGGTACCTCCCGGCGAGAAGAGCGTCGAGAGTAGACCCCATGATCGCTTTGCGATACGAGTAGTCGTCCCGGGAGCGCGGGCCGTACGCTCGCGCTCCCGATTTCATTCGAAGTTTAATTCGAAGTTTCATACGAAATTCTCTCCCCGAAATCCTCCCTCCGGTCCCCGCTCCTTTTTTTATTACTCTGATTGAAACCCCGGCCCTGTATTTGTCACTCACTCTCCGCCAGCCATTTTTTCGGGAGGGACATATGGAATCCTTGATTCAGGATATTCGCTACGGGATACGAATGCTCGCCAAAAAGCCCGGCTTCACCGTCGTCGCCGTGATCGCCCTCGCCCTCGGCATCGGGGCCAACACCGCCATCTTCAGCGTCGTCAACAAGGTCTTGCTCAACCCTCTGCCTTACAAGGAGCCCGACCGCCTCATGATGGTATGGGAAGAGAACGCAAAGAACGGCTTCCCCGCCGATACGCCCTCGCCCGCCAACTTCATAAGCTGGAGAGAGCAGAACCAGGTCTTCGAGGATATGGCGGCCCTCGACGGCAACAGCTACAGCCTGACGGGCACGGGCGAGCCTGAGAAGATCGAAGGCCACCGCGTCTCGGCCAGCCTCTTCCCTATTCTCGGCGTCGACCCGAGCCTCGGGCGGGTATTCTCTCCCGAAGAGGACAGCCCCGGCGCGAATCGCGTGGTCATTATAAGCGACGGCCTCTGGAAGCGCCGCTTCGGCTCTGACAGGGAGATTCTCGGGCGGACCCTCACGCTGGACGGCCAGAGCTATACGGTGGTGGGAGTCATGCCTCCTCGATTCGACTTCCCCAACCGCGAGTCGGAAATATGGCTCCCCATGGGCTTCACCACGGAAGAGGCCGCCATGCGCGGGAATCATTATCTGGAGGTCATCGCGCGCACGCGGCCGGGCGTCACGCGGGAGCAGGCGCAGGCGGAGATGAGCACGATAGCGGCGCGGCTTCAGGAGCAGTACCCGCAGAGCAACACCAGCATCGGCGCGGTCGTCATCCCTCTCCACGAGCAGCTTGTCGGCGACATTCGCCCGGCGCTCCTCGTGCTTCTCGGGGCCGTCGGGTTCGTGCTCCTGATCGCGTGCGCGAACGTCGCCAACCTGCTTCTTGCGCGGGCCGCCGTGCGGCAGAAAGAGACGGCCATCCGCACGGCGCTCGGCGCGAGGCGCACGCGACTGATCAGGCAGTTTCTGACCGAGAGCCTCTTGCTTTCGGGGCTGGGAGGCCTCGCGGGCTTATTGATAAGCGTCTGGGGCATCAACATACTCGTCTCTTTCATTCCCGACACGATCTCGCAGGCGAAGGATGTCGCGGTGGACGCCAAGGTGCTGCTCTTCACCTTCGCGATCTCGCTGTTGACCGGCGTGATCTTCGGCCTGATTCCCGCCCTGCAAGCGTCGAGGCCCAATCTCAACGAAACGCTGAAGGAAGGAGGGCGCGACTCTTCGGCCGGGGCCACGGGCTCGCGCGCGCGGAACCTGCTCGTGGTCTCGGAGGTGGGGCTCGCCATGGTGCTGCTGATCGGCGCGGGGCTGATGATCAACAGCTTTCTCAGATTGCGAAACGTCGATCCCGGCTTCAAGACCGATTCTATGCTGACTGCCAGGATAATTCTTCCGGAGTCGAAGTACTCCACGCCGGCCGCGCGGATAGCCTTCTACAGGCAGCTGCTCGAACGCATCGAGGCGCTGCCGGGCGTGCAGTCGGCGGGCATCACCACGAGTCTGCCGCTCACGTCGAAGGGCAACTCCACCGGCATCACGGTCGAAGGGCGGCCGCGCCCCGCGCCCGACGAACAGCCCATCATCGTCACGCGAGTCATCAGCCCCGGCTATTTCCGCACGATGTCGATCCCCCTGCTTCAAGGCAGGCAGTTCGACGAGCGGGACAGAGAGGACGCGCCCTACGTGATCGTCATAAACGAAACCATGGCGCGCAACCTGTGGCCCGGCGAAGACCCTCTGGGCAAGCGGATAAAGCTGGGAGAGTACGACTCTCCGAGCCCCTGGCGCTCGGTCGTGGGAGTGGTCAAGGACGTGAGGCAATTCGACCTGGACTCCGCGCCCCGCTCCCAGATGTACTCCCCCTTCACCCAGTTCAGATACTTCGCGCCGCGCGACCTCGTGATACGAACAAACGGCGACCCGTTGAGCATGGTCTCGGCCGTGAGAGAAGAGGTGTGGGCGATAGATAAAGACCAGCCCGTCTCGAGCGTCAGCACCATGGAACAGATAATGTCCGGGTCCGTGGCGCGGCAGCGGTTCAACATGCTCCTGCTCGGCATCTTCGCCGGGGTCGCCCTTATCCTCGCGGCGGTCGGAATCTACGGAGTCATGTCGTATCTGGTCACGCAGCGCACGCGCGAGATCGGCCTTCGCATGGCCCTGGGCGCGCAGACGGGCGACGTGCTGAGGCTCGTCGTGGGCCAGGGGTTCAAGCTCGTGATCGCGGGCGTCGCGCTCGGGCTGGTATCCGCCCTGATCCTCACGCGTTATATGTCGAGCCTGCTCTTCGGAGTGAGCACCACCGACCCGCTCACGTTCGCCCTCATCTCGGTCTCCCTCGTCGCCGTCGCCCTGCTCGCCAGCTACATCCCTGCCCGGAGAGCGACCCGGATCGATCCGATGGAGGCCCTGCATTACGAGTAGGGGTCGGGGAGGATGGATGTCTCGATGGGCGGGCCGACGGGATTGATTGAAGCGAGTTTCGCATCATGCGCGAGCGCGCGGGCTAAGTCGCCTCCCCGGCCGCCGCCTCCGTGAGCATGGTCAGGAGCTTGCGGGTGGCGAGGGTGAAGTTCTTCCCCTTGCGGTGGATGATGCCTATGGGCCTCATGAAGCTCTGCGTGAAGTTGACGGCGACCAGGGTCCGGGCGCGCACTTCGTTTTCGACCGTGGCGCGGGGAACTATCGTGATCCCGAGGTCTGCTTCGACCGAGCGCTTGATCGTCTCGATGTTGTCGAATTCCATCACGTAGCGGACGCTCACTTTGTTGGCGCGCAGGATCTTATCGATGGCCTTCCGCGTGGGGATGTCGCGCTCGAAGCCGATGAAGCGTTGCCCCTCAAGGCTCGCGAGGTCGATCCGCTTGCGCGCCGCCAGAGGATGTTCGGGGCTGCATACGAGGACGAGCCTGTCGCTGCGGAAGGGGATGATTTCGATCTGCGGGCGCGGGCTCGGATAGGCCACTATGCCGAGATCGATGGCGCCCGAAAGCACGTCGTCATAGACCTTGTTCGTCCGGCTGTACTCGATGTGGATGTTCACCTGCGGGTATGACTTGATGAACCGCTTCACTACGGGCGACAGCTCGTGCAGGCCGACCGAATAGATCGTAGCCACGCGCACCTGCCCGGCCACCAGGTTGCTGAGCCCCTTCATCTCCTCAGACAGGGTCGAAAAGCGGTCGAGGATCTCCCGGCACCCCTGGTAAAAGGCTTCGCCCGCCGCCGTCGCCACCAGCCCGTTCCGGCTGCGCTCGACGAGCTTGCGCTCGAAGCGATCTTCGAGCGTCTTTATCTGCTGGCTCACCGCCGACTGCGAGATGAAATTCTTGCTCGCGGCTTTCGAAAAACTGCGCGTGTCTATCAGGTCGCAAAATACTTTCAGAGATTCGATGTGCATAACGATGCCTTATTTCCGTCGCATGCCGAAGTTAATGATACTTATAGCCGTAATAGTTATAGCATGAACGCCCGGCCATCGGGCAGAGCGCGGGTCGCCCCGGCTCGCCCCCGAATGCTAAAATGGCTCGATGAGTGACAGGGAAATCGCACCGGAGTCCGGCTACCTCGGCCTGCTTCGCGGCAATCCTTCATTTCGGCACCTCTTCACGGGCCAGGTGATCTCGCAAACCGGAGACTGGTTCAACAGCGTAGCGCTCTTCACCCTGCTGCTGAGCCTCACGGGCTCCGGAGAAGCCGTCGGCTATATCCTCATACTCAAGCTGCTGCCCACCTTCGTCGTCGGGCCTCTCGCGGGCGTGGCGGCCGACCGCTACGACCGCAAGAAGATAATGATCGCGACCGACGTGCTTCGCGGATTCCTGGTGCTCGGATTCCTCCTGGTCCGCAGGCCGGACCAGGTCTGGATCGTCTACGCGCTTACGGCTTTCGAAGTAGCAATAGCCGCCTTCTTCGAGCCCGCGAGATCGGCTGTCATTCCGAGCATAGTTTCGCGCCGTGAGCTGATCGCCGCAAATGCCCTTTCAGGCGCGTCGTGGTCGATCACGCTCGCGGTCGGCGCGGCGCTCGGCGGAGTCGTGACCGGCGCTTTCGGCAGGAGCACGGCCTTCGTGATCGACGCGCTCTCTTTCTTCGTGTCCGCGGCCTTCATCATGCTCGCGCGATTCCCGGACCGGACCGGAATCGCGCGGAAGCCCTCGAAGCTCTCTTTGGCGAACGCCCTGGGGATCACCGACATGATCGAAGGCGCGCGCTATCTGAAGGCGAACCTGCGGGTCCTGGCCGTGCTCCTGGTCAAAAGCGGCTGGGGCCTGGGCGGCGGCGTGCTCCTGCTCTTGACCATCTTCGGCAAGCAGATATTCCCCATCGGGCTCGACGGCAGCACCTCCATCGGGCTGCTGTACGCCGCGCGGGGCTTCGGAGCGATGATCGGGCCGATGATCGCCCGCAGGTTCACGGGGACTTCGCCGCGCACGATGCTCAATTCCATAAGCGCGTCGTTCTTCATCTCCGCGCTCTTCTACCTGCTCTTCGCGGAGGCGCCGCGGTTCTGGGTGGCCCTCCTTTTCGTGACGGGGGCCCACACGGGCGGCAGCATCAACTGGGTCTACTCTTCCACCCTGCTCCAGATGTCCGTGCCCGACAGGTTCCTGGGGCGTGTCTTCGCCATCGAGATGGCTATGGTGACGCTCACGATGTCCGTCTCGACATACCTGACCGGGTGGGGGCTCGATTATGCGGGGCTAAGTCCGAGGTCGATGGCCGCGATCCTCGGCCTCTCATTTCTCGTGCCCGGCTTCGCGTACCTCATAATCCGGGGGCGGATGGACAGAGACTGGCCGATTGAGCCGGACCTCTCTTCGCCCGCCGTTCAGGCCGAGCCCGGCGATTAGATTCCGGTTTCTCGTTTGCTCTCCCAGGTGTTAAATTTTCATCCTGGATTTCGAGAAGCCGCGACGGGAACGCCGTCGGCGACGTGAATTCGATCGGGAAGAAATGAAAAGATGAAAATCCTTGTAATCGGCTCCGGGGGCCGGGAACACGCCCTCGTGTGGAAGCTCGGACAGAGCCCCGAGGTATCGGCTCTTTACTGCGCGCCGGGCAACGCGGGCATAGCGGATGTCGCGGAATGTTTTCCCGCGAACGTAAACGACGCCGGGAGCCTGGCCAACCTCGCCGAGTCGATGGGCGTGGACCTGACGGTGATCGGCCCGGAGGCGCCGCTCGTCGCGGGAGTCGCGGACGCTTTCTCGTCGCGCAATATGAGGCTCATCGGCCCTTCCCAGGCCGCGGCCCAGCTCGAAGGCAGCAAAATCTTCGCCAAGCAGTTCATGGCCCGCCACTCGATCCCCACGGCGCGCTTCACGGCCTGCCACTCTCCCGAATCGGCGAGGGCGACCCGAAAGCTCGAATACGAATTCCCGGTCGTGGTCAAAGCCGACGGGCTGGCCGCGGGCAAGGGCGTGCGCATAGTCGAAAGCGACGCCGAATTCGACATGGCCATCAACGCCTTTATGGTCCAGCGCGCCTTCGGAGACGCCGGATCGCGCATCGTCCTCGAAGAGCACCTGTCCGGCCGCGAAGCATCCCTCATGATCTTCACGGACGGGAAGGACTATAAAATCATGCCTCCCGCGCAGGACTACAAGCGCGCGCAGGATGGCGACATCGGGCCGAATACCGGCGGCATGGGATCGTTTTCGATCCCGGGCCTCATCGACGACTCGACGCTCGACCGCATCGCGCGCGCGATCGTCGAGCCGACCCTCGCGGGGATGGCCTCGGAAGGCAACCCGTTTCGAGGCGTGCTCTACACGGGGCTTATGCTCACCGCCGGCGGCCCCCGAGTCATCGAGTACAACGCGAGGCTCGGCGACCCGGAGACCCAGGCCGTACTGGTCAGGCTGGAGTCGGACCTCGCGGAGGTTTTCGATGCCCTGGCCGGCGATCGAATAGGCGGCGTTTCGATGAGCTGGAGCGCGAATTCCTCCGTCTGTGTCGTTGCGGCCTCAGAAGGCTACCCGGGCGTTTACCAGCAGGGCAGGCACGTCACGGGGCTCGAAGAGGCCCGCGCGATGGAAAACGTCGCGGTCTTTCACGCGGGGACCATGCGCGACGAGCAGGGCAGCGTCCTGACTTCGGGCGGGCGCGTGCTCGGGGTGACCGCGTGGGCCGAGGGCCTTGAAGGCGCGCGAGCGCGGGCTTATGAAGCGCTCGGCCGGATCAGCTTCGAAGGCATGCACTACCGCAAAGATATCGCAGCCCCACGAAGCGAGGGGTCATAGCAAGCTTGGACATTCCGCACCACAGACTCCGTAACCAGCACATTTCCGGGGCCGCGTTCGAGAAGCCGGGCGAGGCCGTGAAGTGGATGGGCGCGGTCCAGGCTCAGGACTATCTCGGCGCTCTCTGGGCGGTCGGCCTCCGCACGGAGAATGCCACCCGGGAAGTTATCGAAAAGGCGATTGCGGAAAAGACCATCGTCCGCACGTGGCCGATGCGCCGCACTCTCCACTTTGTTGCGGCCGAGGACGCCCGCTGGATGCTCGAGCTGCTCACGCCGCGAATCGTCGCGGGCAGCGCGGGGCGTCTGCACCGGCACCTGGGCCTCGACGAGGCCACCTTCGCGCGCAGTAAGAGGCTCTTCATACGCGCGCTCGAAGGCGGCAGGCAACTTGCGCGGGGCGCGATGTACGGGCTGTTGGAACGGGCGAATATCTCCACGGAGGGCGGGCGCGGCCTCCATATCCTGTGCCGGCTCGCACAAGACGGGGTCATATGCTTCGGCGCGCGCGAGGGGAAGCAGCCTACCTTCGCCTTGCTCGAAGAATGGGCGCCCGGGGCCAGGACGATGGCCCGCGACGAGGCGCTGGCGGAACTGGCCGGGCGCTACTTCACGAGCCACGGCCCGGCAAAGCTACAGGATTTTGTCTGGTGGTCGGGACTGACCGTGGCTGACGCGAGGGCCGCCATTAAAATGGCCGGACCGCGCATCGCCGAAGAGACTATCGACGGCCAGACCTACTGGCTCCCTTCATCCGCTCCCCCCGTAAAAAGGGGGGCGCTCGCTTCTTACCTGCTGCCGCCATTCGACGAGTACACCGTCGCTTATAAAGACCGCAGCGCCGTCCTCGACCCCTCGTATACGAGGCGCATCAATCCGGGTAACGGCGTCTTCAGCCCGACTATCGTCATGGACGGCCGGATCGCGGGAATATGGAAGCGCGAGATCAGGAAGGGCGAGCTTATCATCAGCCCCGAGCCCTTCTCGAGGCTGACCGCCCCGGAGATGCGGGCCTTAGCCGCGGCCGCGAGCCGCTACGGGAGATTTATCGGCGCGCCGCTCGCGCTCTAATATCACTCTGCAAAAGCGGGCTTTTGGCGCGCGAGCGTGATAGAGCGCGACGTTGACACTCCGAGCGGCGGTCAACTATCATCAAGCTTGGTTTCTAACGAAGACTCGTCTGCATTGTCTATGCGATTCCATTTCAAGGAGACCATTTCAAGGAGAGAAGATGAGCACCACCGATCTGACGAACCGTTTGCAAGAGGCCGAGCGTGAATGGGAAGAGCGCGCGCTCAATCCCACTTTAAAAAAGATGCCCGAGAGCAAGAGCAGCTTCACGACGACTTCACTCACGCCCGTCGAGCGTCTTTACACGCCCAACAGCCTGCCGGATTTCGATTACGAATCCGAGCTGGGCTTTCCGGGCGAGCCTCCTTACGTTCGCGGCATCCACGCGACGGGCTATCGCGGGAAGCTGTGGACCATGCGCCAGTTCGCCGGATTCGGCTCGGCTTTCGACACGAACCAGCGATTCAAGTATCTACTCGAGCACGGGCAGACCGGACTCTCGGTGGCTTTCGACCTGCCGACGCTGATGGGCTATGATTCGGACCATCCGTTCAGCGAGGGCGAGGTCGGCAAGTGCGGCGTGGCCATCTCCAGCCTCGCCGATATGGAAGTGCTCTTCGACGGAATCCCGCTCGAACAGGTCACGACCTCGATGACCATCAACGCGCCCGCGTCGATGATATTCGCCATGTTTCTGGCCGTCGCAGAAAAGCAGGGCGCGGACTGGAAGAACGTCGGCGGCACGCTTCAGAACGACATCCTCAAAGAGTACATAGCGCAAAAGGAATGGATCTACCCGCCGCGCCAGGCTATGAAGCTCATCGTCGATACGATCGAGTTCTGCACGAAGGAAGTTCCCCGGTTCAACCCGGTCTCGATCTCGGGCTACCACATTCGCGAGGCGGGCTCGACGGCGTTGCAGGAGCTGGCCTTCACCCTGCGCGACGGCATCGAGTACGTGCAGTACGCCATCAATGCCGGGATGGACGTAGATGAATTCGCGCCGCGCCTGAGCTTCTTCTTCAACTCTCACAACGACTTTTTCGAAGAGATCGCCAAGTACCGCGCGGCCCGCCGCATCTGGTACAAGGTGATGAAAGACCGCTTCGGGGCCACGAACCCCAGGTCGTGGGCCCTGCGCTTCCACACGCAGACGGCGGGAGTATCGCTCACGGCCCAGCAGCCGCTCAACAACATCGTCCGCGTGGCCATTCAGGCGCTCGCGGGCGTGCTCGGAGGCACCCAGTCTCTGCACACGGATGCCTACGACGAAGCGCTCGCCCTCCCGTCGGACGAGGCGGCGCTGATCGCCCTCAGGACCCAGCAGATCATCGCGCACGAATCCGGGGTGACGAACACGATAGACCCTCTCGGCGGCTCTTACTTCATCGAGAAGCTGACGCGCGACATGGAAGAAGGGACGTTCGAGTATTTCCGCAAGATCGACGGCTTCGGAGGCATGATCGAAGCCATCGACGCCGGCTTCCCGCAACGCGAGATCCAGGACTCGTCCTACGAGTATCAGATGGCGGTCGAGTCGAAAGACAAGGTGATCGTCGGCGTGAACGATTATGTGATGGATGAGGAGGGGCGAGGGACCCGGCTCCTTCAGATCGACGAATCGACCGCCCGTCTGCAAAGCGAGAGGCTCCAACGGCTGCGCGCCGGGCGCGACAACGAACGCGTAAGCAAGGCGCTCGCGAGCCTCACGGAAGGCGCCCGCGAGGGCCGCAATACGATGCCGCTCCTGCTCGAATGCACGCGCGCTTATGCCACGCTCGGGGAGATGTGCGACGCGCTCAGGCCGGTCTACGGCGAGTACCGCGAGCCGATGTTTTGACGGCCCGACCTTTCCCATTCGAATTTTGACGCATCAGAGTTAGAGCGATTATGAGCGAAGAAAGAATCAGAGTTTTGCTGGCCAAGCCGGGCCTGGACGGGCACGACCGCGGGGTCAAGGTCATAGCGCGCGCCCTGCGCGACGCCGGGATGGAGGTCATATACACGGGGCTCAGGCAGACGCCCGAGATGGTGGTGAACGCGGCGCTCCAGGAAGATGTCGACGCCATCGGAATGTCGATACTTTCAGGCGCGCACATGACCCTCTTTCCGCGCGTGGTCGATCTCTCCCGTGAAGCGGGGCTCGACGACGTGATCATATTCGGCGGCGGAATCATTCCCGACGAAGATGTCCCCCGACTGAAAGAGCTCGGCGTGACCGCCGTCTTCACGCCGGGCACCCGCATGGATGAGATCATCGACTTCATCCGCAAGAACGTGCGCCGGGCGGCCCAGCCCGCCTGACCGCGCGCGAATCGGGCCGCGGCGGCCCGTGAATTCTTGTCGGACGCGGCGAGCAGCCGCCTTTCGAGCAGAATCTCCAATAATCGACCAGAAATCCCATTTGAGATATTCATGATCGGGCCGGCCTCCGGATAAGCGTGGCACAGAAGACTGAGGCTGATTAGAAAAGAGGGAACGGTATGCGATTCCGAATCGGTTCGGCAAAGACGGCGCTGCTGCTATTGATCCTCATCTGCGCGACGCGCGAGGCATTCACCCAGACGTTGTTCGAGATGCCTGAAGGCGTTCAGCCGCGCTGGGCGAGCGGAGAGAACCCGGCGGGGGCTAAAGGCAAAGGCGCGCAGGCGAACGGCGGGCGCAAGGGCGCGCCGACCGTCGCCATAAAAGCGGGCGAGAGCCGGGTGCTGGCCGAAGCCGCCGGCACGAGCGGCACGGTGCGAAGGATCTGGATGACGTTTCCCGACCGCAGCCCCCGCATGCTGCGCAGCCTGCGAATCGATATGTACTGGGACGGGGCGAAGACTCCCGCCGTGAGCGCGCCCCTGGGAGACTTCTTCGGCATCGGCCTCGGGCAAACGACCGTCTTCGAATCCGCTCTCTTCGCGAACCCTGAAGGCCGGAGCTTCAACTGCTTCATCCCGATGCCGTTCAAAACCGGCATGAAGATCGTGATGACGAATGAAAGCTCCGACAACCTCGACGAGCTTTTCTACGATGTAGACTACACCGTTGGAGACAGGCATAGCGCGAGCATACTTTATTTCCACGCCCACTACCGCCGCGAGAACCCGACGCGGCTACAGCAGGATTACGAGCTGCTCCCGCGCGTCGAAGGCCGGGGCCGCTATCTCGGCACGAA
>DATLMR010000162.1:0-3098 GCA_035537555.1 Blastocatellia bacterium
GCCCGGGGCGATCACACGCGTCGAGTTACGAGTTCGAGACGGGCGCGCGGTTCCGGATGGCCGCGCCATCCCAGGATACACCCGCGCATGAAGATTAGAGCGAACCGTATACTGCGACGATTCGCTCTAATCGATTTACTGCCACGGTCCGGCTCGCGCCTTGATCGGGCGCGACCGGCCCGTCCATTTTACCGCGCGTGCTCCGGGCCTTACTTGCCCGAGCCCTCGCTGATACAATAGAGGTTCTTCTCGCCCCGAATATAGATATTCCCGTTGGCGATAGCCGGCGATGCATAGACGGGCTCGCCGACGGAGTTGGTCCTGAGCACTTCGAGTTTCGGTCCCGACTTGAGAACGAAGGTCTCGCCGTCCTCGCTTGTAAGAAAGATCATCCCGTCGAAAGCCACGGGCGAGGCGGTGAAGGTCGCGGGCACGGGGACGCGGCCGCCCTCGTACTTCACCTGTCCCGTCTTCGCGTCCAGGCAGGTGAGAATTCCCCGGTCCGTCATCAAGTAGAGGAAATCTTCATACAGAATGGGAGACGGGACGTAGGCCGTCCCCTTGGCATATTCCCACACGATGAAGGGCGTATTCGTGAGGTCGCCGTTTCCGCCGAGCTTGACCGCCATGGCGCGCTTGGCCTGGCTCCCCGCCGAGAGGAAGACCATGCCGTGCCCGACCAGGGGCGACGGAATGGCATGGCTTTCGACGCCCTTGACTCTCCAGAACTCCTTGCCGTCCCTCGGGTCGTAAGAGATCGTCGTCTCCGCTCCGCTCACGACCAGCTCCGTCCGCTGCGGGGTCTTTATCAGCACCGGAGTGGCCCAGGTCGCGCGGGTCTCCCGCGGCTTTCTCCAGACTTCCTTGCCCGTCATGCGGTCGAGGGCCGCGATGAACGAGCCTTTGCCGAGGTCGTGGTCGCAGGTGACGATCACGAGGTTTTCGTAGATCACGGGAGACGAGCCCGGCCCCATGCCGAGCTGCGGGATGCCCCCGAGACTCGCTTTCCATACCAGCTTTCCGCTGTAGTCGTAACAGTAGAGCCCCTCCGAGCCGAAGAAGGCGTAGACATACTTGCCGTCGGTCACGGGAGTCGGAGAAGCGTACGTGTTCTTCCTGTGCCTGTGGTCGTAGACGGGGCCTTCATAGGGGACCTTCTCCCAGAGCACCTTGCCCGTCTCGCTATCGACGCAGATGACCTTGAACGTGTAGCTGTGATCGGAGCCCGTCCAGTCGGGGTGCTTCATCTCTTCATCGCCGAGCATGTGCTTCGGGGCCGTGGCCTGCGCGAGCGCCGCGCCTTCGATGGAGGAGGTCAGGAAGATCCTGTTGCCCCACACGATGGGGGATGAATGGCCCCTGCCGCCGATAGGCGTCTTCCATCGAATATTCTTTGTCGGGCTCCACTCTGACGGCAAGCCCTTGTCCGTAGAGATCCCCTTGCTTTCGGGGCCGCGCCACTGAGGCCAGTTGGACCCGCCGCCCGCCGCACTCGCGGAAGGCAGATACACTGCCGAAAAGATCAGCAGACAGAGTGTGAGTGCGGACTGAAATCCGACGAAAAATCGCTTCATAAGTCTAGATGCTCCTCTTTAGGTTTCCCACTGGTTGGCGAAATGGTTTGGCGGCTTCACTTCGAGCCCTTGGCTTCGACGCCGGTCTTCTTGCCGACGGCGAAGACGTGATGCTGGCCGCGAATAAAGATCATACCATCAGATATGGCAGGCGTGGCCATAAGAACCTCGCCCATCGAGTTCGACGAGAGCAGCTCGTATTTAGGGCCGGCCTTGACGACGAAGATCTCTCCATCCTCGCTCGATAAATATATCTTGCCGTCGGCGGCCACGGGCGACGCGCTGTAGGCTCCGCCCTTCTCCGCGATGCGCTGCTGATAAATCCGCTCGCCCGTCTTCGCGTTGTAGACGGTCAGGGTCCCGTTGTTCGAGCAGGCGTAAAAGTGCTCGCCGTAAATGATCGGGGTCGGCGTGTAAGTCCCCCCGCGCTGCTTGCTCCAGGCCACGAACTCGTTCGTCTCCTTGCCGTCCTTGAGCGAGATGTCGCCGCTCGCGCCGGGGCGGATGGCGTAGATGGGCTGGTTCGGGCGATAGCTGTTCGAGATGAAGATCAGGTCGTGCGCGGTGATCGGCGTCGTGGAAGTGATCTCGGGATTGCCCGAAAGCTTCCACAGCTCCTTGCCGGTCGCGGGGTCGTATCCCCGCACGAACCTGGTCGCGTTCGTGACCAGCTCCGCGCGCCCCTTCCCTTCATAGACGGTCGGGGTCCCCCACGAGGGAATCTCGTCGCGCTGCGTCCGCCACACCTCTTTGCCGCTCTTCACGTCGAAGGCCGCGATGAACGAGCCCTTCTGGATGTCGCACTGCACGATCACCAGATTCTTGTAGATGATCGGAGAGCTCGCCGTGCCCCACTGATAATCGGGGTCATAGAACCACCCGGTATCGAGCAAGCCCAGGTCCTTCTTCCAGAGGAGCTTTCCGCCCGCGTCGTAGCAGTAGAGGCCCTCCGAGCCGAAAAAGGCGACGACGTGCTTGCCGTCCGTCGCGGGAGTCGAAGAGGCGTGCGTGGCCTTGATGTGCCGCTTCACTTTCGGCACGCCCTCGTACGCCGTCCTCTCCCAGAGAATCTTCCCGGACTTCTTTTCGAGGCAGTAGACCTTCCACGTGTGCTTCGATTCGTCCTTGGCCGAATCCACGTCTCCGTAGAGGCCGTGGCGAAAGACCGTCTTCGGGTCGGAGCTGATCGCGGTCGTGACGTAGACGCGGTCGCCCCAGACTATGGGGCTCGAATGCGCGAGGCCCGGGATGGGCGTCTTCCACGCGATGTTCTCGGATTTTTCCGCGTTCCAGGATACGGGCGTGCTGAACCCCTCGGCTACGCCCGAAGCAGCCGGGCCGCGAAACGTGGGCCAGTTCTGTGCGTCCGCCGATGAGGCCAGGAGCAGGCAAAAACAGATGACTACGATGCGTTTCACAGAGACTCCTTTAATTCTCCCGACCCCGCCCGGCCCCCGGAGGGGCGTGACGTCTATGGAGTCGAGCTTGCGAATTTATTCCGAGCCCGCGCGGGGCTCTGCCCGG
>DATLMR010000163.1:0-16424 GCA_035537555.1 Blastocatellia bacterium
GCCATCTCCTGAATCTCTTCGGCAAGCTCCAGGGTCCGCTCGGCCGCCTGCCGCGCCACGCGCTGCTCGTCTTCGCTGACCGCGTATCGCGCGAGCAGCTGGCGGCCCATCTCGTGATGGTGGCGCTCGTCTTGCTGAATATGATCTCGGTAGAGCGCGGCCGTCTCCTTGTCGCCTCGCGCTTCGCAATAGTCGATGAAGCTCTGGTTGCGAACCAGGGCTATGCCCTCGCGCGTGAGCTGCCCCGCCGCTACGCGGGCGGCCGTGCTCTGAAGATGGCGGAGGTAGTCGAACAGGGGCGAGTAGCCCCCCTCGCGCGGGTCGATGGCCCTCGCATCGACTCCGAGAGCCGAGAGCCGCTCGGAGATCATCCGGTAGTGCTTCGCCTCGTCGCCCACCTGGCGCGCCAGGGCCAGCTTCACTTCTATCTCGGGCGTCGTGGCCAGCCAGATGGCCGCGATCTCGGTCGCCTCAAGCTCGTTCTTGAGCGCGACGCGGAGCAACCGGGCGATGCTCAGATCGTCCGGCGCTTCGCCTTCCGAGCTGAGCCGGCCCAGGCGCTCGATCTTGGCGAGATTATCTTCGGCGAGCCCGCGGGCGAATTCTTCTCCACTCAAAACGGTACTGTTCGTGTTTGTAGACATGATCACCTCGAAGAACGAAGTTATACCAGGCCCGGCGCGATTGCAAATAGATGAAGGGAGCCCTTTTTTTATCGGAATACAGGCTCGCGCCCGGCCGCTTTCGACTGTGATTGTTGACCCGGACCGACCGCTTACCATAATATACGCCCGCGATATATCCTCCCAGGAGTCGAACCCCATGGATGAAGTCAATTTGTTTGACATTAAATCGAAGAATATCCAGCCGCCGACCGAAAAGACCGGCGAGTACCTTCCGCTCAAAGAAGGACAGACCGTCTGCACGGTCAAGGACGCGAAAGGCCAGAATTGCACGGGGCATATAAAAGAGTGGCACACCGCTCCTGCTGATGTCGTGAGCAAAGCGGCGAAAGGGAACAGCGTTCACAGGTGCCAGCGTTGCAGCGCGGTCTATGAAGGCCCGCCCGCGCAATACCTCAACCCGAAGATCCTCAAATGATCTTCGGACGGCGCGGTAGCCGAAAGGAAGAAGGTGATACCAGTATGAAAGCCGAAAAGCTCAGCGCGGTGAATCGATTGCTCGCCGCGAGCCTCTCTCTCCTGGCCCTGCTCACCTGCGCCGCAGGCCAGACGCCCCGCTCGTCTAAGGAGGGGGATGAGAAAAAGGCTACGGAGAAGCAAAAACAGACCGGCCACGAGCATAAAGCCGCGAGCGAGGGCGGGATGACCGCCGGTCAGAAAGCGAAGGGGCCGATGTTCAGACACGAATACGCAGACGTCAACGGAGTCCGCCTGCACTACGCGGCGGCCGGGAAAGGAAAGCTCGTGATGTTCGTCCACGGCTTTCCCGAGTTCTGGTATGAATACAAAGATCAGCTCGCCGAGTTCGGCAAAGACCACCTGGCGGTCGCCCCCGATATGCGCGGCTACAATCTCTCGTCGAAGCCCGAGGATGTCGAGCAGTACCAGATAAAGTACCTGGTCGAAGACCTGCGCGCGCTGGCGGAGCACCTCGGCCATAAGAAATTCACTCTGGTCGCGCACGACTGGGGTGGAGTCGCGGCGTGGGCTTTCGCCATGGCCCATCCCGATTACCTCGACAGGCTCATCATTATAAACTCCCCGCACCCGGGAGTCTTCCAGCGCGAGCTGCGCGAGAATCCGGCCCAGCAGAAGGCGAGCGGCTATATGCTCGTCTTCCGAGGCCCGCAGGCGGAGCAGATTCTCTCGGCGAACAATTACGCGGCGCTCGTGCAGGCGGTACTGGGCGAAGGGCTCAAGAACGGCTACTTCACCGAAGAGGACAAGAAGGCCTACATCGAGGCCTGGTCGCAGCCGGGCGCGCTCACGGGCGGCCTGAATTACTACCGGGCCTCGCGAGCCGGCCCGCCCTCGGGCGAGGGCGCAAACGCGTCGGCGGACCTGGGCGCGCAGATGCCCTCGCTGATGGTCAAGGTGCCGACGCTGGTCATCTGGGGGGAGAAGGACACGGCCCTGCTCACGGGAAATCTCGACGGGCTAGATAAGTTCGTGCCCGACCTGACGGTCAGGCGTATCCCCGACGGCACGCACTGGGTCATTCACGAGAAGCCGGAACTCATCAACGGCTACATCCGCGATTTCATGGCGGGCAAACTTAAATAAGAGGCAGGGGTCAGGGGTCGCGGACCATTCGAAACCGGCTTGAAGTGATCCTGTCGACTCGCTCATAAGGACCGCTATCGCGCCTGACCCCTGCTACAAGCCCACGCGCCGGACCAGGTCTATGAATCTTGGGTCCTCGCGCACTTTGTCGAAGATGGGCTCGACGTTCAGGTAGCTCAGGAACCCGTACCGCTCGTCGTAGGCTTTCTCCAGCCACTCGAAAGCCTCGTCATTTTTTTCAAGGCCGATCAGTATTCTCGCGATGAAATAAGAGGGGATGTACCTCTGCTTCGCAAGCTCGTTCAGCTCGTCGATGACTTCGCGCGCCCGGGCTTCCCGGCCCGACACGGCATAGAGGTGTCCGAGCGCCGCCAGGGTCTCCGTATCGTCGGCATAGATCGACAGGGCTTTCCGGAATTCGGCCATCGCTTCATCGTACATATGCTTCTGCTCGTAGGTCTGCCCGAGGCGGCGGCGAGCCAGTGCGAAGTTCGGGTCGAGGTCGAGGGCCTTCAGGTACTCTTCTATCGCCCTGTCGTACCGGCGCGAGAGGTGGTTGAGCCAGCCGACGTTCGTATGGATGGGGAGCGAGAGCGGGTCTAGATAGAGCGCGCGATCGATCTCTTCCAGGGCCTCGTCGAGCCGCCCGAGGGTCGCGAGCGTGAGGGCGTACCACAGGTGCGCGGTCGCGTAGCCGGGATTGAGCTTGATCGCCCGCCTGAAGCCCCGCTCGGCTTCCAGCCTCTCCCAGTCGTACCCGAGCCTGACGAAGGCCAGGGAGGTGTGCGCTTCCGACAGCTTGTCGTCCAGCTCCAGTGCGCGGGTGGCCGCGGCCTTCGCTTTCGGAAAGGCCTCGTCCGGCCGGAGCGCGCTGTAGCTCGCCAGTATGTTGAAGGAGTCGGCCAGCCCGGCGTACGCCAGAGCATAATTCGGGTCGTGATCGATCGCCTGCTGAAAGAGCTCTATGCTCCTTCTGAGCCCTTCTTCCGTCCTCCTGTTCCACGCGTGGCGGCCTTTGAGGTAGAGCCGGTAAGCCTCCGTGTCCCGGGTGTGGCGCTTGGTCAGCTGTCTCTTCTGCTGCCCGCTCAGCTTCAATCTGAGCTTGTCGGATATCTCGCGGGAAATCTCCTCTTCGACCGAGAAGATGTCGGCGATCTTTCGATTGTACTGCTCGCCCCATATCTGCGCTCCGTCGAGCGCATCTACCAGCTCGGTCCTTATCACCAGAGTATCGCCCCGCTGGAGTACTCTCCCGTTCATCACCGCGCGAACGCTCAGGTCGCGCCCGACCTCCTGGGGGTCGACTTCGCGGTCCTTGTAACGAAAGACGGTGCTGCGGGCCATGACTCTCAGGCGCGGGAGCCGTGAGAGGTTGCCGATGATGCTCTCGGTGATTCCGTCCGACAGGTACTCCGTCTCGGGGTCTTTGCTGACGTTGACGAAGGGCAGGATCGCTAGGGAATCGATCGCTTTGCGCGCGCGCGCCTTCCTGACGGGCCGCGCGCCCCCCGCGGCCTCGGTAGCGCGCGGGGCCGGGCCGGTGGCGGGCATGGGTTGAGTCAGGTAATTCGCGGGCGGCGCGAGCGACCCCGACAGGTTTTCGCGCTGGAGGGCGCGCAGCTCCACCAGTAGATCGCGCATCGTCTGGTATCGCAGCTCGCGGTCTTTCGCCATGCACTTTCGGGTTATGCGCTCCAGCTCGAGCGATACGGTCTGGTTCAGGGTCGCGAGCAGAGGGGGGTCCTGGTGAATAATGTTGTCTATTATGGCGATGGGGGTATCGCCCTGAAACGGCAGCCGCCCCGCGAGCATTTCGTAGACTACGACTCCGAGCGAGAAGATGTCCGAGCGATGATCGACCGCGCGCGCGTACGCCTGCTCTGGCGACATGTAAGAGACGGTGCCGAGGACGACTCCGAAAGCGGTCTGCCCTCCGAGCTGCAACGTGCGGTCGGGGTCCGAGCCGGGCGCGGGTTCGGTGAACTTGGCGAGCCCGAAATCGAGGACTTTCACGAGCCCGCGGCCGGTCACGATGATGTTGGAGCTCTTGATGTCGCGGTGAACGATGCCGAGCGAGTGCGCCTCTTCGAGCGCGTCGGCCACCTGCACGGCTATCTCCACGCAGTCGCCCGCGCCGAGCGGCCCGCGCTCGATCTTGCGCGAAAGCGTCTCGCCTTCGACGTACTCCATAACGATGAAGTGCGAGCCGTCGTGTTCGCCGATGTCGTAGATGGCCGCGCTGTACGGAGAGCGCAGGGCGGAGGCGGCGCGGGCCTCATTGAGGAATCGCGACTTCCGGTCGGGGTCGTACCGGTAGGACGCGGGCAGAAACTTTACGGCGACGCGACGGCCCAGGCGCGTGTCTTCCGCGAGGTAGACCTCCCCCATGCCGCCCGCTCCGAGCCGGTCGAGGATGCGGTAATGAGAGATGGTAGTCGAGATCATTTCGCCGTAGTTGAAGCCGCGCCCGCGAAGGAGGCGACAGGCGGTTGCCGAGGATCATTCGTCGCTCGTGACTTCTTTCTCTTCTTGCTTGCCCTCTTCATCGCCGAAGAATTCCTTGTTCTCTTCGATCACCCTCCGCTCGAATCGGCTGATGATATAAACAAGGGCGACAATGACAAATACGACGAGCAGAATGATTTGGATGCGGTGGAGGTCTCCTATCAGCTTTTCGACGCCCGTGGCGAAGGTGAAGCCGAGCCCGGCCAGTATGCCGACCCACGAGAAGCAGCTCGCCAGGGTGAGCAGAGCGAACCTGACGTAGCCGAACTGCGCGAGGCCCCAGAAGACGGCGCTGGCCGTCCGCAGCCCGTAAACGTATTTGACTATGAAGACGGAGAGCCAGCCGAACCGGCCCATGAGTTTTTCGATCCGGGGCCGCGCTTTCAGGAAGAACCCGAGCTTGTGCGCCTGCCCGCGAAAGCGCGCTCCGATCAGGTAGCTGATGGAGTCGCCGACGACCCCTCCGGCCGTGCCGACCAGTAAGGCTTCCGTGAAAGAGAAGACGCCCGCGCGCGCTAGAACGCCCGCGAACAGCAGAGTCAGATCGCCCTCGATCATGGTCCCGAAAAATACTGCCCACAGTCCGTATCTTTCCAGAAGTTCGTACATTCGATCAGTTCGCGGTTTCAGGCTCCTTTAATCGAAATAGAGCGGGACGCGCCGCTTCGCGCAAGCTTTCACTTCGAGACATGGCCGCTTCGCCGTAGACCGAAACCGGAAACCGGAAACCGGATTCATCCTCGCGGCCGCGCGCACTAAGACCTGCGTTTCTAAGAGTCTGTGGATTTTAGCGTACTTTCCCAAAATTGACATCCCTTTAACGCCTTTGTTATCCTCAACCTTCCGACTCATCGAGGATTCATGGGTTTAAGGGAGAAGGGACACTCCATAAAATCTCTCTATCTAAGGACCGCTATATGACAACCAGCCAGGACAAGGATTCGGTCTTCATCGGCATCGACCTGGGCGGCACGACCCTGAAAGGGTCGCTCGTCAGCTCCTCGGGCGAAATACTTCACGAGACTCGCGTAGTGACGGAGCAGGATAGCTCCGAAAGGTTATTCCGGCAGATCGTGGAGGCGATAGAAGTATTGAAGAACGACAGCCGCGCCGGGGGGCGCGCCACCGCCGTCGGCATGGGGGTCCCCGGACTCGTCAACCGAAAGACGAGCAGGATAGAAGTGATGCCGAACCTTCCGGAGCTGTCCCACCTCGACATCATTAGCGACCTTGCCTCCGAGACGGGCCTCCCCGTCGTGATAGACAACGATGCGAACGCCGCCGCATACGCGGAGCTCCAGGTCGGGGCCGCGCGCGGGCTTCGCGAGGTCTTCTTCGTGACCCTCGGCACGGGCATAGGCGCCGGGCTGATAATGAACGGGCAGATCTACAGGGGCGCGCTCGGGTTCGCCGGAGAGTTCGGCCATATGACGATCGACCCCGAAGGCATCGAGTGCGGCTGCGGTAACATCGGCTGCCTCGAGACCATCGCCTCCGGCCCGAACATCGTGCGCCGCACGCGCGAGCGGCTCTACCGCGACCGCACCTCCTCGCTTTCGCGCCTTGCCATACCGCGCGACCGCGAGTTCACCGCCGAAGACATAGCCCGCGCCGCCCGCGAAGGAGACGAGATGGCGCAGGTGATGATGGAGAGGACGGGCATGTTTTTAGGCATAGCCATCGCCGCCGTCATCAACCTCCTGAACGTGGAGATGGTCGTCATGGGCGGGGGGGTGATGGACGCGGGAGACCTCATCCTGAAGCCGACCATAAAAGAGACCCGTCGCAGGGCTTTCCCCCCTTCGTTCAACGGCAGCAGCATAGTCATAGCCCGGCTCGGCCCCTCGGCCGGCATGATCGGAGCCGCTTTGCTCGCCCGCGACCAGGCGAGCTATTGATCTTCACCGGGCTCAAGAGAGAATTTCGATTCCGGTCAATGCGGGGGCAGCCACAAAGGCTGCCCCCGCGGCCGCCGTGCTGCTATACTAACGGTTAATTTATCGGGCGCGACTCGATAGGCCTCGAACCTGGCGGAATTAAGGACTGGTAGTTGATTATCCATGGCTGACCTTTCAAGAATCAGAAATTTCTCGATCATCGCGCACATCGATCATGGCAAGAGCACGCTTGCCGACCGTCTGCTCGAAGCCACGGGCGCGCTCTCCCAGCGCGAGATGAGCGAGCAGGTGCTCGACGCCATGGACCTCGAGCGCGAGCGCGGCATCACGATAAAGGCCCACGCGGTGCGGCTCGATTACGTAGCGCGCGACGGCCGTCAGTACCTGTTGAACCTGATAGACACTCCCGGCCACGTGGACTTCTCCTACGAAGTATCGCGCTCGCTCTCGGCGTGCGAAGGCGCGCTCTTAGTCGTCGATGCCTCTCAGGGGGTCGAAGCGCAGACGCTCGCCAATACGTACCTCGCGCTCGATCACAATCTGCAGCTCATTCCCGTGATCAACAAGATCGACCTGCCCGGGGCCGAGCCCGACCGCGTGCGCGCGGAGATCGAGCAGACCATAGGACTCGAAACCGATAACGCCGTCATGGCTTCGGCCAAGATGGGCATAGGCATCGAAGAGGTGCTCGAAGCTATCGTGCGGGACGTGCCGCACCCGACGGGAAGCTTCGAAGCTCCACTCAAGGCCTTGATCTTCGACTCGTGGTTCGACAGCTATCGCGGAGTAGTCGTGTTGATGCGCGTGATCGACGGGGCGATCAGGCGCGGCATGCGAATTCGCCTGATGAACACCGACAAAGAGTACCAGGTAGACGCCCTCGGCGTGCTCACGCCGAAGCCGCGCGAGATAGAGGAGCTCGGAGCCGGAGAGGTCGGCTTCTTCACCGCGTCTATAAAGACCGTGGCCGATGTCGAGATCGGCGACACCGTGACCGAGGCCGCGCGCCCGACCGAAACCCCTTTCCCCGGCTTCAAGCACATCATGCCCATGGTCTTCGCGGGGCTCTACCCTATAGAATCGAATCGGTATGAAGAGTTGCGCGACGCGCTCGATAAGCTGAGGCTGAACGACTCCTCCTTCTTTTATGAGCCCGAAGCCTCGGCCGCCCTCGGCTTCGGCTTCCGCTGCGGGTTCCTCGGCCTTCTTCACATGGAGATCGTGCAGGAGCGGCTCGAACGCGAGTTCGATCTGGAGCTGATCACCACGGCTCCCAACGTGCGCTACCGCGTGACGACCACGGCGGGCGAGGTGATGGAGATAGACAGCCCTTCGAAGCTGCCCGATCCGGGGAAGATCGAAAAGATCGAAGAGCCGATGATCCGCGCCATGATAATGAGCACCGACGAGTACGTAGGGCCTCTGTTCGCCCTGCTCGAAGAGAAGCGCGGCACCCAGCTCGGCTTCGAGTACCCGACGCCCAAGCGGGTCCTCCTTACTTACGAGCTGCCCCTGGCAGAGATCGTGCTCGATTTCTACGATCGCCTGAAGTCTCTTTCGCGCGGCTATGCGTCGTTCGATTACGAGCTGATCGGGTATAAAGAGGCCGACCTCGTGAAGCTCGACATGCTCGTGGCCGGCGAGCCCGTCGACGCGCTCTCGCTCATCGTCCATCGCGACGTGGCCTATCAGAGGGGGCGATCGCTCGCCGAGAAGATGCGGCAGCTGATCCCGCGCCAGTTGTTCGAAGTCCCCATCCAGGCCTCTATCGGCAGCAAAGTGATCGCGCGCGAAACGGTCAAGGCGATGGGCAAGAACGTCCTGGCGAAGTGCTACGGCGGAGACATCTCGCGCAAGCGCAAGCTGCTCGAAAAGCAGAAGGAAGGCAAGAAGCGCATGAAGCGGGTGGGCCGCGTCGAAATTCCTCAGGAAGCCTTCCTGGCCGTTTTGAAAGTCAACGAATGAAATACGAGCGAGCGCGGGTGGCGCTGCGTCTATATTTATGGGCGCTCCGCCGAAAGAACTTCGGGCTTATCGAGATTTATCCGGACTTATCCGGGCGAGGGTATCGACAAGTGAGGCGAAATCAAGCCGTGCAATAAAGAGTCAGGCGATCAATGCCGAGGCTGAGACTGAGACGGGCGCGGCTCGCGGGAATCAGGTACCGATTCCCGCGACGCCCTTCAACCGCTCACATCGACCTTTTCCACAAGGAGAACTATCCGCGTCGGGACCGCCCGGCCCTCTACGCGCGCGGGCTGGAACGTCGGCTTGCTGAGCGACCACCAGAGCTGTTCGACCAGCACGGGGTCGCGCGGCTCTTCGAGCACTTCGAGAAGCTCCGCGTGGCCGTCCGACGATACTTCGACCAGGGCGGACATGCTCTCGGTCCCCACCTTGTCGTAGGCTATGTGGCTGAAGGTGACGAGCGACCCGTTGTCTATCACGCGGGGCAGCTCGTAGTAGTTCTGGTTGCCGGTCGAAGCCGCGTTCGGAGGCAGATTATTATAGCTGTTGTATTCCGGCTCCGAGCCCTTGACGACGGGGCCCGCGATTACGGGAATGGATATGATCTGCCTCCCGTCGGCCCCGAGCACGGGAAGCGGCTTGAAGGCCGAAAGCACGAAGGTGAAGAGCACGACCGACGCAAGAGCCCCGGCCAGGTAAGATATGGGCAGAGGGTTCAATCGCAGCAGCCATTCGAAGCTGCGCTGGCCGAAGTCCGACTCGTTCGACGAGCGCCGCGCGACCGCCGTCATAATATAGCTTTGAAGCTCTTCGGGCGGCCGGGGCTCTTCGAGCCTGCGAAGGATGAGAGACGTTTCCCCGATCTCTTCCAGGTACGCGCGGCAATCGGCGCAGCCCTCCAGATGCGAGAGGTAATCGACCGAGTCTTCGCGGGACAGTTGCCGGTCCAGATAATCGGAAGCCATCAGCTTGTACTTCTTGCAGTTCATAACAACACCGGTAAAGTTCTCGATCCCCGCTTCCGTACCGAAGCGACGTCGCGTTTGAAAAGAGAACTATATCAATCCTTTCACGCGCCGGCGGAGTTCCTCGCGCCCGCGCGCAATCCTAGACTTTACGGTTCCAATAGAGATCGCCAGAGTTTCGGCGATCTCTTCGTAAGAGAGGTCTTCTATCTCGCGCAGGATGAGGGCGACGCGGTATTCCTGTTTGACCTCGCCGAGCGCCTTCATTATGCGTCTCTCCCGCTCGCTCGAAATGGCCATCTGCTCGGGCGAGGCCCCGGTCCCTCGAAGGGAGCTTTCTATGGTGATTTCGGAATCGCCGCGGCTGAGGTCGAGCGAAATGGTCTCATCCCGATGGCGGCGCCGCCACCACCTCTGTTGATTCATCGCCTGGTTGATCGCGATACGGTATATCCAGGTCTTCAGGCCGGACTCTCCGCGAAACCCCTTGAGGCCGCGGTAGACTTTCAAGAAAGTCTCCTGGGCGGCGTCTCGCGCCTCTTCGGCATCGCCCAGAATGCGAAAGCAGAGCGAGTAGACGGGGCGCTCGAAATGAGCGACCATCTCTTCAAAAGCGGCCAGTTCCTCGGCCCGGAGGCGTTCGAGCAGCACTCGCTCCTGGCGGTGCTCCAGCGTCTTGGCATCGAGCTCCAGCCTGGCGAAAGTTGTTTGCTCAAGTGCGGCCATGTCCCCGGCAGACATAAAAGGCGCTCCTTAGATTGCGGACTGACTGGAGTGGGCCATCGCTCGTTGCTGCGTGAAGCCGAGCGCCGTTATAGCTTCAAAGTAGACCGGGCAATGGCCCTTTACCTCACTTGTCACTATTCTTAGACACCCGCCCCGTCGAAATGTTCCGGCTGCTTTTGTCCGAGTCGAATAAACTTTATCACAAGATGGCCCCTATCTTGACAATTACCGCGTCCGGCGGCTATTTTGTCCATTACTCTACGCGACAGCGCAGGCACCCTAATCGACATACGGACAGGCGAATATTCAGGAGGCTCAAGTTTTGGCTAAGACAAGCAGGAGAAACCGTATCGCGGTCAAGGACATGAAGTTCAGGAACGATCCGATGATCCGTTTCTACGACCGCACGCAGGACTGGTTGCAGGAGAGGGGCCGGCCCATAATCATAGCGATTGCGGCCCTGGCGGGCGCGGTCGTACTTTATACGATCTTCGATTTCTACACCGATTATCGCGACTCGAAAGCCAAGGCGGCCTTCGCCGACGCTTACGATAGGTACAAAGCGCCCGTTATAGACTCGACCGTGACCACGGCCGCGCCTCCGACCGGAAGGAGCTACACCGACGAAAAGGTGAAGTGGCAGGAGACGGCCGAGGCGTTCGAGCGCCTTTCGAATGAGTATTCCGGTTTCTATGGCACGAAGGGCCGCTACTATGCGGCGACCGCCTACCTGCACCTCGACCGTGATAAGGGCGTGCAGATGCTCGAACAGCTCGTAAAAGAGAAAGATCCTTCGACGGCCGACCTGGCTCGCATGGCCCTGGCCGAAAACCACGCGAGCAACGGAGAGTACGATCAGGCCATCTCCGAATACGAGAAGCTGCTGAACTCCTCTTTCGTTCCCAGGCAGGGAGTCCAGCTGGCGCTCGGGCGCGCTTACGAAAAGGCGAACCAGACGGAAAAGGCCGTGGACGCCTATTTCGAGGTGGCCAAGGTGGACCGCTCGACCGCGTCCGGCGCGGAAGCCGAGAGGCGGCTGTCGGCGCTCGCGCCCGATAAGATCAAGGACTTGCCTGCGCCGACGACCATTCCCCTTTTCGGCCAGCAATAGCACGCGATAACCGCCGGCCGGCGGAACTCGAGAGGCCCCGGGCCTTCGGGGCCTTCTTCCTTCATCAGAGGGTCGATCCTCCGGCCACCGCTCGGGCCGCCGCTCGGGCAATAGATCGTCAATGGAAAACCTCGCGCACACACTCTTCGGGCTCACTCTGGCAAAATCAGGTCTCGAACGAGTGACGCCTCTGGCTACCACCACGCTTGTCATCTCTTCGAATCTACCCGACGCGGATCTCGTCATGCGCCTGGGGGGAGGCGCGCTCTCTTACATCGAGCACCATCGCGGGCTGACCCATTCGTTCATCGGGCTCGTTGCCCTGTCCGCCCTGCTCACCTTGTTTCTCGTCTATCTCGACCGCAAGTTCCGCCTGCGCCGCGACCCGTTTCGAAGGCCCATACGCCCGTGGAGGATCTTCCTGCTGGCGTACGTGGGCGGGCTGGGCCACATCTTTCTGGACTTCACGAACTCGTACGGAGTGCGCCCTCTCCTGCCTTTCAGCCGCCGATGGTTTTATGGAGACATTGCCTTCGTGGTCGATCCCTGGATCTGGCTGATCCTCGGGTCGGCGGTCGTGTGGCTCATGACTAAAGATGCCCTGCGCGCGGGCATCTGGCTCACCGTGGGCGTGATCCTCTCTCTGATCATGGCCCTGGCTTTTCATGAGCCGTCGGCTGAGCTTCCCGTGCCCATTCCCTCGTCGCTGCGAGTGATCTGGTTCGTCGGGCTCTTCGTGATAGTCGCGGGGCTCGTGCTCGGATGGTCCCGGGCGGGGGCGAGACTGGCCCGGGCGTCCCTCTTCATTCTCGCGCTCTATTACGGAGGGATGTGGATAGCTCAACAGACGGCCCTCGGCCAGACGGCCGGCTCCCCTCCGGCCCAGCCGCTCACGTCGAGCGCGGCCTGGCCCACTCCCGCCAATCCCTTCCTGTGGCAATCCGTCGCGAGCACCGAGGAAAAGCTGTACACTCGCTACGCGAATCTACTCGAACCTCAGGGAGAGTGGCGCGACCTGCCCGCGCTCGAATACAGGCTCGCGGAAGCGCTCAGGCGGGCCGAGCCGTCGCGCAAGTTCCTCGAATTCACCCGCTACGCGAGCGCGCGCGTCGAAGAGCGCGAGGACGGCTACACGATAGCCCTGCGCGATCTCAGGTTCGCGCTTCGCATGAATGTAGTGCTCGACCGCGATCTGGTCGTGCAATCGGCCGAAGTGCTCTGGTTTTGACCGGCTTCGATCTGCGCCGCCGATTACCCGCCTCCTTTTGACTATTCGACTCCATGACCGCATAATCGTAATCCCAAAATGAAAAGAACGGCTATTCGACCAGCATATGGCTCGTACCTGCTGTCGGCCGCGGTAGTGCTGACGATCGGGTCGGCGCTGCTCCAGGAGGGCCTGTTTCGCGCGGCCGTCTCCTGCTGGAGCCTGCTCCTGCTGCTGATGGTAGCCGCCGCGCTCGACCGCATAGAGTTTGACGGCTGCACGATCTCGCGGCGCGGGCCTCTGGCTTTTCTCCTTTCGCGCCTGGCGCGCGTCCGGCAGAAGCTGTCGATTTCGGATGTGGAGTCGATCACGACCGAGGCGATGCGAATCAGCTTTGCAAGCGGCGACGCGCGGTTGAGTTACCAGACCCGCATAAGCGGGGGAGGCGTCGATGTCGTAATAAAATCTTCACGCGCCGGGTACATCCCCTTCATCAGGTCCCTGTTTCGGGCTGCCGGGCCTCACAAGCTCGACCCGCGCTCGTTCGAGCTGTTCGAATACTTCGAAGCGGGTAAGGCGATCAAAGGCTCGCCGGTATTGAGGAACGACATCGCTTTGATGCCCGTGTCGCGGCTTCGCAGCCTCGGAAACTCGCTCAGGCTCGCGGGACGCCTGGCCCAGGCCTCGAGCTATTTTCGGATCGCGTATGAGAAAGAGCCCCGCAATCCCGAGCTGCTTTACGAGATGGCGCGGTTCTTTCATTCGAGCGCCCGGCCGGAAGATGCGCGGCTGCTTCAGAGGTCGGACGCCTGCCTGCGGCTCGCGGCCCGGCTCGCGAGCCGGGAGCCGCAGCTGCTCGAGCGCATCGGCGAGGCGTTCGTCGAGCGGTTGGATTACAAGCGCGCGGCCGACTGTTTCCGCCGCGCGCTGGAATTAGACCCCGCGCGATTTCGCGCCAACATCGGCCTGGCGGAGATCGCGCTCCGGGACGGGAAGCTGGCGCACGTGGCCCTCTATTACGGCGCGGCCGCGGAAAACGGCGACCGGGCGCTGGCGCGAATGGCGAAGCGCGAGGCGCGTTATTACGAGCGTTTGATCAGGGATGAGGACTTTCTGGAATCCGAGCTTCGCCGCATACGCATCTCCAACCACCTGAGGTGGGGGCAGAGGGCATCGGCCCTGATCTTTCTCGGCGCGTGGATGGCGGCGGGCATCGCGGGGCGGTTCTCTTCGATGGTCGAGGACTTCGGGCTGGCTTTGATGGCGACCTCGGGCCTGGTGTGGTTCACCGCCACCATGGCCTTTCGCTACTTCCGCCAGCGCACGGCGTAGATCGCCTGGAGCGCGGGCTCTCAGCCCTGAGAGAGGGGTGTGACGAGGCGGAAGCGCGTGCCGTAATTCTCCGCGACCGGGCTCAGGAGATCGACCGCGCCTCCAAGCTCTGTCGCGCGGCGCTGCACTATGGCCAGGCCGAGCCCCGTTCCGCGCGATTTCGTCGTATAGAAAGGCTCGAAGACGCGACGCTGCGCGTCCGGAGGTATTCCCGGTCCCGTATCCGTCACCGAAAGAACGAGCCTCCGGTCGCCGCCCTCCGATCCGATGGCGGCCTCGACCCTGACCTCCCCGGACGAGCCCGCCGCCTGGATCGCATTGAGTATCAGGTTGCTCAAGGCTTCGCGGAGCGCGGAAGCCTCCGGCCCCGCGAGCGTGGCATCGCCGCGCACTTCGACGCCCAGCTTCACGCCGGATTCTCGCGCGTCGTGGCCGAGCAGAGCGATGGTGGAATCGATCATCTCTCGAAGCGAGATCGGCCGCGCATCCGCATAGCTCGGGCGGGAGAAGGCGAGCAGCTGCGAGACGGTGCGATTGAGCCGGTCTATCTCGGTGACGATCAGGGTCAGGTCTCGGTCGTACTCGGCGAGGGCCGGCTCCTCGCGCATGACCTGGGCTATCGACTTGATGGAAGAGAGCGGGTTCTTGACTTCGTGGGCCACGGTCGCGGCCATCTGCCCGAGCGTGGCGAGCCGCTCGCGCTGGGCAAGCTCGCGCTCGAGCCTTACCTTTTCATCGACGAGCCTGCCCGCCTCCAGCTCGATCGCCACCTGCCCGGCGAGCACGTCCAGAACCGCCCGCTTCTCTGACGTGAGCGTGTGCCGCTCCGACGAAACCACCATTATTCCGATCAGCTCGCCTTCCCGCCTCAGAGCATAAGCCGCCGTAGCGCCTGCGCGGGCGAGGTCTTCGTTCGCCTCGACTATGTCGGCTTCCCATTGAATCATCTTTTGAGCTATGCGCCGGTCCGGGCCTTCGGGCGCCATTTCATCGAGCCGCACGATCCGCACGCTCTCGAGCTCCAGCCCCTGCCTGATGGTCTCCTGCGCGTAGAGAACGAGCGAGTTGAGCTCTCCGAAACCGGCCGCGCCCGCCGAGACGCGGCGCACGACGTCGCGGTAGAGGCCGAACTCGCTCGCGAACAGCCTCTGAACCATCCGGTCCATCAGACGCACCAGGGGGCCGGCGAGCGCGAACATGCCCAGGATCAAGATGGCCTCGACCACGCCCGGCCTCGCGCCCACGCGCTCGACCAGTATTTCGTCCAGCCGCCTGATGCCGTACGTGTAGATGGCTATGAAGACCACCGCGAAGGCCGCATACACGAGGCTGTCTTTTATGGCCACGTCGACGATCTTGTAACGGTAGACGTGATAGGCGACCAGAAAGGTCGGCAGCATCCCGAGCAGCACGTAGATGATCCACAAAGGATCGTTCGGGCCGGAGCGGGCCACCGCGACGACGTAGAACTCGAACGCGCCGTTAAAGAACAGGATGAGGGCCAGGCGCTTGAAGAAAGCGCGCTCGCGGGCCGTCTTCGCGTCGAGCCGGTCTTTGATCTTCCAGTCGATGGCCGCGGCCGACCAGAGCGCCGCCAGGAACCATATCGAGTATGGAAGAAGGAGCGGGCGCAGCTTGATCAGAAAGGATTCGTACGGCCCCGTCGCGATCAGATAAACGGCATACGGAAGGAAGAGCATCGGCGTGTAGAGCGCGAAACCCGTAAGAGTGACCTGGCGGGGACTGAGCCTCACATACCTGGTCATCATGCCGTAGAACGCCACGTGCGCGTGGAGCAGGGCCGCGGGCAACAGGGCCACTCCTATCATCGTCAGCGTGTCCCACGCGCGCAGGGCTGCCGTCAATCGCTCCCGCGTCAGGAGCAGCTCGTGAAGCGAAATCAGAAGATTGCCGACGAACCAGACGCCCAGGCACAGGCCCAGCACGATGAAAGCCCGCTCCACCTGATTCAGGTTCTTGCGCGACCCGAGCCTTCTCTGCCAGATCAGCCAGGCGATATAGAGGTGCAGCGCCGCGCCGGTAGCGAAACCGACCAGCTTTATTATTTCGAGCAGCGACATAGAAGCGAGGTGGCGGAGAGTCTCAGGTCTTCAGATTTCCGATCCTGACTGGATTTGCGGTTGAAGCCGGGCCGCTATTCTCAGATTCGATCCGCGAGCTTTCTCAGCCCGGGGCTGTTGCCGGCCTGCTTCGTTTCAGCTACCGCCCGAATCTCTGTGCGTCCTGGCTCGCGTAAGAGGCGACCGCGTAATCGGCGACGGCGGTAGTTTTAAGCGCGGCTATCACATCCGAGAGCTTGCCCGCGGGTATGGCGCAGGTCATCTCGCTGTTGGGCAAGCCCGTGCGCACGCGGCTCAACATGCAGCCCACGCTCACGGCGGGCTCGTTCTGCTCTTTGGCTATGGCGATGATGTGGCACTGGGGCTTCCCTTCGAACCGGAGTCC
>DATLMR010000164.1:0-3622 GCA_035537555.1 Blastocatellia bacterium
TCCTTTATCATAGGCTTGAAATGGTGCTTGTTAATAAAAACTGCGCCCGTCGACGCAGCCGTTAAATCCGACCGGGAGAAAATGCCTTAGGAGCGTTTTCACCATTTGCGCGATTCGCGGCCATTTCGGCCATGAATCGCAGCTTCGCTTTATAACCCTCGATGAACGAATCGAGTAGACGCCTGGCAACCAGGCGCGCGCGGTCTTGAGCCTCCGCGGTCGTCGCGTAGTGCATGATGGCCTCGCGGTTCAACTGGATGTGTTTCGCTTCGTCCGGTATGGAAACGTCCAGGTAGACCGAGAAGGCTTCGGGGGCGACCGCGCGCATCACCTTCAGGTTGGCATTCAACAGCAGGCTCTCCCCGATGAAGTTCGCCGTGAAGAACTCCGCGAGCGTTTCGAGCCCGCCGACGTACTCGAACACTTTCACGAGCTCGGGCAGAGGGTTCTCCCACATCTCGTCGGGGTCCTGGCCCCATTCGGCCAGCATTCCGCGAAGGATGTTGAGGTGCTGCAACTCCTCGGAGGCCTGTTCGGCCACGCGGAGCTTGAAGTCGAAATCGGGTATGCGCGGGATGCGACTCGAGAGTATGTCGGCGGCGATTCTCTCAGGGTAGACCATCGCCTTCAGCAAGGCTATCACCTGCGGCCGGTCTTCGGGCCGCAGCTCTTTGTCGCCGAATCTGAGCTCGCCGAACCTTCCTTCGGAGAAGCCCGCGAGGGCGTCGTCCTTCATCTGCTCGATCTCTTTCAGGAATTGCCTGGGCGATTTGGCTTTCGCTCCGCCGCGCGCGGCCGAGGGCTCCTCGCTTCGGCCACGGCCTCCCTGTTTAACCTTGCTGGTCATATCTCTTCACTCCTGCCGGTCCGGCAAACCCGCCCCTATCGGCCCGCCCTGCTCGCTCGGCGAGCGTCATGAGACCTTGCGCGCTTCCGAGTCCGCGAATACGCTGATGTCGCCGGTCGCCGAAAGCTCCTCGTGTAGCTGCCTGATCCTCGCCACGTAGCCGCCCAGGAACATGTCGAGTAAACGCCTGGCAGAGACGCGCGTCCTGGCCTGCAGCTCAGCCGTCGTGGCGTATCGCGCGAGGGCGTCCTTGGCCAGTTGAATGTGGCCCGGCTCGTCGGCGAGCGCGACTTCGAGGTAAGGCGAAAAGGCCTTCGGATCCTTGAGCTGCATGTCGTCCAGGTAGGTCGAGAGGAACAGGCCCTCGCCTATCAGGAATGTGCTGAAGAATTCCGCCGGCGTCTCCAGCGTCTCGATGTAATCGAAAATGTGCACCAGTTCTTTGAGAGGCTGGTTCCAGCCCGCGTCGCCGTCATGGCCCCACTGGCTCAGCATCTTTCTCAACAGCCCGGTATGGGTCAGCTCTTCAAAAATCTGCGCCGCCATTCGCTCCTTGATGTCGAAATCCGAGATCAAGGGTATGCGCTTGGCGAGCACGTCGGCGACCCGACGCTCCGGGTACATCAATAATTTCAGAATGGCCGCGACTTCTTTCCTCTCGGAAGCGGGAACCCGAGGGTCGCCGAAGGAGAGCCTTCCGTGCTGGCCGCTCCTTACTTTCTGCAATGTTTCCGCCCTCATCGAATCCAGCTCGTTAACGAACTGCTCGGGCTCTTTATAATCAACAGGGGTCATCAACATTCTCCTCACGCAGGATTCTGATCCGCGTGATTATCAACAGCTCATTCACTTTTACATGGGGCCTCGCGGCGGAATGTCTTGTCCGCTCATCTGTTCCGTCGAATAACGTGGGCCTAGTCTGCCTCACTTGCACTTGCAGGTCTATTACCCATTGGTGTATTTCGTGCTATATGCCACATTGAAGTCGAGGCCCGGCGATCGGGGCGAAGGTGATAAACTCCCCCGGTCTATCGGATACGGCCCCGGGCCGTCGCGCCCGGCCGATGAGACGGAGGCTCATTCGAGTATACGGAGATGGAAAAGAACTCATTCTGGCACCGACAACACCTGGACCGCCGGCCGGCCGACCCGGAGATCGTCGTGGCTGAGCTGGTTGGAATTCAGACAACCTACGAAACTACCCCTCCGCTCGCGCTCGCGGCCCGCCTCCCCGATTTCAAGCTCAAAGACTTTCGCGAGTCGCTGTCCCGGGGCAGGCTCGTCTGGATGTCGGCTATGAGGGGATCGAAATACGTGATCCATCAATCCTTCGCGAATGCGGCCGTCTCCGCCTTCTCCCCGCTCGCCGAAGAACTCACGTGGCGGGGACTCGAATCTATGGGGGATAGGAGGGACGACGTGACCCGCGCTTTAGACCCGGTGATGAAGGCCCTGGAGGCAGCGCCGTCTCCCATCAGCTCGAAGCAGGTCGAAGAACGGGTCCGGGCCAAAGGCGCAAAGGGGGCGCTCTTTATCCTGGCGGCGCGGGGAGACGTTATTCGCGCCGGGAAGCGAGGGAGCTACACGCTCAGAGAGCGGTGGCTGCCTTCATCAGGCCCGCGCCCTTCTAAGGCCGAAGCTACGGACCTCTTCATCAGTGCTTACCTGAGAAGCTACGGTCCGGTAACGCAGGAAGACGCGGTCTGGTGGACGGGGCTCGCGACCGAAGATGTAAAGAGGTCCCTACGGAACACGGGGCGGCGGGACGCGCAAGGCTACTGGACGGCCATCGACGGCGAGGACGACGCGCCCCCGCCGGAGAAGGAGCTGCGCCTCCTCCCGGCGCTGGACCCTCTGACCATGGCATGGAAAGAGCGTGGGCGGCTCGTGAATCCCGGTGACGCGGATTTGATTTACTCGCCTCAGGGGGGATCTTATGCATGCGTCTTCTGGGGCGGTAGAGCGGCGGGCCGCTGGGACCTCGCCCGCAACGTAGAGATGGGCTCGGGGCAGAAGATCGGCAGGTCCAAAATACTCGCCGAAATTGAAAGGCTCGAAGCTGCGATCAAACGCTGACGCAACTTCGAGCCTGGTGTCGACTTTTCCTCGGCGGGGACAAAGTAAAGTCAACGGATTCTGACTGCCCGCACCCTCGCTCCTTCCAGCTCGCCGATCAACAGGAATACTCCCTCCTCCGTCTCATGGATCGCCAGATCGATCGGAGCGTTAAACGTCGCTTCGGCAGCCGGCCCATTATCGCCCGTGGAGCTCTTCTTTCCCGTTCCCGCGAACAGGGTGATAATTCCCTTCGCGTCCACTTTCCAGACGACATTGTTCCAGCTGTCCGCGATATAGAGGTCCTTTCCGTCAAGCGCGAGGCCGTAGGGCGAATCGAGGTTCGCTCTCGTGGCCGGTCCGTTCGCGCCCGAGAAACCTCTTTTGCCCGTGCCCGCCACCGTGGTAATAATCCCTTTGGTGTCTATCTTCCGGACCTTGTGCGCTTCCGAAACATAGATATTCCCTTCGGAATCGATGGCGAGATATTCGGGCCTGTTCAGCCCCGCTCTTTTGGCCTTCCCGTTATCGCCCGACGAGACGGGCTTCCCATTGCCCGCGATCGTGGTGATCTTTCCTTCCGAATCGATCCTTCGAACGCGGTGGTTGTCGGTGTCCACGAAAACGAGGAAAGAGCCTTCGGCCAGAGGGAACCTGGATTTCGAGCCCCGTCGCTTTTTAGCGCCCGCGCTTCTCCCTATGAAGGGGGCGGGATTGCTC
>DATLMR010000165.1:0-7601 GCA_035537555.1 Blastocatellia bacterium
CGAGGATCTTCGCGACCTCGGCGGCCGTCTCCCTGCCTTCAACTCCCCGAATGCGCCGCCGCATTATGAAGTAGAGGAGGCCGAAGTTGAGCAGGGCCACGGCGGAAGTCGAGAGCGCGAGGCCGCGCTCCTGTAACACTCCGACCAGCATCCAGTTCATCATGAAGTTTATGACTATCGAAAGCAGGCTGACCATCATCGGCGTGCGCGCGTCTCCGAGCGCGTAAAAGGCCGGAGCGACTATCTTGATCGCAGAGTAGCCGGCGAGCCCTATCGCGTAAAAGGCGAGCGCGTTCGCCGTGTGGCTGGTGTCGATGGCCCTGAAGTCTCCGCGCTGGTAGATGAGCGCGATGATGGGCTTGCCGAGGACGGCGAGGCCCACGGCGGAGGGAATGGTGAGCAGGAAGGCGAGCCTCACTGAGCGCGCGAGCGTGTGCCTGAAATCGTCAAGCTGATCGAGTGCGGCGTTCCTTGAGATCGAAGGGAGAGTGGCCGTGGCGATGGCGACTCCGAAGACGCCTATAGGAAACTGCATCAGTCGGAAAGCGTAATTGAGCCACGAGACCGGGCCGTCGCCCGGGATGGTCGAGGCGAAGTTGCTGTTGATCAGGACGTTCACCTGCACGGCCGCCGCGCCGATCACGGCCGGCCCCATGAGCTTGAATATCCTTCGCGCTCCGGGATCGCTGAAACTGAGGATCGGCCGGAATCGAAATCCGGCGCGGCGCAGGCTCGGCCACTGCACGGCGTACTGGAGGAATCCCCCGATCAGGACTCCGTAGGCCATGCCGATGATTCCTTCCACCGGATTACCGATTATGGCGCGGACGGGATTAGAGAAGTCGGGATTGGTGAGCAGAGATGCGAAGAATATGCCGCCGAATATCGAGCCGACGTTGAAGAAGGACGACGAGAGCGCGGGTATGCCGAACCGCCCGCGCGCGTTCAATATGCCCATCGCCTGCGCGGCCAGGGCGACCAGCAGGATGAAGGGCATCATGATCCGCGTGAGCTTCACCGTTAAGGCGAACTTTTCCGGGTCGTCGCTGAACCCGTGCGCGAATGTCATCACGATCTGCGGGGCGAAGACGATCCCGAGGACGACGATCGCGCCGAGCACGAGGATCAGGCTCGTCATCACAAGATTCGAGAGGCGAAAGGCTTCCTTCTCATCCTTCTTGACGAGGTACTCGGAGAAGACGGGCACGAACGCGCTCGACAGAGCCCCTTCGGCAAAAAGGTCGCGCAACAGGTTCGGGATCCTGAAGGCTATGACGTACGCGTCGTTGGCGAAGCTCTTGGAGGCTCCGAAAAAGTATGCGAAGACCATCTCGCGAAATAGGCCGAGAACGCGGCTGGCCATCACGGCGAGGCTTATGATCCCGGCGGACCGGGCCACGCTCCCCGCGCGCTTTACCGCGGAGCCGTTACCTGCGACCGATTGGCTTAAATGCGCCTGCGCCCCGGCCGCCATGAGGGGAGGTTCGGTCGAAATTACGGCCTCGGCTTCGGCCATTGCGCCTTCGCGCTGAAGCCGGTCGACCGAGGCGTCCGGGCTCTCTCTCTCGTCTGCTCGCGCCTTCTTCATCGGGTTGATTCTATATTCTTTGCGGAATCTATTCCATTCGACATCATTTGATGAGCGCGTAGCCCGGCCCGTGCTCAGGTGCTAGCTGCAAGGCGAGGGTTGCCCCGCGGGCGGGACGAGCCGCGCGGGCGACAAGGGATCGTTACTCCAGCTCGAGCTCTTTGATGCGGGTCAGGAGCGTCTTATAGCTGACGCCGAGGCGCTCGGCAGTGCGGGACTTGTTGAAGTCGCATTCTTTGAGCGTCGAATCGATCTTGCGGCGCTCGACCAGCCTTTGCGCCCGCGAGCTCACGTCCGAGAGGCTCCCCCGCATATCGAAGCCGTCGAGCAGGGCAAGCTGCTCGCGCAGGGAGTAATCAGCGGGCGGACTGATGTTGAGGTCCGTCGGGAAAATGTCAACCCCTCGCGCGAGGATGCACGCGCGCTCGATGGAGTTTTCCAGCTCGCGCACGTTCCCGGGCCAGTCGTACTCTTCGAGCGCTTTTATGGACTCTTCCATGAGCTTCAACGGAGTACGTCTCAGCTCTCGCCCGTACTTGGTGGCGAAGAATTCGGCGAGCTGCCTTATATCGGACCGGCGCTCGCGCAGCCCCGGTATATGAACGGGGAAGACCGCCAGGCGGAAATAGAGGTCTTCGCGAAACTGCTTGGCGGCGACGGCCCCTTTCAAATCGCGGTTGGTCGCCGCGACGATGCGTACATCGACATCTATATCGGCGGAGCCCCCGAGCCTTGAAATCTTCCGCTCTTCAAGCACGCGCAGCAGCTTGGATTGAACGGCGGGGGCTATCTCGCTGATCTCGTCGAGAAAGATCGTGCCCCTCGCGGCGAGCTCGAACTTCCCGACGCGCCTCTGGTCCGCGCCCGTGTAAGCGCCCTTCTCGTGGCCGAAGAGCTCGTTTTCGATGAGCGTGTCCGGGATGGCCGCGCAATTGATGGCTATGAACGGCCCGTTGCGTCGCGGGCTCAGGTGATGAATCGCGCGGGCGAAGAGCTCCTTTCCCGTGCCGGATTCTCCGAGCAGCAAGACCGTTGTGGGAGTCGAGGCGACCTGCTGTATCTCGCGCCCCACCTTCTGCATCGCGCCCGAATCGCCTATTATGCGCGGAAATCCGTACCGCCTGGCGTACTCTTCTCGAAGCAGTATGTTCTCCGCGCGCATGCGCGCCTCTTCAAGGGCGCGCTCGACGAGCAGAAGGAGATGGCGGCTGTCGACCGGCTTTTGCAGGAACTCGTAAGCGCCTTCCTTCATGGCCTGTACGGCCTCGTCGATCGTGCCGTAGGCGGTCAGCAATATGACGGAGGTGAAAATATCCGCGGCCTTCGCGGCGCGCAAAACTTCGAGGCCGTCGGCGCGCGGCATCTTCAAATCGGTTATAACGAGACTGTAGCGGGTCTCGTTTATCTTGCGGCGCGCTTCCGCTCCGTCGCAGGCCTCGTCTACGACATAGCCCGCGTTCCTGAGCGTCAGGCTCAGCATCTGCCTCAGGCTTTCTTTATCTTCTACAAGTAAGATCTCGGCCATATCTAAATTCGGATTCCGCGCGAAAGGCCCGCGGAATGCGAGGCATCTCCGCGGCAGAGTGATCAGACCAGGGGCAATCGACCGGGCTGAAAGGCTATCTGAAAATGCCGGGCGGCAAACCCGCGCGGCGCGCCTCTTCCATGAGAGAATCCAGGCCGCTTTGCGCCTCTTCGCGCGCAGCCTGCGCTTCCTTCAGCTTTTCCTGCATCGCGTCGCGGTCCTGTTGAATCTGCATCGTATAGAAGTTGTCGCCCGAGCCCGTGTTGAGCAGAATGCGCTGATTCAGGTCTTTGACGCGGTTTTCGTATAAGTGGACGAGCCGTTCGGCGTCCTTCAATCCCTCGATCAGGGCCGCGTAACGCGTGCGATAATACTCCTCGTTGGGCTTGCCGCCTTCGAGCGTGGCCTGCGCCGGGGCTTCTTCCTTGTAACCCTTCTGCCTCCCGTACTGAAGCAGTTCTTCGAGGTCGGAGGCGGCCTTGCGCGCCGCCGCCCGAAGCTCGGTGAGCCTATGGCCCGCCTCGTCGAGCTGAGCGGCCGTCTCGTTTCTGTACCGGCTGCTCTGGCCGGAGACGCCCAGGTCGTTCCTGAGCCGGGTAATGCGTAGCTCGGCTTCATCCGCCGCCCGCTCCATATCCTTCGCGCGCTCGCGCGCCGCCCGAACGCGCTCTCTCCAGGCCGACTCTTCCGGAGTGGCCTTCGCGTCGGCCGCGGGCGCGGCCGCCTTCCCGGCCTCAACGGGCTTAGCGTCCGTCGATTCTTCCGCAACCGGCTCGGTCTTGAGGCGCACGATGTCATCGGTCGTGAGCCGGGGAACCCTCTTCCTGCCCACCGCCGGCTGTTGCGCCTCGAGTGAGTTGGAACATAGCAGCACGGCAGCCGCGAGCGCGATCAGGCGCAGGAAACCGGTCCTCTTTGCTCCTATGGCCGCAAACGGCGACAAGGTTGTCATTGTGATCTCCGACTTTGATCGAGGGGCGTAACCGGGCAGGGGCAAACTGGCGGAAGGATAACCCAGATGGGCATCTCACGCAATAGTAAAGCTGGGCGGATTCGCCGACGGCAGCGCCGGAAGCCCTAATTGACAGCCTTAAGGGGGCATGCTAGTTTGACGGCGTGTCTAAGAGGAAAAGAAGCGGCTTGCGTAACTGGGTGGAGTTCATACCGGCATGGCTGTTGCTGAGGCTGCTGGGAGCGCTGCCCCGTCATGGAGCTGTTATGACCGGGAAAGCCCTCGCGCGGGCGATCTACCACGTGCACGGCAGATTGAGGCGCGCCGGCGACCGGAACCTCTCGATGGCGATGCCGGAGCTCTCCCCGGAAGACCGCCGCGCGATAATCGAAGGCGTCTTTCGAGGCCTCGGAAGGCTGCTCGGTGAGTTCTCTCAATTCCCTAAGATCGACTCCCGAAACATAAGCGAGGTGGTAGAGTACGACGGCTTCGAGCATTATGAGCGAGCCGCGCGACAGGGCCGAGGCGTGCTGTTGCTGACCGGACACGTCGGCGCATGGGAGCTCTGCGCTTTCGCCCATGGGGCGCACGGCCACCCCCTGAGCTTTCTCGTCCGCCCGCTCGATAACCCTCTGCTGGACCGCCTGATCACCCGCTACCGCGAGCTCTCCGGTAATCGGATCATAGATAAGAACAGGGCCGTCAGGCCGGTATTGAGTACCCTGAAGTCGGGCGGTGAAGTCGGGCTGCTGATCGACGTCAACACGTTCGAGGAGCAGGGCGTCTTCTGCGATTTCTTCGGGATACCCGCGTGCTCGACGACCGGACTTACCGTGTTCGCGCTGCGTTCGGGCGCGCCGGTCGTCCCGGGCTTTCTTATATGGGATGAGAGGATGAAGCGACACCGCCTCTGCTTCGGGCCTGAGGTGCGCGTGGTCCGGACCGGCGACTTCAAAGAAGAAGTGCGAATCAACACGGCCCGGTTCACGGAAGTTATCGAAGAGTGCATTCGCCGCCACCCGGATCAATGGCTCTGGATTCACAAGAGGTGGCAGACGCGCCCGGCGGGCGAGCCCGACCTGTACGGACCCGCCCAGCCCGCAACGCCGAGGCCTCCATCCGCGAACCTCGAAGCCCAGGCCTAGCCGCCATCGGCTCTCTCGTAATCGTCCTCGAATCGCGTTATATCGTCTTCGCCGAGATAAGACCCGCTCTGCACTTCGATGAAGATGAGCAAGCCGTCTCCGGGATTGGCAACTCTGTGCCTGGTCTGGAAGGGGATCATCACGCCCTGGTTCGGCCCGAGCTTTATTTCTTCGTCCCCGACAGTGACCAGCGCCTCGCCCTCCACGATCACCCAGTGCTCGCTACGGCTCTGATGCATCTGCAGGCTCAGCCTGTGCCCGGGCTTCACCTCTATGCGCTTGACCTTGTAGCCCTGTCCTTCGTCCAGGACTTCGTAGGACCCCCAGGGACGTTCATCTCGCTCTAGTACCATAGGAGGAAGTTTACAACAGGTGCCCGCGCCGTGAATATACTAATCATCAACGGGCCTGGAAGGGCGCGGCGAGGGATGAGGAGAGAAGGTCGGATTGCGCGGGAGAAAGAAAAAGGGGATGGTCGCCCATCCCCGCGTTCTCACACAGAGAACCCCCGTTTTGCGTGGCGGCCAGATTATCTCTTCTTGGCGCCCTTCTTTGCAGGTGCAGCTTTCTTCGCCGCAGCCTTCTTTGCAGGTGCAGCTTTCTTCGCGCCACCTTTCTTTGCTGTTGCCATAACGTATGCTTCTCCTTTCCTTTAGTTTAAGCTCCGTACACAAGATACTGTATCTAGATTACCCTTGTGTACTAGCTATAATGATACACAACATATTGTTGTATATATTTTGTTCGCTCATCCTTGTCAACTTTTTTTTTCGCAATGTTGAAAAATAATTCGATTGTTTACCTCGTTATCCGGCGGGCCCGGTGAAACAGGCCACCAGAGCCTGTTTCACCGGGCCCGATTTTGAGATGAAATTCCTCGCCCGCGGTCTCGCCACCCTCTTTCCGGCGGCCGGGAGGGTGAGTTATTGGAATTCTCTGGAACGCGAAAGTGGCCGCAGGAGCCTGTTACGGGGCAGCGGCCCTGAAAGTGGCCACGGGAGCCGCTTTCAGGGTACCGCCTTGAAACGGGCTCCGGCCGCGAGTTTTGGGGCGCGAGGCGGCGCGGCGGGCTGATTGACTTTGCCGAGTATCGAAAGATAATATCGTCGAGATGTCTGGAAGATTGATCGACCTTCACACGCATACGGTCTACTCGGATGGAAGCGCTACGCCGGAAGAGGTCGTTGCGATGGCCGCATCGAATGGAGCCGCCGCCGTCGCCATCACCGACCACGACACCGTGAGCGGGCTCTCCCGGGGCAGGGCCGCCGCCGCGCGCGCGGGCGTGGAATTCATCAGCGGCATCGAGATCAGCGCGGAGTACGGGCCAGGGACCATGCACATTCTCGGTTACCAGATCGACGACGAGTCCGAAGGCCTGCGGTCGAGGCTTGTGGAGCTGAAGCAGGCGCGCGACGATCGAAATCCCGAGATCGCGCGACGGCTGGAGGCGCTCGGCTTCGACATTAATTACGAAGAGGTAGCGGGACTGGCCGGGAACGAGATGGTGGGCCGTCCGCACTTTGCGCGCCTTCTGGTCGAGCGCGGATACGCGCGGAGTATTCAGGATGCTTTCGACAGATTCCTGGCGAAAGGGGGCGCGGCCTATGTAGAGAAGAAGAGGCTCTCGCCGGAGGCGGCCATCGCTCTGATTCACGAGGCGGGCGGCGCCGCGGTCCTCGCCCACCCTTATCAGTTGAAGCTGCCCGAGATCGAAGATGTGGACCGGCTGATCGGCACGCTCGCCGGGATGGGGCTTGACGGCATCGAGGCCGTTTACAGCAGGCACAGCCAGGACGAGCGGAGGCTCTACTCTCAGATGGCGGCGCGGCGCGGATTGCTCGTGACCGGGGGGAGCGATTATCACGGGACATATAAACCGGATATCGAGATGGTGAAAGGCCTGGGCGACCTGGCGGTGCCTTATGAATTACTCGGAGAGCTTAAAGCCCGCGCGGCCGGGCGCGCTTCCTCTCTTGCCGGATAGAGGTTCCGCGGCCGTATGACGGGAGGCCGGTTCCTCGGCTCGCCCTTCGGATGGGTGGGGCGATAATACTCGATTGATTCTTCGGCTCTGGTTCGATTATGCAGAATGATTTCAATATGGAGGAGCTGGTCTCGCAGATCACCGACGTGATCCTTTCGCGTCTCGGCACCGGCTCTCTCGCAAACGAGTGCGCTCTGTGCCACGACGAATGTTTCGTCAAATGCCCGGACCGTATGCATTCCATCATTTCCGGCGGCGGGGTGAGGCTGGGCCTCTCGGGTAGCGAAAGCCAGGCCGCGCGCGAAGTCGCGCGCTTTATAGATCACACGCTGCTCAAACCCGAAGCGACTCGTGACGATATTTTGAAGTTATGCGAGGAAGGGGCGCGATACGGCTTCGCATCG
>DATLMR010000166.1:0-10579 GCA_035537555.1 Blastocatellia bacterium
CCCCGGCTTCAGGGGCTCGTAAGGAACATTGACGATTGCGATGGAGCCCTCGAGGCGCGACTCCGCCGGATCGAGGGTAAAAATCTTCAGGGGGCGGTAGACCGGATCATTTCCGCTACGCTCGTAAGGGCGCCCGTGTACGGCGCGCTCCACGCCCGGCCCGATCGTGAAGGCGAGGCCTTCACCCTTGCAGGGGGTCCTGGGGCTCGCGGACTGCTCAACGGGCAAGTCCTCGCGGGTCTGTGCGGCGGCCGCGGTCGCAAGGGGAGTTGAAATATCCGACTTCTTCGAGCTGTCTGCCATCAAATCTACCTCGGCTTAATAAGCGCATCGGCGATCATTCGAAAGCCCTGAGCTATGGCCTCGATCTCCCTGGAGGCGGCGCCTGCCGTCGCGACCTGAGGGGCGACACCGGCATCCGTGAAGCCCGGCGTCGTCAGAGGACCGAGCAGCGCGCGCCCGCGCACGTTCGCCGAGCAATCGAGCTCGGGGTGCTGGCGCGGAGTCGAGCCGAAGGCCTCCACCACTCTCTGCTGAAACAGCTCGTTCGACATGGCGTTCGCTCCCTGCTTCAGTATCTGAGTGGCGCGCGTCGTGAAATCTCCGTGGCCGTCGTTCTCCCACGCGACCTCGCTCTGAAGGCAAGCCGAAAACAGCACCTCTCTCATCGAATCCGGTCCGCGTGCGGCGAACGAGCGCGAGCGCCCGACGCTCTTGCGGAAGGCGCGGTGGTAGTTCTCCATCTCGGGCGTGGCCACGATGAAGCGAGGGCGCTCGTTGCGCGCGCGGCCCTGGCCTTCCGCCGAGTCTCCCACGGCGAAGCGGGTAATCGTCCCGGAGTGGCAGCAATCGATGAAACAGGTGACGTTCACGCCATCCGGTATCCGGCTGAATACCTCCGCCACGTCGTCGTCGATGATGAACGCGCCTTTGGCAAAGTCGTACGGGCAGAGCGCCTCGTCGCGGCCCGGCAAGCCGTTCACCGATTCATCGTTGTTCTTATCGCCCAGAGTCGTCCCGTGCCCGGCGAATTGAAAGGCTATGACATCGCCTGACCGGCTCGTGTTCACGAGATCCGAGAGCACGGTCAGTATCGAATCATAGGTCGCCCGCTCGTTGATCAGCACGGTCGTTTCAAAGCCGAGCGACCTGAGCGTGTCGGCCCACTCTTCCGCGTCGGCCACGCATCCGGAGAGGGGCGAGGTCGGATACGTATTTATGCCGACGCAGAGCGCGCGACGCCTGCCTCCCTGCCCGTCCGCGCGCCCGTCTTTGGCTCCCGCCGGCGCGGGAGAAGCGACAGGCGCGGGCGACGATGCGGTAGAGGGATGCTTCGGCCTCACGCGGGCGGCGCGCGGAGCCATCTCCCGCAACTCTTCTTCCCACTCGGCCGAGTCCTGCCACGCGTCCGCGGCGCGCTCTCGGGCGCCCTGTGTCGGAAACTCTTCGATGGGGGTCGTGTCGTCCAGGCCCAGAATGCGCCGGGCCGCGCTGTTCATCGTGGGCGAGTCCTCATCGAAGCCGCCGTGGCTCGCGGAGGTGCTGGCATTGCGGCCGCTTTCGACCTGTGTCTTCGACCATATAACTTCGCCCGAAGCGGAGGCGTGGCCCGCCAGTCCGAAGAGCCTGGTCAATTCCCCGTCATTGCGAAGCGACTCTTCAAGCCCGAGAATGGGGGTCTTCGGCTGCGGCTCCAGCCCGTGATGAATCAGGTAGAGCAGCGATTTTCGATAGAGCTCGGCGCAGTTGTCGGCCCGCTCCCAATCCTTCTTCATAGTGAATACCGTCAGGTGATCGATCCCTTCCCCTTCGCCCACCTTCGGGGCGAGCAGCTCCTTGAAGGTATCGACGCGAATCGCGGGCGCGAGGAAATGCATGGAGCGGAAGGACGGGACTCCCATTTTGAGGGCCGTCGGGACGAAGTAGGCGTGAAAGATCGCGCCCGCGCTGTGGCCCATCGCGTGCAATTCCACGTCCTTCGCATTCGCCTCACAGAACTCCTTCAGCTTCTTCGCCACGTACCGCGCGCCCCCGCCCGCGGCTGCCGAAAGCTCCGCGCTGCGCTTCATGCCGGACCAGATGGATACCCCTCCGAACCTGCGCGCGAAGGCTTCGAGGAGAGGGTCGGAGGTAAAGTCGAATATGTCTCGGGCCGACTCGATCGTGCGGCTCCGGCCCGATCTCAGGAGCTGGCCGATAATCTCGAAGAAGCCCGTCTCCCACACGAAGTAGACCGGGTAGATCTTGTTGCTCTTCCACCAGCTCACCTGCCTGTGAGCGATTTGCAGCCCGCTCGATTCGGAGGTCAGGCCGCCGTGCGCGAAGAAGAGCAGCCGCAGCTTCCTGCCTTCATCCTTCGCCTCCGCGAGCGCCTCGGCCAGGCGCTCTCCGAATATCGCATCGACATCGGCGGGCGAGGTTGAAAATTTGCCCTCGGACGAGAACTGCCCCTGCCTCAGGTTTATGACGTGCTGGCGCAGCTCGGCGCGAACTTCCGGGGTCAGCTCGCTCGCGGCCTCTCGGGCCGATTCCTCGCGGCCCCCGCTCGCGGCCGGAGGCGGCGCGATCAGCCCCTCTTCGATCAGCCGGCGAACCTCGAACTCTTGCAACTCGTCATCTCCTGTCTCGGCCGATGCCGGGTCGTCGCGAAAGGCCCCCGAGCGGCTGAAAGATCCGAGCAGGGACTCTACCCTGCCCGCGAGCTCGGATTCTTCATCCGAGAAGGGTCGGTCTTCCGCGCTCAGCCTGGCGGACCGCGCCGCGTCCTCTTCGGAGATCTCCGCGCGGCGGCTCTCGACCGCCGAGAGGAACTCTTCATAATCTATCGAGCTGCCGGGGCAGGATTTCGAGGACATCTGATTATGAAAGCGCAGAGAGCTCGCGGCGAGCCCGAACTTCATCTGCACCCGCGCGACGACTTCGAGAGCCGCCTCCCGCTGGGCTCCCGCGAACCGGTCGCGCCCCCCGTCGAAATCGCCGATCATCTCGAACATGAACGGGCCGGAGATGCTGTTGCCGTTGTGGCCGGAGGCGCTCGCGGGCGACTGATTCCAATCGCGCCCCGTCCAGATCATCCCTTCAGGATCGATCGTTATGTGCTGGGCGATGTCGCTCCAGCCATTCTCTTGCGTGTGGAACCGCCACATCGCTTCGACCGATTCGAGCCCGCGAAACTGGCCGTGATTCGGGCGCCACGTGTGATGCATATGGACGGAGTCGATCCGCCGCCTGAAGGGGAAACGCGCGAGCAGTTGCGCGAATTCTTCCAAAGATAGACGATTGAATGGCCTGGGCATCAAGTCCTCCGGGATTCGATAGATTTCATGAATTTATCGACACTGCGAAGTTGTTTCTCGGCCGGGCGGCGGTCGCCAAAGCGGACGGCCCGCGCGCCGATCGACCCGCAAAAGATATTGACGGAAAAGAGCCTCCCATGAATTCAGACCCGGCGAGCGAGGAAGCAGGGGCGGGGGTAGCCTCAACACGTTCGCGCTCCGGGATAATGAAAAGCATGGTTATGAAACGAGATCGAGTCATGCGATAATTTGCGCGATGCGCATAGTATTCAAACGGGTTCAAGCGGCGCTCCTGTTGATCTCCCTGATCGCCCTGCCCTCGGTCGCGGCGGACTGGAGCCGCGGCGTCGCGCTCTATAACAAGAACGACTACAGGGAGGCGCTGGCCGAGTTTCAGGACCTCGTCCGCGACCGGCCCGACATAGCCGGGGCGTGGTATTACATAGGCCTCTGCGAGTTCAAGCTGAAGCGCTACAAGCGGGTCGAGCGCCCGCTCGCTCGCGCCGTGGACCTGCTCGAAATCCAATCGCCGTCGAGCCCCGACATAGCCGGGGCGTGGTACACCATAGGCTTTTCCCATTACCTTTCCAGCGAGTATGAAAAGGCCGTCGAGCCTTTGAAGAGATACATGGAGATCACCTCTAAGGCGAAACGGGCGCTCGACCCGGGCGCGCGGGCGGCCCTCGGCCGCAGCTACTTTTTCCTCGAGCGCTACGACGAAGCGATGCCCCTGCTCGCGGCGAACGGACCGGCGACCGAACAATCCAAAGAGAGCGCCTCGAACGCCTATTACATCGGGGCGATCCACTTCAAGCGCGAGGACGACGAGCGGGCCGTGGCCGCGCTCAGGGAAGCGGTCAAGGCCGGCCCGGAAGAGACGGCGGCCCTTGAGCTGCTCGCCGAAAGTCTCATGAGAAAGGCGCGCAAGGCGAGCCCCAACGGGGCTCCGAATGCGGCGGCAACCGCCGCGTGGGCGGAGGCGGCCGAGGCGGCCGAAAGACTCGCGGCCCTCCGCGACGACCAGAAGACGGCGGGCATCCTGGGGCGCGCCTATCTGGGGGCGAACCGCTTCGACAAAGCTGTCGCGCCGCTTGAAAAGATCGCGAAGGCGAATACCGGCAACGCGCAGGCCTGGCTCTTTTACGGCATCGCCTTATCGCGCAGCGGGCAGATGAGAAAGGCTATGGAGGCTTTGGAAATAACGATTCAACTCGCGCCCGATTCGGTCCCGGCGCTCTCGGAGCTTGCGTTCGTCTACGAAAGCGACAAGCAGTACCAGCAGGCCCTCAGAATCTACGAGAGAGCCTACGCCGCCACGAACAATCCGGCGATCAAAGAGAGTATGGAGCGCGTTCGAGCGCTCGCCGCACAGCAACCCTGACCCTGTAACGGAGGCGCGGCAAAGCTGCCGCGCGGACCGGCCCCCGAATTCACGCGCCTCCATCCGCGGCACCTCGGATTACTCTGCCGCCGGCTCCGCTTCCGCAGGCTTGTAAGAGGAGATGGCTTCCCGCTCGGTTTCGTAAGTGTCGAAGACCGTGATCAGCTTCGTGATGCTGAGCAGGTCCTGTATGCGCTTGGTGAGATTCACGAGCTTGAGCTGCCCGCCTACGCGCTTGCTGGTGGTATAGCTGCTGATGAGCGCGCCCAGACCCGCCGAATCTATATAGCTCACGTCGCCGAGATTCAGCAGAATCCGTTTCTGACCGTCCGCGAGCAGGTCTTTGATTCGCTCCTTGACCTGCCCGTCCCCTTCTCCGAGGACGATCTTGCCCGAAATGTCCAGCACGCTTATGCCTTCAACTACCCGTTCCTTGATATCCATAACTGCCTCCTGATCATATTTGCAGGCTCGGAAATTATCACAGCGCGGATTGGTCAGTCAAAGAAAGCCCGTTGCCCCGGCGCGCTTCGGATCGTTCGGCCCCGGAAACGGAGCCTCCCGGCCGCCGCTTGACAATTCGAATCCCGGAAGCCAAGAATCGGCGTGCCGCGAATACATTTCAAGGAGAAACCATTAATGACGCGCGTGATTTTTCTATCCCTCTTGCTCGCCGCGACGGCCGGAGCCCGGACGCCGCAAACCGCCGACGCAGTCTCTACTCGCGATATGAGCGAGATCAACTGGATGGAGTTCAAAGAGGCCGTGCCCTCGAAGATCGACACGGTAATCCTGCCGACGGGGACGCTCGAGCCGCACGGAGTCGTGAATAACGGGGCCGATATAATCGCTCCCGTGGCGATAGCCCGCCGGATCGCGCGCCAGGTAAACGCCATGGTCGCCCCCGTCGTCCCCTACGGCATAACGGGCAGCATGGACGCTTACCCGGGAGCCTTCTCGATCTCAGAGGCGGCCTACCGCGCCTACACGCGCGACGTACTCGCGGGCCTTGCGAAAACAGGCTTTCGCAACATCGTAATCATCAACGGCCACGGAGGCCCGCAGACGGCGGTGCTCAATCAGGTCGCCGCGGAGATCGGCCAGGAGAAGCGCGTGCGGACGCTCGTCGTCAACTGGTGGAGCTACGCCTCGGACGTGACGCTCTCGGTCTTCGGGGAGGACGGAGGCCACGCGGGCTGGAACGAGACGGCAATGATTCAGGCGATCGACCCGAAGCTGGTTCACAAAGATCGATATTCTAAAGACCTCGTCACGCCCAACCCTCCGCCCGGCACCTACTCCGCTTACCCCTCCCCTTCGTCGATCACCCTTTATAAAGAGGGCCAGGGCTACGTCAGATTCGATCAGGCGAAGGCCGACGAATATTTCGCCAGGGTGAGCGAAAAAGTGGCGCGGTTGATATTGGAGATGAAGCGGAAGTGGGACATGGCCGGGCTGTGAAGGCCTCGGCTCCCGGGCCGCGCCGATTTAATCTCGCTTTTCGTTTTCAGTCTTCAGGGGCTAGACTTTATATTATTGTGAGCGCGGGCGAAGCAGCCCGCTCCCGGAGATTGAAACTGGAAGCCGTCTTAAAGGAGAGTCTATGCAATGCCCCAGATGCGGCGTTGAGAATCGCGAGGGATCGAACTTCTGCCGCTATTGCGCGACGCCTCTGGCGCCACAAAACTCCGATCCGGCAGGCCCCGATCCCAATGCCGGCTACACTCCTTCGGTGCCGCCTCCCAATCCGACGATGTATGGAACTCCATATCCCCCGCAGACCTACCAGCCGCCGCCTTCTCCCCCCATGCCGCTCGCGGGCCATTTGAGGTGCCCCCGCTGCGGCTCGATAAACGTCGTCAAGGGAGGCATCCCGGTGTGGGCCATTCTGGTGTCGGTCATAGGTTTCTTCTTCGTCTGCTTTTTATCGCTCTTTTTTCTGCTGGTCAAAGAGCCGAGCCGCTGCCTCAACTGCGGCTGTGAGTTCAAGTAAATATAATCGGCGAGCCGGAGAACCGGGAAAGGCCCGGCTCCCGTATGAAGGAGGGGCCGGCAATTTTGCTTACTACATAAATGCGACTTGAAACGGATACGGCAAACGAGGGCGCCGGCGCGGCGCGAAGGAGAACATAGATGAGCGCTTCGGAAAAACTCGATGTAAAGGTCCACGATAAGATTTATGTGGACGGCGAATGGATCGATTCGAGCGGGCAGGGAATGCTCGACGTCACAAACTCTACCACTGAAGAAGTGATGGCGCGGATACCCGAAGGGACGCCCGCGGATGTGGACCGCGCCGTGGCGGCGGCGCGGCGCGCCTTCGGCGCATGGTCGCAGACTTCAAGGGAGGAGCGCGCGGATTACCTCAGGCGAATATCGGAAGGGCTCGCCTCGCGCATGAGCGAGATCGGCGGCATCATCGCGAGCGAGGTCGGCATGCCCCTGCCGCTCGCGACCGGAGTGCAGGCCGGCCTGCCGGCTAAAGTCATGGGCATCTTCGCGGGCCTGGTCGGCGAGTACGAGTTCGAGGAGCAGATCGGAAACTCGCTCGTGGTCCGCGAGCCCGTCGGCGTCGTCGGGTGCATAACCCCCTGGAACTATCCGCTTCACCAGGTGGTCGCCAAGGTCGCCCCGGCGCTCGCGTCCGGCTGCACGGTCGTGCTCAAGCCGAGCGAGGTCGCGCCCCTTACGGCCTTCGTGCTGGCAGAGATCATTCATGAAGTGGGGCTCCCGGCGGGCGTCTTCAATCTGGTCACGGGGACCGGCGAGGCCGTCGGCGAAGCGATGGCCGCGCATCCCGATATAGACATGATCTCCTTCACGGGCTCGACGCGCGCGGGGAAGCGGGTGAGCGAGCTCGCCTCGCAGACCGTCAAGCGCGTGGCGCTCGAACTCGGAGGCAAATCCGCCAACATCATCCTCGACGACGCGGACTTCGAGAAGGCGGTCTCAAGCGGAGTCGGCAACTGCTACTTCAACTCCGGGCAGACCTGCTCCGCGCACACGCGCATGCTCGTTCCGAAAGAGAGACACGACGAGGCGGTCGAGATAGCAAGGCGAGCGGCTGAGAGATTCACGGTGGGCGATCCGAGGGAGGGCCGCGCGAAGCTCGGCCCGCTCGTCTCCGGCGCGCAACGCGACCGCGTGCGCGGGTACATCGAGAAAGGGATTGCGGAAGGGGCCACGCTCGTCACCGGAGGCGTCGAGCCGCCCGAGGGCATCGAGAAAGGCTATTTCGTGAGGCCCACGGTATTCGCCAACGTGAGCAACGATATGACCATCGCGCGCGAAGAGATATTCGGCCCGGTCCTCTCGATCATCCCTTATGAAGACGAAGACGATGCCGTGCGAATCGCCAACGATACGATCTACGGCTTGGCCGGGGGCGTCTGGTCGTCGGACGTGGAGCGCGCCAAGCGCGTAGCCCGGAGGCTCCGAACGGGACAGGTAGATATCAACGGAGGCGGCTTCAATCCCCTCGCGCCATTCGGGGGCTACAAGCAATCCGGGAACGGGCGCGAGCTCGGGAAGTACGGACTGGAAGAGTACCTCGAAGTGAAATCGCTCCAGCTCTAGAGCCCATCTCCGGCGGGCGGCCTCAAGCGGGCCGCCCGCTACAGTCGTTCTTTTATTCGATCCTTATCGATTCAATCCTGGCCTTTGCGCCTGATCGTGACCCCGCCGTTGGTCGTGACGGCCCGCACGGTCGCGCCTCCCGATCCGAGGTCCACGGAGATCTCCTTATCGACGCGGCCCTGCACGGTGAGCGGAAAGCCGAGATTCAGGCCGCCATTGCGCGTGCCGCTTTCCAGGCGCGCCGAGTAATTCTCCGGCACGGAGATGCTGACCCCGCCGTTACGCGTGACGGCGTCGAGCCCTTCGCCCTCCCAGCGCGTGCCCGCGAGATCGACGGAGAGTCCGCCGTTGGTCGTGGTGCCCCGCACGTTCCCGCCCAGGCGTTTGAGCGACACGCCTCCGTTGTGGGCCTTGAATTCGATCTGGCCGCGCACGTCGGTGATGCTGATCCCGCCGTTATACGTCTCAAGCGAGAGGTCCGATTGCTGAGGCACGAATATCTCGTAGCTGACCGCCCAGTGCTTATCGTCCTGACCCGTCGGGCCTTCCGCGCGAATCTGCGAGCCGCCCGTCTCTATCTTGATCTGCCGGGCCAGCTCGGCCGCTTCGGCGGAGGTCTTCGCGCCAGTCTGTATGCGCGCACGGACGAGCACGTTGTTGCGCTCCCATCCCTTTACCGAGACTCCGCCGTTGCGCCCTCCGTTGACCGAAAGCGTGCCCCCGGCCGGAAGCGTCTGTTCCTGAATTTCACAATGGGAAGAGTAGCGGTCCCCCCACCAGTTATCATTGCAATCCATCTTGCGTTCCTGGCCGTTGGAATAGGGGACGAACGCGGAGGCGCATGCGAGGCAGAGAGCCATCGCGGCGAGCGTCGTTAATCTGAGGGTTCTTCTTTTTATCATTTCATATCTCCTTCCGGACAAGCAGCGTAAAGCGGTGTTGGCTTCCGGAGTTAAAGACGATGCAAGCCGCCGAAGCGTTAACATGAAAATTTAGCGGGCTGAGGGGAGGGCTCTCGCGGAAAAAAAGGAGAGGGCCATGATGACCCTCTCCCCGGTTAGAGAAACAGTTGAAGCCGAGGTCCGGCTTAGAACAGGAATCGGACGCCGAGCCGCATCGTGCGGCTGCCGCCGTTGTTCTGTCCGGGGTTCTGGAAGGTGCTGACGGCGAAGCCGTTGAACGCATCCTCGACCAGCGGATCGGGAACTCCGAAGTTCCTGTGGTTGAGCACGTTGAAGGCTTCAACGCGGAATTCGAGGCTCTTGTTCTCCGTGAGCTTCAGGTTCTTGAAGAGCGAGACGTTCGCGAGGTAGAACGGCTCGCCGAGGAACGTGTTACGGCCGACATCGCCGTAAGGCGTCTTGAAGAGCTGGACGGCGTCGAGAGCCTCCAGAGGTATGCCGAGGTTGAACAGGCCGAAGTCGTTGTAGATCAGTCTCGACTGCTCAAGGGCCTGCGAGGCGCTGACGATCGTACCGGCCGAACCCGGCTGGCGCGTGTCGAAAACGATGAACTGGCCGGCCGGCACGTCGAGGCCGAATACCGCTCCTGCGGCCGTGCTGCCGTAAGCGATAGTGCCCTCGGACGCGTTGGGATTGCCGTTGAACGGGCGAACCACTCCGACGCCGCCGGTGTTGAATGCGGTCTCGAACCCGGGATCAACCTGGCCGAGAATGGTCACGGGAGTGTACGGGCGTCCCGAGCCCATGCGGACGATGCCGTTGAGCTGGTAGCCGCCCAGGATCTTGCCGACCACGCCGCGCTGCTCAGAGAAGAACGGCAGGTCATAGAGGAAGCTCGCCACGAAGTTGTGCTTCTGGTGGAACGCGGAGAGGCCGCGCTCGCCGCCGTTCGTGTCGAACGGGTTCTGCGAGATGGGCACCGACTGACCGCCGCCCAGCGTGCCGAAGATCTCCGACGCGTTGTCGAGGGTCTTGCTGAACGTGTAGTTCATGTTCAGCGTCAGCACATTTCGGATGCGCGTGTCGAAGCGGGTCTGGAGCCCGTGATAGGTCGAGTTCGCTCCGTTGATGCGCGTGCGGACCGCGCCGAAGGCGGGATCGACACGGCCTGCGCCGTTCGTGCCCGGACGGTTGTCGAAGTTGTTTGCGGCGGTCGCTCCGGGAGCGAGGATGCCGTTGGTGAACGCCGTAGGATCGCCGACGAGGTCCTGGCCCGCGAGGGCGAGGAACCTGAGGTCGGGGTTGCCGTTGATGGTCTGGAACTGGCCGATGATGCGCGAGCCTACGTAACGGACCTCAACCACGGCTCCACGGTAGATCTCCTGCTGGATGCCGAAGTTGAACGACATCGTGTAGGGATTGTA
>DATLMR010000167.1:0-23343 GCA_035537555.1 Blastocatellia bacterium
ATCCTCGTCGCGGCGGCGAGTCCCGCGATACCCGACCCGCTCGTCGCCCAGCTTGCCGTCGGCGGCAGGCTCGTCATCCCCGTAGGAGACACAGAGCGGCAGACGCTTATTCGCATCATAAAGACACCCGGCGGGTTAGTACGCGAGGACCACGAGGAATGCGTCTTCGTCAAATTGATCGGGCGGCATGGGTGGGAGTCCTGATACTGAAGCGTGGTCCGCGAGGGATTGACGCTTCGCGGCAAATCCGAAACACTGCTGAGGACCATGGAATTTATCAAGAGCTTGATTGACCTGTTTCTTCATCTCGATCAACACCTGAACGAGATAATCCGCGATTACGGGGTATGGACCTACTTCATCCTGTTCGTCATCATCTTTTGTGAGACGGGGCTTGTGGTGACACCCATCCTGCCGGGCGATTCCCTCCTCTTCGCGGCAGGCGCGTTCGCGGCTCTCGGCTCACTCAATGTCTTTTACGTATTCCTGATCCTGACCCTTGCGGCCGTAATCGGCGACACGGTCAATTACTGGCTCGGCCATTATTTCGGGCCGAAAATTTTTCGCAAGGAAGGTGTGCGCTTCCTGAACAGGAAGCACCTGCAAAGAACACACGAGTTCTATGAAAAGTATGGCGGGAAGACCATCATCATCGCCCGCTTCATCCCGATCATCCGGACCTTTGCCCCCTTCGTCGCCGGCATCGGCAGTATGACCTACTGGCGCTTCATCGCCTACAACGTGGTCGGAGGGGTAGTCTGGGTCGCGATCTGTGTCTTCGCCGGGTACTTCTTCGGAAATCTGGAAATCGTAAAGAAGAACTTCTCGCTCGTGATCCTGGCAATCATTTTCGTGTCGCTCCTTCCGGTCATCGTCGAGTTCGTCCGTCACCGGTTAACCGCAAGAAGGCCCGCCGCGAACCCGAATCTCGATTGAGCCCGCTCCGCCGGAACGGGAGTCACGATCGATCGACGTTTTCATCGGCGAGCCTTTCGATCACGCCCGAGCGCGCGAGGTCCATCTCAGGGGTATTCTTCGACATGGCCCACTTCAGGGCCGGGGGCGTGAAGACCGTCGTAATGATGACCATGATGACAACTACCCCGAAGGTTGACGCGGAGATTATCGGCTCGATCACGCCCTGAGCATTCGGAAGAGACAGGGTCGTTCCGATGCCCGCGAATATGAGCCCTACTTCCCCCCGCGGCACCATCCCGAATCCGATCGCGATACGATTGATTCCGCGCTCGACGACTGCCAATGAACAGACCTGCTTCCCGATAATCGCGACGAAGGTCAATAACGCGGCGAATCCTAGAAGCTCAGGTTGAACGAAGGACCGCACGTCGACCTTCAGTCCCATCAAGACGAAGAATATAGGGACGAGAATGGTGCTTATGGGGTTCAGCAATTGATGAAAGCCGTATTGCTTATGATCCTCGAACGACTCGAAGTGCGCTTCGTCGAGGACGAGCCCGGCGGCGAAAGCCCCGACTATCGGGGCGAGGCCGACAATGGAGGCAAGGTAAGCCAGGACGAAACAGACCGAAATGGCCAGGGAGAGCAAGATACCCCTGCTCTCGAAGAGTCCGGCCCCCTTGAAGAGAAGAGGCACCAGATAGTGTCCGGCCGCGATTGCGAATACGAGGAATAGCAGCGCCTTGGAAGCGATGACGCCGACCTGGAAGAGGCCGAGACTTCCGCCGGTCGCCGATGCCTTGATCGCCCCGCTTACGACCGCCAGTATCAGCAAACCAAGAATGTCGTCGATGACCGCGGCCCCGAGAATTATCCGGGCTTCACGAGTGGCGAGTCTCCCCAGGTCTTTCAATACCCGGGCCGTTATGCCGACGCTTGTGGCTGTAAGGGTCGCGCCGATGAATATGTGCCCGAGCGTGGACTCCTCCGGGATGAAATAGGCCGCGACGCCCCATCCCAAAAAGAAGGGGGCGATCACGCCGATAAAAGCCACGAGCAGGGACGACCAGCCGACTTCAAGCATCTCCCCGATATTAGACTCAAGCCCGACCTCGAAGAGAAGGATGATAACGCCGAGCTCCGCGAGCGCCGTGATAACTTCATTGGTCTTTAAGGTGTCCACGGACGTAATGCCGAGCAGCGCCAGGTTTCCCACTAAAATTCCGCCCACGAGCTCGCCCAGCACGCCCGGCTGTTTCAATCTCTCAAACAGCTCTCCCCCTGCCTTCCCGATCAGGAGAATCACCGCAACCCCGATCAGGACCACGGGATCGAGCCCGTGAGCCGCGGGCTGCGCGGGCCCGTCGGCATGGACGGCTTCTGCCCAGCCGGGCACGGGCAGCCCGAAGGCGAGAAGGAATACAAAGATCGTGAAGAGCAGCGCCCGGACCATTATCGCTCCTTAACCTAAATGTTTACCCGGCCGATAAAGCAGCAGGCGTGTTCGCGAGTTTGCCGCGCGTCGGGCAGGCAGGAGTCACCGCATCCTGAAGACCGGAATAACCGGTGCCAGCTCACGCGGGCGGTCTTTTTCGCCATAAACCACGCGCTCCAGAAACAGCCCCGAAGGCGGCGCGGTATGTGCCGCAACCGAAAACCCCTTCGGCACCCGGACGTTGCTTCCGGCAGAGAGCAGGGATTCGAACTGTTCGACCGTAAGCGACCCGCGCCCTACTTCTACCAGCGAGCCGAGGACTCGCCTGACCATCTTCCATAGGAATCGAGGCGCTCCGATCCGGAACAACAAAAGGTCGCCCGAAGCTCCGAGCTCGACGCTTTCGATATTTACTACGGTCGATCTATCGTCGTCTCTGGGCTCGCAGAAATTCCTGAAATCATGGCGGCCTTCGAGCGACTCCGCGGCGGCGGCCATTCTTTCGAGGTCGAGGTCATCCCGGACCCACCAGATGAATCTCTTGGCGAATGCCGAGCGGCGCGTCGAAATGTGGTAGATGTAATACCGCAGGGTCGCTTCGCGCCTCGGGTCGAAGGACGCCTGCGCCTCCACGGCCGAGAGTATGTTTATGTCGGCCGGAAGATTGTCGTTCAAGAGGCGAACCAGCTCGCCGGCGCGGACTCGCTTTCGCGAGCGCAACCGGGCGACCTGCCCCGCGGCGTGCACGCCGGAATCGGTCCTGCCCGCCCCGGAGATGTCGACAGGGCTTCCCAGGGCCCGCTCGGCCGCGATCCTGAGCTCGCCCGCGACCGTGCGCGAACTTCTCTGCTCCTGCCAGCCGTGATAACGCGTGCCTTCATATTCGATAACGAGCTTCCAGTTTTGCAAATGCCCTCCGCCTCCCGGGTTTACCCAGAGATTGCTCGATTGAGCAACGCGTGTCAACCGAATTGCGAGCTGCCCGCCACCTTACCACCCCTGATTCGACCGCTATGTGCGCCGAGCGGAGGCTCCTTTGATATTTCTTAAATATTCACGCGGATACTTATAAATTCTCATTGACTCGACAGCCTTGCCTGGATATTATAGGCAGCGTACGAAATTCAACCCGGACGAAGATAGATATGCGATTAGATTCGATAGACTACGATTTGCTTGAGCTATTGCAGGGGAACGGGCGCATGACGCAATCGGAGATGGGCGCGGCGGTCGGGCTGTCGCAGCCCTCGATAGCTGAGAGGATGAAGAAGCTGGAGCAAGAGGGAGTCATAAGAGGGTACTATGCGAGGGTTGACGGCCGAAAGCTGGGGAAGGATATTACGGCCTTCATCGGTGTGGGCATCGAGCATCCCAAGTACAACGCCGGATTCGCCAGGAAGATTCACGCGCTCTCCGACGTTCTGGAATGCCACCACGTCACGGGCTCGGATTCTTACCTGCTGAAGGTCATAACGGAGAATACCGAAAGCCTCGACCGCTTGATCTCCGAGCAGTTGAGGACCATTCCCGGAGTCACCAGGACGAACACGACGATCGTGATGTCGGCGGTAAAAGAGACGACTCACGTCAGGCCCGCCCTCGAAAACGGCGAGTCCGTCAAGAATTCGCGCCAGGCTTAAAGCGAGGCCCGGCCTGATGAATCATCCGCCCTGCCGTTTGCGGATATTGAAGAAAGGATGAAGAGATAATGACCAGCCTGCCCTCGGTAGCAAAGCCCGCGCCCGAATCCCGGAAGAGGCCGTTGAGGCTCGCGCGCAGGATGTCGCGCATGGGCGCTTCGGCGGTCCGGGAGATCCTGAAGGTGACGGAGCGACCCGACATCATCTCTTTCGCCGGGGGACTCCCGGCCCCCGAGCTTTTTCCGGTCAAAGCTATTGCCGAAGCCCATGAAACGGTCTTCTCTTCTCAGGGGAGCGCCGCGCTCCAATACAGCACGACCGAAGGGTGGAAGCCCCTGCGCGAGTGGATCGGGCGGCGCATGCAGTCTCGCGGAATCAACGCGGACTCGGACAACGTCCTCATCACCAGCGGGTCGCAGCAAGGTATCGACCTCGTGGCCCGGATCTTTCTCGAAGCGGGTGACGTTGTCGTCGTGGAAAACCCCTGTTATCTGGCGGCGCTTCAGGCCTTCAGCGCATACGAAGCGACGATGATCGGAGTTGGCAGCGACGAAGCAGGCATGCGCGTCGATCAAGTCGAGCGAGTGCTTATGGAATCGGCCCCGAAGCTCATCTACGTCGTATCCGATTTTTCCAACCCGAAGGGAACATCTCTCTCTTTGGACAGGCGCGCCCGGCTCGTCGAGCTTTCGAGAAGATATAACGTTCCGATCCTGGAAGACGACCCTTACAGCGAGCTTCGCTATCGCGGCCAGCCGTCTCCCTCGCTCGCCTCACTCGACGAGGATGGGCTTGTCATCTATCTGAGCACTTTTTCGAAGACGCTCAGTCCCGGGATGAGAATCGGATGGGTCGCGGCGTCGAGCGAATTGATCTACGCGCTCGTGATCGCAAAGCAGGCGACCGATCTTCACACGTCGACTATCGAACAGAGGGCCGCCTCCACGTTACTTGAGACGTTCGATTATGACGGGCATATCTCGGAGCTGAATCGAGTTTATGGAAGCCGGTGCTTCTCGATGCTCGAAGCTCTTGAGTCGCATTTCCCGAAAGGAATGCGGTGGACGCAGCCGGAGGGCGGGCTTTTCCTGTGGGTCGAGCTGCCCGAGGGGGTCCGAGCTGACGCCCTTCTCGAAGTCGCATTGCGCCGGAAGGTCGCATTCGTGCCGGGCGCTCCATTCTTCGTGAATGCTCCGCGCCGCGATTTCATCAGGCTCAACTTTTCTAACCAATCAACCGAGATGATAGAGGAAGGGATTGAACGTCTGGGTCGCGCGATCAGAGAGCAGGTAAGCTGATGCGATTTGATTGGAACGCAGGGCAGCCGGTCAACGATCGCGCGCGAATTTGAATAGACACCGGCCTTCATCCGGGGGCCGGTTACAAGGTGGAGCGGAGTAATAAAATGGCAGATAATGCGATAAGGTTAAAGACGGGCCTCGCCGAAATGTTGAAGGGCGGGGTCATAATGGATGTAACTGACGCAGAACAGGCGAGCATCGCGGAGAAGGCGGGGGCGGTCGCGGTTATGGCGCTGGAGCGGGTCCCTTCCGACATAAGAGCGGAAGGCGGCGTCGCCCGAATGGCGTCCCCCAAAAAGATCCGAGAGATCATGGCCGTGGTCACCATCCCCGTAATGGCCAAGGTGCGAATCGGGCACTTCGTCGAAGCCCAGGTCCTTGAGGCAATGGGCGTCGATTTCATAGACGAGAGCGAAGTTCTCACGCCCGCCGACGAAGCCAACCACGTCGATAAACATCGATTCAAAGTCCCATTCGTCTGCGGCGCGCGCGACCTCGGCGAAGCGCTCAGGAGAATCGGCGAAGGCGCGGCGCTGATTCGCACGAAAGGGGAAGCCGGGTCCGGGAACATAGTCGAAGCCGTGCGGCACCTCCGCCAGATCGTGACGGACATAAAGAGGCTCACAATTCTGGGAGACGAAGAGCTGATGTCGGAAGCGAAACGCCTCGGCGCTCCCTACGAGCTCGTTCGCATGGTCGCCCGGGATGGGAAGCTGCCGGTTCCGAACTTCGCGGCCGGAGGCATCGCTACTCCTTCAGACGCGGCTCTTTGCATGCAATTGGGAGCCGAGTCTGTATTCGTAGGCTCGGGCATATTCAAATCCACGGACCCGGCAGTCCGCGCGCGAGCGATAGTAAAGGCCACTACCCATTTCAATGACCCGAAGGCCATCATGGAGGCGAGCGAAGAGCTGGGCGAAGCCATGCGGGGCCTAGACGTCTCGAAGATGGCCGCGAGCGACCTCTTACAGACGCGAGGCTGGTGAGTCGGGGACAGAAGCTGGCCGGTGAACCCGTGGCAGAGGCGACGCGCCAGGATATAACGTTCAAGCGTCGCCTCTGCGGGGCCGGGAAGAGAGATCGATGAAGATTGGGGTATTGGCGATCCAGGGAGATTTTGCCGCGCACGCGCGGGCGCTGGCCCGTCTGGGCGTCTCTCCATTCGAAGTCCGAACGGAATCCGGTCTGGAGGGGATTGACGGCCTCGTCCTTCCGGGAGGCGAGAGCACGACCATGCTCAAGCTCTTGACGGAAGAGAACCTCATAGGAGCGATCAAGGCTCTGGCGTTGGCGGGCAGGCCTCTGTTCGGCACGTGCGCCGGGGCGATCCTTCTGGCGAGTGAGGTGACTAATCCCGCGCAGTCCTCGCTCGGCCTGATCGACATCGGCATCGAGCGGAACGCCTATGGCAGGCAGGTAGACAGCTTCATCGGCGAGGCGCGCACCGTACTCGAAGGCGGTTCGCTCGAAGCGGTATTTATCCGAGCGCCCAGAATAAAACGGGTCGGAGCCGACGTCGAGGTGCTGGCCGATGTCGGGGGCGAGCCCGTGTTCGTCCGAGAAAAGAGTATTCTCGCCGCAACGTTTCACCCGGAGCTTACCGAAGACTCACGGCCGCACGCCGTATTTCTAGACCTCGTTCGCAGGTCTATCGCGTAACCGCCCGGGTCCCGGGATCTATGAGCGCGGCGAGTTAACGAGATCTATCCGGGCATAAAAAAACCAAACCGGAAGCACAGGCAGTCTGAACCGCTTTACCGGAAAGAGTCCGGGCAGAAGAGAGACCCAGCCTTCTGACGCTCCGTTACATAGCAGTAAAGAAATTGACTCCTGTCCCGCGTTCTCGCCACATCCGGCAAGGACCATCACGGGCGCGGGCGCGCCGCGTGCTTTCCAGGCGAATGATAGGGCCTTAAAGAATTCTCTTTTTTTCTCGCGTTTCCCTAAACAAGCTGCCAGTTATGCGATATCCTTAGGCCGCCGATTTGCAAGCGAGAGGTTCAAGATCGGGTATCGTGTCAAGACAAGGCTACGCTTCGAGCGCGGCTGATTCGAGTGGCCCGGGTCAGGCCATCGTCCCCAGACTGGCCCGTGTGAGCGCCATCAGGTTGAGAGCAGGCGCGCTCCGTTTCGCCGAAAACGCTCCGGGCACGTTGCACCTTTTGGCATTACGGTTAATACTGTTTGTCCCGGCTACCACCTGACCTGGAGGTCGAACAGGCTCGCAGGTCACGGGGCGCTGAATCAAAGCGTTCCTGTTGAGCAGATTGATTCGAGGTGGGCGGTGGAAACACCAATGGAACGGCTCCGAAAACCTGATCAGGTCGCCGCGGTCGTTAAATTCCTTCGCTCGGAGCAGGCCAGTTATTATACCGAAACCGTTAATCAGATAGACGGCGATCTTTACGAAACGCCGGCTTAACGATTTCGTCCCGAGTCTATTTTAGACACTAGAATCTCTTTTAGGATTTCGTCCCGGAATCTAATGGTAAAGATACGCCCATTCAGCGCGCCCGACCTTGACAGCCTTTATGAGATCGACCAGGAGGCCTTTCCTCCGGATGTAGCCTACTCCTACCTTGAGCTTCAGCATTACGTGCAGAGCCGCTTTTGCAAAACGATCGTCGCCGCGGACGACCGGGCCGGAGGGGAGGCTCCGATAGTGGGATTCGTGATCGGGGCGTGGGAGCCTCCCGACCTCGGGCACATAATCACCATCGAGGTGGTCCCTCACTGGCAGCGCCAGCAGATCGGAGGCCTCCTGCTTGAAAATATTGAGAGCTGGCTTTGGGAGAATGGAGCGGGGGCAATCTACCTCGAATGCTCGGTAGAGGACCAATCAGCGCTCTCGTTCTATGACAAGCATGGGTATTTCATTCTGGAGCGGCTCGACGGGTACTACGCGGAAGAGCACGACGCCTTCGTATTGATGAAGACTGCGCGGGGTGGCGCAGGGCAGCCGGGTTGAGAGAACAAACTTCTACGTGTTACCTTTCACTGGGCGCTTCTGGGTGGCGAATGGAGCTATTAGATGAAAGTCGAAACGGGAGTGATTGCGGCGGCAGGCTCGGGGACTCGAATGCTGCCCGTTACGCTTGGTTATCCCAAAGAACTACTGCCTATAATAAATAAACCTGCCCTCCACCTGATAGTCGAAGAGTTCATAGATTCAGGTGTAAAGAAGGTCATAGTGATAACGGGCGCAAACCCCGACCCTCTGCTCAGGCAGTACGACCTGAGGAACCTCCCTCCGCGCGGAAAGTACAAGAGCCTGGACGATTTCGTCGATAAGCTCTCGGGCGTCGAGCTGGTCTTTCAGGCCCAGCAAGGCCCTTACGGAAACGGCACTCCCCTGCTCGTGGCCGCGCCTCATATTCCTGAAGGCGAGGGATTCCTTTATGCTTACGGCGATGACATCTTGAAATCACGAGTGCCCTTTGCTCGCCAGCTCATCGACAAGCATAACGCTACCGGCGCTCTCGTAGTAGGAGTCCAGGAGGTTCCGTGGGAGGACGTGGTCCGATACGGAATCGCGCAGATTCGGGAAGGCAGCGGAGACCGTGAACTCGATGACGTGGTCGAGAAGCCCACGCGCGAGGAAGCGCGCTCGAACCTCGCGATGTTCGGACGGTTCCTGATCTCGAAGGATGTAATCAATATCCTGTCCGAGATCCCGCTCGGGAAATCAAACGAGCTATGGCTTACCGACGCCGTGCGGGAATACGTTAAACGAGGCGGGCGCGTAGTGGCTCAATCGGTCGAGGATGGAGAGTGGCTCACTATCGGAGACCCGATAAACTACCTCAAGACCATGTTCGAGTATGCCCTCTCGGATGCCAAAATTCGAGAAGCCGTGGAGCCGAGAATAAGGAAGCTGCTTCAGCTATGAGCGCGCCGCCCTATTGCTCGGCCTGGCCTTTTACCACGAAGGCGATGGGCATCTCCGAACCGGCTTGAGTCTTGACTCGCGCCGCGAAGACCAGGTTCCCGTGATCGTTGGTCGCGACGCCCGGCACCGACTTAAGCCCTTCAGGTGACACGAGGCTGATCGGAGACGGGTGAACGGACCCGAGCGTTTTCGCGCTCAGCTTCATGAGCTCTTCGAAATTGAGGACCGCTCCAGGGTTCTGGTCTGCGCTAACGGGCGAAAGCACCAGGAAGTCGCGATAGACGGAGATGCCGAGATGATTTCCGTCAGAAGGATGGACCGTGTAGCGGAGGGTGTAGGCGCCCGCCTTCACCTGCTGCCCCCGATAATCGCGCGTATCTTTGGGAAACGAGATCACTCCGACTAACGCGGACTCTGCCAGCTCGGTATAAATTGCGCCAGCCACGTCGGCCTTCGCCCTGGTAGGCACCTGCTTGCGAAGCCAGATCTCACAGAGGGTAGTCCCATCGCCGAGGACGACTCGATGCCCTTTCGGATCGACCGAGGCCCTTAGAGCTTCGGACGCGGACTGGTCTGCGAAAGCCCCCGAGGCCTCAAGCTTGTCGCCGTCGGCTGCCGTTTCAGCCCCCGCGAGCACGAGCAGTAAGAAGAGGGCCAGGAATCTGCCCGGACGCGCCAAGAAAATCAACCCCGACATCAGGAACCTCCCCTCGCTTGTTCCGACAGGCCTCAAAATGCACGAAGACCGCGAAGAGCTCGGGCTCGGCCCGCTTCGTGGTCATCATGGGTCGGTCACTAATCCGGCTACCTTGAAAAGGTGCCGACGAACGCGCTCCTTTTCCCGTTCAGAGTCCATGAAACGCCGAGCGCCTTTCCCTTGAACTGATCAAGCTCCGCGACCGCGGGCATCGCATGGTCCATCTTCGTCAGAGGCGGATAGAATGTAACCTCGTTACCGCAGAGGTGGTCCTTTTCGCCGATGCTGCGCGTCTCTATCCCCGCGAGGCTGCCCGCGTGCATGGAAGCCCTCGAATAATGTCCGCGCTCGTGACTTATCTCCATCGTAATCGGGGCCACTTCGATCGCTATTACATCTCCGAAAAGCTTTCCCGCCATCTCTTTAGCGAAGCTGATCAAGGCCCCTCTCTGTTCGAGGCTCGCCTTTTCGTCGACGATCATGACGGCCTTGGCAGGATAGGGATTGCTGTAGATGTCGCCGAGCGTCGCTCCGGCTTTGACGACGCCGACGACTCCAAGCCCGTCGAGCGAGACGCCGCCCCAGCTTCCCTGTTTTACATGCCAGCCCAGGATAGCCTGGTCGCCGACGAGCCCGACCTCTCCATTCGCGACGCAAGGCCCCGTGTAGATGTCCGCGCTTCGGGTCTCCATGTAGTCGCCGGATATTTGCTGGGCATTTCCTGCGCCCGCGAGCGCATGTACGCTCAGGGCGACCGCGGCTATTAAAAGCATTCTTCGCATTCCCATTACTCCTATGCTGCCGGGATAGATCGATACCGATTGACTTTATCCGCGCCCTGAGCAAAGGTCAAGCAAGCCGGCCGAAGCCCATCGGAGAATCAAAGGTAGCCTTTACCGTGGCAGGCGCGCTCTTCGGTCGAGCAACTACCCGGCTCCGCCAGTCCTCCGTCGGGGCCTATGCATGACTGAGTATAGACGCACCAGAAGAGGCCGTCGTTCGTCCGCGGCACCGAGGGGTCGTGTTCGGCGAGGATGAATCGCCCCTTCCATCGAAGGCAATGGCAGAGCTCTTCGCGATCGGTACTGAAGCGTTCGGCTTCGGTAATCATTTTGCACCTCCACGGGCAATGTCGAGCAGGGCTCTCTTGACGGACGTTCGCGCGAGCTGAATTTTATAGCCGTTGCGGCCGAGGCTCTTTGCCTGCTCTACGGCCGCGTTGCCTGCGCCTTGCGCGGTCTCTTCATCGATACGCTTACCGGCGAGAAATCGCTCCGCCTCAGTGGACCGCCACGGCACGGGCGCGACGTGCCCCATCACGACGCGAGCGTCCTCGACCTTCCCTCCGTTCATCCTGACCACGACCGACGCGGTGGCGAGAGGCCAGTCGAGGGCTTCCCTCTGCCTGACCTCATAAGTCGCGTTCTTCATTCCGGCAAGCGGCGGAACGGCGATGGAGGTAATTATCTCGTTGGGCTTGAGGTCGTACTCGCGCTCGCCTTCGGCGCGCGGCGTCAAATAGAACTTCGCGAGCGGGATTTCACGCGAGCCCTGCGGCCCGTAAACCTGAACGCGAGCGCCCATGGCGACTAGTGCGGGTGCGAGGCTCGACGGGTTCACGTAGTAAGCGGGGCCCGAGTTTCCGAGGATCGCGTGATACCGGTTGTCGCCCTTCTCTACGAGCGATGCGCCTTTCTCGTCCCTCGCAAGCAATCCGTACCCGGCGCGGTAATACCAGCAGCGCGGCCTCTGACAGAGGTCTCCCGCCACGGTACCCATATTTCTTATCTGGGGGCTGGTGATGCCTTCGGCAGCCTGAGCGAGGGCGCGGTAGCTGCGGGCGACGACCGCGCTGTCGAGCAGATCCTGAATGGTCGCGAGTGCGCCTATCCTCAATCCCTGCCCCGGGCTGTAGGTAATCCCTCGAAGCTCTTTCACTTCCTTGATGTTTACGACTCTTCTGGGCTGGACGACGTCATCCTTCATCAGGGCCAGGAGATCGGTGCCGCCGGCCAGCACCTCCGTCTCTCCCCACTGAGGGGCGAGGAGGCTGACGACCTGCTCTTTCGTGACGGGGCTTGCGTATTCAAATGCGCGCATTATTGCCTCCTTTCTTTTCAAGAGCGTCGAGGACGCGATCCGGCGTAAGCGGGAGCGTCGGCACCCTCACTCCAATGGCATTGGCCACCGCGTTCGACAGAGCCGCCATAGGAGAGATGGCCGGAGGCTCTCCAAGGCCGATAACCCCGCGCTCGTCATAGCCTTTGCCCGTCATCATGTGGACCACCAGTTCTCCGACATCCCCGATGCCTGCGAGCTTGTAGAACTCCATGTTCGGATTCAGCATGCGCCCGGTCGAAGCATCCATCACCCGCTCTTCATAGAGCGCGGAACAGACGCCCATGATTAGCGCGCCGTATACCTGGCTTTCCGCTGTCTTCAAATCTATTACGAGGCCGCAATCCTGGACCGCCACGATCTTGTTGACTCTCACGACACCGGTGTCGATGTCGACGGAGACATCCGCCATTTGCACGCCCGCCACCCCCTGGCTCGTCAGGCTCCCGGGGCCCGGATTCTTACCGCGAGCGGTTATGGGCATGGCCCCGAGCTTCGCGCATGCCTGCTTCCAGGGAAGCCCGCGCTTCGGGTCCGACTTCACTTGAATCATGCCGGCTGAGGCCTCGAGCTCGGCAGGCTCGGCCTTCAGAGCGGGAGCCACCTTCGCGAATAACTGATCGAGCGCGTCGAGAGAGCCGCGCCTCGTCGAGCCGCTCACTCCGCCGATGGTGGTGCTCCCTCCGGACCCTCCCGATGCCGGGTACCGGTTGTCCCCGATCAGCAGCTTGACCGCGTCCATCGGAAGGCCGAAGGTATCGGCGGCGATCATAATGACGGCCGTCCGCGTCCCGGTGCCGAGGTCCTGCGTGCCCATCTTGATCTCGACCGAGCCGTCCGGGTGGATCGTCACATCGCAGTCGCTCGCGTGGCCGCCGCCTCCCCACGTGTGCAGGGAGAGACCGAGGCCGCGCTTGATCGGCCCGGGCGTCTTGTCTCCCCTCGGGTGCCAGTTCTTCTTCCATCCCATGAGGTCGGCCGCGATCTTGAACTCCTCGCGGTACACCTCGGCCCTCTGACCGGTCAGGTCGATATTCTTCAGGAGAAAATCGAGAGGGTCCATTCCGATCTGCGCGGCGGTGTCTTCGAGCGCGCCCATGGTAATCAGGCAGGCTTGAGGATGATTCGGAGCCCGCCACGCCCTGGAGCTTCCCACATTATTCTGAATCGACGTGTGCTGCTTCTTCTGGTTCGGTATGGCGAATACATAAGGCAAGGGAGGCGAGCCGCCCCCGCCTATCCCGCCCGAGCCCCAGGATTCCGACTCCCAGGCCAGGATTGTCCCGTCCTTCTTCACGCCTACCCTCACGCGAGCGTACGCCGAAGGGCGCGTCCCGGCCACCATCAGCTCCGCGTCACGCTCAAGCATGATCTTCACGGGCTTCCCCCCGGCCAGTTTCGAGATGCGCGCGCCTTCGATGCCCCACCGGTCGGGGCCGAACTTGCTGCCGAACCCTCCGCCGACGTGGTCCATCTTCACGCGGACATTGCCTGCCGGGATTTCGAGCGGCCTTGCCATCTCTCCCGCGATTCCCGAGACGTTCTGCGTAGATATATGGACCGTCAGGTTTTGCTCGTCTTCCCACTCGGCTATCAACCCGTGGGATTCCAGACAGCAATGGGTGATGACCGGCACGCCGTAAGAGCCTTCGCAGATCACTTCCGATTCGCCGAAAGCCTTCTCCGGCTCTCCCTTCGTCTCCGCCGCGGACTGCCGCGCCATCTTCATCTCGAGCGCGGGCTTCGTATCGCTATCCGTGACCATGTGCGGCAAGACTTCATAGGTTACTTTGATCGCGCGAAGGGCGTCTTCCGCCGTGGGCTCATCGACGGCGGCGACCACCAGTATCTCATCGCCCGCCCACCTGATCTCCGTATCGGGCCCTTGAATAATTCTGACAGCCTTGACGCCCGGCATCTTTTCGGCGGCGCTGGAATCTATGCTCACGATTCTGGCGTGCGCGTGCGGAGACCTGAGGATCTTGCCGTACAGCATGCCGGGCCGCTTTATGTCATAAGTATACCTGGCCTTGCCCGAGACTTTTTCCGGGCCATCGACGCGGGATACGCGCTTGCCGATCAAGGTTCTTTTTTCGGCTTCGGGCCATTTATAATCAGCCATTTTTTCGGCCTCCCTTCTGATTCTTCGCGGCCTGCGCCACCGCCGCTCGGATACCTATATAGGTCCCGCATCGGCACAGATTCCCGCCCAGCCCCCTCTCTACCTCCTCGGGCGTCGGGTTCGGGTTCTTGTCGAGGAATCCCTTGCAGGCCATAACGAAGCCCGGCGTGCAGAATCCGCATTGCTGCGCGTCGTTATCGACGAAGGCCTGCTGGATCGGGTGCAGCCTGTCGCCCTGCATCAAGCCTTCAACGGTCGTGATCGGTTTGTTCTGCGCATCGATCGCGAGCACGGAGCAGGAGTAGACCAGCCTGCCGTCGAGAAGCACCGTACAGGCTCCGCAAGTTCCCCGGTCGCACACGCGCTTGGGGCCGGTCACCTCAAGCTCATGGCGGAGGGCTTCAAGCAGGGTAACTCGCGGCTCTACCTCGGCCACCTGCTTTTTGCCGTTTACAAGGAGAGTAACCGGGAGCTTGCTCGGGCCGTAAACCTTCACCTCGGCTCCGGCCACGACAATCACCCGATGTCCCATTACGAGAGGGACCGACAAAGAGATGCCCGATGCCTTAAGAAACTTTCTTCTTGATAGACCGGAGCTTTGGTCTTTGGGCTTATCACCTTCGCTCATTAGTGCCTCCACATTTCTCCGCTTCAGGGTTTTTCAGCCCCGGCGGGTGTCTCTCTGAACTCGAACTCTTGCCGACAACATGGGCATGGTCCCGGCGCGTGGGCCGTGATGTTGCAGACTTCGCAGAAATAATAGATGTCGTAGAGCTTCCCCTCGCGAACGGACTGGACCTGGATAATCTCTAGCTGATTTTCCGGGCGCGCCTGCGCCGTGACCTGCAAGTCACGCATGCGAACTCGCGGATCGGTAAAGATAGCGGTCGAAGGGTCTTCAGGCAAAAACTTGTAAATCGCGCCGTCGGCACCCAAAAGACCGAAGCCATGAGAAGAGTCCCGGCAGGCGGTTGGGCCGCTCTGCCTGTGGCCCGCCCCATCGAGACAGACTACGCGCCCTCTAACTATCACTTGCCTGCCTTGACCTGAGTATTCGAAGTGGCTCGCCGCGATCGAGGGGCCGAGCGGGACGGCTAATAAAAAGCCGGCAAAAAAGAGGATTATGCAGAACCTCATTTTAATCATGGCATTCCGAGTTCAGATGATTATACGGGCGGAAAGGAAACTCCATACCGGGAGATCAATAAACTTCCACTTATCCAAAACGACTCTCTTTGATCGTCCCCCACCTCAATTCGCCCGCTACGTTACCATAACCCGGGGGTCTGGGGCCAGAGGGCAGAGCGCCCAGAGGGCAGAGCGCCCAGAGGGCAGAGCGTAGGGTCGCGCCCCGGCCCTGCGATCACGCCGGCGGGATTACCTGGAGAGAATCTCGTTTGAGCCGCGATCCGAAAGAGGTGTTAGAGTCAGCGAATCAGGTCAACGCACCTCGATTTTTAGAGAGCCCTCTGCCGCCGTAAACTTACCTATGGCCCTGGAAACCATCATTGGATTACAATCTACGGAGGCGGAACAGAGGACGCGTCGGTCCCGCCGGACGTTTCCCCAAGGTATGAGAGAGGTAGAGCAGTACAAATCGGGCAACAAATAAATGTTGTATATTTATTAAGCTGTGGATTGTGAAAAAAACCTGTGCTATTGTTACCACGGTAAGCAGATGGAAATGCACAGTCGCAGCCCCCGCCAATCAAAATTAGCATAGTAACAATGACGCCTGCCCTCTCGGTTTAGAGGGCGAGCCTGATTTCAGAGCGGTTCCGGACAGCAGGTCAGGGGCGCTGCAACCTTATTAAGCAGGGCGCGCATCCGACGAGCGAGATTCATCAGCAAGGACGGGGACATCATATGCTTAAAGCAAGACTCCGCAAAATAAACGCACTCACTGTTCTAATCATATTTTTACTTTCGGCCACGATGATTCAAGCGGAGGCAGCCGGTCGGGGCTCGAAATCTCGGAAGGCCACCCGCGGCTCGAAGAAGGTCGCTAAGAACTCGGTCGCCAGGAAGGCCGGGAAGGGGCGCGGCTCGTCGAAGGCGAGCAGGGCCAGCGCGGGCAAATCGAGAAGGGGACGCGCTTCAAGCCGACGCGAGCTGCGCGCTCGCGGTAAGGGGCGACGCGGTAAATCGAGATGGCGTCAACAGGTCGCGAGCCGCCCGGCTACCTATACGAGATCCGGGATTCACAACTTCCTGACCCAGTCCTGGGCCAACGCTCAGGGCGAGCCGGAAAGAAGCGAGCGGCTCCTTCCCCCGTCGCAGGCCCCCTCGATGGGCCACGAAGCGGGAGGGCCGGCGGCATCGGCCAATCGAAGCCTGGCCGTTATAACCCCGTATCCGGTCGCGACCGATCTCGTAAGCGGCGCGCAAGCGACGCAGCCGGGCGAAGAGCCTTTCTCGCTCAACCCGCTCGTCAACGCTTACGCCGACAGCCTCTTTGCACGCGGGTACGATCCAACCAACCAGGGCTTCATCGTCGAGACCGTTAACGGAGAGGTGCTCGCGGAAAATAATGCCGACCGGCCGTTCAATCCGGCTTCAGTCATTAAGGTTGCTACGTCTCTCGTCGCGATCAGCAAGCTCGGGCCGGATTTCCGATTCCGTACTTCTCTTTACACGGACGGAGGCCTCGACCAATCCACCGGGACTCTTCGAGGGAATCTTTACGTTATCGGGAGCGGCGACCCGGCCTTCTTCTTCGAGAACGCTCTGCTGATCGCCGACCAGCTTAACAGGGCGGGCATCAGGGTCATCGAAGGCGACCTGATTGTCCTCGGCCAGTTCTATTTCAATCTGTCCGCATCCCGCGAGGCCTCAGCCAAGTCGTTTCGAAATACTTTGAGCCCTGAAACGTGGTCCAGCGGAGTCAAGAGCGCCTATCCGAGATTTCTCTCGATGCGCGCGACGGAAGACAAGGGCGAGACCTTGACCAACGGCCTCGCGAGGGTCCCGGCAGGCGGGCTCACGGTCCCGCCGTCGCTGAAGATCTCTGGCGAAACCATAACCGATCAGGTGGTCAATACCTCGAACCTGAAATTACTCGCGGTCCACACTTCCCTGCCTCTCGTCCGCGTGCTCAAGGGTCTGAATGATTTCTCGAATAACTGGATGGCCACGGTCATCGGCAATCTCGTCGGAGGCCCCCTCGCCGTCCAGCATTTCCTGAGGACGGAGGTCGGGCTGAAGGATGAAGAGCTGAACATCGTTACCTCCTCGGGCCTCGGCTCGAACTTCATTTCGCCGCGCGGTACGATTCAAATACTCCGGAAGCTCAACACCTACCTGGAGAAGGGCGGTCTCAGACTCGACGACATGCTGCCGGTCGCGGGAATAGACGCCGGGACCCTTCAACGCCGGTTCACGGACGGCTATAGAGGAGCGGTCGTCGGCAAGACCGGGACGCTCAACAGTGTGAGCGCGCTCGCGGGCATGGCCTATACGCGAACGAAAGGGCCTCTGCTCTTCGTGATCTATAACCGGGGAGGGTCTGTTCCAAGGTTCCGGGCCGCCCAGGACGAGACGATCAAGAAGCTCATCACTTTCTATGGCGGGCCCGCTCCGATTCGTTACTCTCCCGAGGGACCTCCGCGCGTCACGCAGCGGGCGCAGGAAGGGACTTCGATGCTTGCGTCGCCAAAATAGAGGATGAAGAATCAGGGACTGACCCGCGCTCACAAATGGCTCCTCGGAGTCGGCCTGGTCCTGATCGTGACGGCCGAGATCGTAAAGCGTTTGCCGATGTCCGAGCGAGAAACGGTGATAGTGGGCGCGTCAGAGGTGATACTTGCAATGCTGGTGGGCATAGCCTTCGGGGTCGCCTCAAGCTCTCAGGAATGATGCCACCCCGCTCGATCTCCGGGTGGCATCTTCTCTTCCTCACGCCGGCCTCTGCCTTTCATTTCCACTCGCCACCCCCGCATGCGCCGGGCTTGCTTTTTGCTTTATAGAAAAAGATAATTCCCGGAAAAGGATGAAGCCGAGGGGGCCTCAAGCGGCTTCAGGTCATGTGGGTCGATTCGCTTCCGTCGCAGGCGCGCGATATCGGTTGCGACCGTCGGGTCTTCTGAGTTTTGGAAACCGGGTAAAGACTATGTCCAACCTCTGGTACATCTGGCTGATTCTGGGCGCTCTCTTCATATTGGCCGAGATGTTCACGACCGGCTTCGTCCTCCTGTGGTTCGGCGTCGGCGCCCTCATCGCCGGCTTGCTCGCCCTGACCGGGCTCGTCGGTCTCCCGTTTCAGATAGTCATCTTCCTGGCCGTTTCAATATTGCTTGCAGTAGCTTCAAGGACGATCTTCGAAGATATATTCAAGCTCGGATCGCCCGGAAGCGGGTTGAAGTCGGGGATCGATTCGCTGCCCGGGCGCATCGGAGTCGTAATCACTTCTTCGTCCGGCCCGAGGAGAGAAGCCGAGGTCCGCGTCTTCGGCTCGATTTGGAGGGCCTTTCCGGCCGAGGGCGAAGAGCCGCTCTCCGAAGGCCAGCAGGTCCAGATCGAGCGGGTGGACGGCGTGTCGGTCTACGTCAGGCACGTCGATCAGCTGCCGTCGTGGAGGGCCGCAAATCAATTGACGGAGTGAGCTTCGCCCTCTCTTGATGAACTTTTAATCGCTCAAACGAAGGAGCAAAAAACGATGGAAATCGGATTGTTCGTACTTGGGTTCATTGCCCTCGTCGTGCTGATCACTTTGATCAAGTCCTTTCGGGTAGTCGGCCAGGCCTCCGTGATGATAATCGAGCGCCTCGGGAAATTCCATAAAGTGGCCTCAAGCGGGCTGAACATAATCATACCTTTTGTGGATAAGCCGAGGTCGGTCTTCTGGAGCGGCGTGCGCCCCGCTCTCTCGACCCTCGACCTTCGTGAGCAGCTCCTCGACTTTCCGCCTCAGCCCGTCATTACGCGCGATAACGTGACCGTCGCGGTCGATTCGGTGCTCTATTACCAGATCACCGACCCCATCAAATCGACCTATGAGGTGGCCGATCTCACCGGTTCCATAATGCAGCTTACGATTACGGCGATGCGGTCGATAATCGGAGACCTCGACCTCGATCATACCTTCGCCTCTCGCGACGTGATAAACAATAAGCTTCGCATCGTTCTCGATGAAGCGACCGACAGGTGGGGAGTCAAGGTAACCCGCGTCGAGATTCGAAACATTCACCCGCCGGAGGATATTCGCGTAACCATGGAGAAGCAGATGACCGCCGAACGCAACAGGCGCGCACTTATCCTTCAGGCCGACGGCGATAAGCAGGCAGCCATAACCCGTGCGGAAGGCGAGAAACAGGCCGCAATCGCCAGGGCGGAGGGTGAGAAAGAATCCGCCATCCTCCGCGCGGAGGGCCAGGCGCAGGCGCGGCTTCGCGGAGCCGAGGCCGAGGGTCAGGCCATTCGGACCATCTCTGACTCCATCACCGAAGGACAGGGAAACCCCGCGCAGTACCTGCTGATGCAGAGATACATCGAATCACTGACGAATATGGCCGGAAGCAGTAATGCGAAGGTGATCTTCATGCCGGTCGAGACGAGCGCGATGCTCTCATCGATCGGTTCGCTGAAGGAAGTCTTCAAGGAGTCTAACGTACCCGAGGAAGGGCGTGAAAAGCGCGATCAGCTGCCGCCTTCGATTCAGCTCAACCGGTCAAACAGGTGAGCCGAGAGGGTTTCGGGAGGCGTGATTCCGAGGGGCTATGAATCCTCTATGAAGTCCGTCTCGCCGTCTCCTTCGAAGTAGGCCGCGTAGATGGCCCGCGCGAATTCCAGATGAGCGCAATCGACCATTATCCTTAACTCGCCCATGAAGGCGAGATGAGGCAGGAGTGAGAGCGAGTGGCCGCCCTGGACGAGGGCGGCCACTCCATTCTGCTCCAGCATCTGTTTGACAAGCATCGCGACCGGGTAGGCGAGCGGGCGGCAAAGCTCTACGAACTCGACCTCTCTCCTCGTGTCCCTCGCCTGCTCCCGGACCGCGCGGTCCCTCAGAGAAGACGGCACCAGCCCGCAGCCGCACCCGGGGCAAAGGTCCAGCTTCGGTTGAAACTCTCCCGCGCAAATTGGGCACAACATCCACATATTCTAAATGCTCGAATTCTCTATTTCCAGGCCGGCGCTCCCTCGCTTAAACCGGGCCGGGCGACGGGTCCTCGGGGCCGGGAACGGGCTCGTCAGGCATGGGGACCGGTTCTTCCGGCCGGGGCGGCCGGGGCGGATCTGGCTGTAGGTGTAAGATCTTCATTTTAGAAATCCTTTCATGCGAGCGTGGGCCTGACCCCGCTCTCGTGACGCGCTCATCCCTGCTCTCTCTCTCCCGCATCGAGGCGGCGCGAGCGCGTCGAGCCATATTCGATAAGCCAGTCTATGTCGGCCTTCATTCGCCGCGACCATGCGTAAATCCCCTTAACGGCCTCGCCCTGTTCGGGAGTCAACTGGCCATACAGTCCTTGCTCAAGCTGTTCGGCAAACCCTAACACCGATTGCAGCGAAGACTCCAGCTCGTGGCCCGCGTTCACTATGAACTCGCTCTTGAGGCGATTGATCTCCAAGAGCTGATTGGCCGACCTCTGCAGGCGCTTGCCGTCTTCGGACATTCTCTCAAGCTCTCGCCTCATCTCCACCGGGCCGGACGCCGATGCGGAGGCCCGGGCTTTCGCCAGCTCTTCCTCAAGGCTTGTGACCCTGGCCTGGAGCTCGGCAATCTGAGCCGCGCCGGTAGCCGGGGCTTCGATATGATCGATGTTGCTGAGTACGACGAGCTGCCCCGAAAACTCGCCCTTGTTGCTTCGAAGCGGCGAGACCGCGATGCTGACCCTTGTTCCCTTTGTCAAACGCGACTCCAGGCGGCTCGGGTTCCTGGAGGCCATAATCGTATCCCAGATGCCCTCGTCCGACATTGAAAGTGATTCCATCATCTCGACAACGTGGCCCAGGTCTTCCTGTTTTAACCCTATCCATTCCCGGGCAATCTGGTTGAAGAACGTTAGCCTGCCTTCCCTGTCGAGGCCGAGCACGGCTTCCGGCAAAGCGTTTATTACGCCCTGCGCCCGGGAGGCCGTCTCACTGGTCTTGCGGGCTTCCGCGACTGCCGCGTCCCGCGCCCGCGACGCGGTTTCTATCTCCCGCGCGTTCGAGAATGAAAGAGCAAGCTGGCGGGCGACGCGGTCCGCGAACTCCACCTCGTCCTGATGCCAATCGCGCACGCGGTCGCTCTGGTGGAGATAGATGATTCCGCGAGTCTTTCCTTCGACTTGAAAAGGCACGGCGAGCTCCGAGAGCAACTTGAGCCGGTCCGCGAGCTCAGGGCCTACGAGCGATTTCGAACGCGAGTCGGCTATGATGACGGGGCCGCCTTCGGGAGTTGCCGCCGCCACCGTTTGCAGCAGGTCCGCGGGCAGCTCCACATCTCTCGAGGACGGGACATTCGGACCAAGATATTCATGGGTGACCGGAACTGGCCGTCCCTGCTCTTCGAACTCGACGACAACCGCCCGCGACACTCCCAGCGCGTGGCCGAGCACTTCGACCGTCGCATCCAGCACCTCTGCCGGAGAGCGCAGGCGCTGCATCGCCTCCGAGAGGCCGAGGTATGAGCTTTCAACCCTTAGCTTGTTGCCTCGCGTATCGGCCGTGTTCAATACCTCGCCAATGATCGAGGCCGCCGCCTGCAAGTCCGAGACCTCGGATTCGCTCCAGATTCTGGGCGTGGAGGTATGGATCTCGACCACCCCCGCGGTATTCTCCATCCGGACAGGGACGCCGAGATAAGAGATCACCCCGCTTTCGCGGGCCTCCCTCGGAAAGAGGCAGCGGGGATCTGAGGGCGCATCCTCAAGGGCGAGCGGCTCGCCCGTTTCGGCCACGTGTCCCGCCAGTCCCTGACCGACAGGCAGAGGGAGGAACTCCGCGGAGCTCAATCCATAAGCCGCTGCCATCCTGATCATCGAAGCGCCGGGCTCGACCCTCCACAGCGCGGCGCTGTCGGAGCCCATAAATTTAGCGAGCTCGCGCGTGATGGCTGAGAAGGGTGAAGGCTCCGCGAGGCTTGAGACAAGCGCGCGTAAGAACTCGGCGCTCCTGGCCGCGCGCTCGTCCTTCCGGCTCAGCTCCCGCTCGTGCTCTCCGATCTCAAGCGCCACCCCGAGGCGGTTTCCCAGGTGGCCGAGCGGCTCTACGAGACGCACCAGATCGTCCGGGTCCCTGTTCTCCCCCGGCTCCGAGAGTACTACGCCGAACCACCCGAAGGCTCCCCTCCAGGGCAGAACGGCAATGGCTTTCGCGCGATCAGAGGTCGGAGTCGAGAGCGACTGGCCCGCAGGGCCCGGCGTTTCCGAAAGGTCCGCGAAGAGCTCGGCGTTCGCAATCTCGGGCTGCCAGAATTGCTGCACCTGCGCTTTCTCAAGGCTCTCCGGGAAATCCGTGGCCCGGAGGCCAAGCGAGCCCGTCTGTTTTTGGAGGGGGAGCCTGTGGATTGCGGCCTCCCGATCGCGCCCGGCGTACACGGCAAGGACAGGCATCGATAGGAAGTCCCTGAAGAGCTGCGCTATGTCCCTTACTATATCTTCGGGATTTTTGAGGTACTGGACCTGTTCGGACGCCTGCGCGAATTGAGTCTCTCGCTCCATCGAGACCAGTTCCGACCTTATCCCCGCCTCGCGGACATCCTTCTTCTTCCGAGATCGCAGGAACAGAATGATCAGGATAATGAAGAGGATGATGGCAACAATGATTCCTATCACCAATGGATCCGTTAAGTACCTCTCGATAATCTCACGCGGCATGCTCAATCCCCTAAAGAGGCATAAAATTCGCTTGAATTCGTTACCTTCCCTGCACGTGTTGATTGACTTGAGGCATCAGCCACCAATCAGGTAAGCCCAAGCGCGAAAAGTCTATTCTTAAAGGATGCCTTAACGCAACGCGAAACTATGATTCTCGTCGTACTCCGGCCGGATAGAATTCCCCCGCCCCCGCTCGAAGTGTGATCCGGCCGCGAAAGCCGGAGCGTAAGTCGATTCCAGCCTCATCTATGCTTGCGCGCGGAATGTGCCGGCTGTAGAATTCCGCCAGCTTGATAATCAATTGGCAGATTTACCTTTATCGAAAATTTCAGTGGAGAAACCAAGGAGGGCTGGCTATGTCCATCAAAGGACTTTCGCGCCGTCAACGATCCGAGGGAGCAGAGGCGCGGGCGGTTTCACATTTC
>DATLMR010000168.1:0-8889 GCA_035537555.1 Blastocatellia bacterium
TCCGCTTCATACGCGCCATGTATATCGAGCCGTCCACGCAGCCGCAACCCATCAAGGTCTCGCCTTCTCTTCAGGTCGCGCTCGGAGTCGCCGTGCTGCTCGTCATGCTCATCGGACTCTTCCCGCAGCGCATAATGGACCTGACGCAGAAGGCCGCCTCGTCGTCCGGGCTCAAGGTCGGCGGCGCGGAGGCCCCGGCGGCAGGGCCGCAAGCGCGCCCGGCAAAGGCGCCAAGGTGATAGTATGCCCTCCGAAAACGACAAGCAGGGCGGCGCCAGCTGGCGGCAGGCGATCACCGGCATAGGGCTGGTGCTGGCCATTCCATGGATGATAGGCGTGCCCGCCGTGATCGGCTACTACATCGACAAGAGGTACGGCACGGAGCCGCTCTGGTTCCTGGTGGGCCTCTTCATCGGATTGTTCGGAACCGCCTTCGATATCTATAAACTCCTCAAGCGCCTCGGCCAGCTCAAGTGAGCCGTCCGCCGCTCGGCGGCCCTTCGCGCGTAATATCTCGTCAGGCGCATAGTGGTTAGCGGGTAAAGGAAGGACGGTTATAGATGCAAATATTCAGAATGCTGTTTCCATTAAAATGCGAGGAGTGCGGGCAAATCATCCGGGGCGAGAAATTCCCGGGGCCGGGGCCGGGATCGATATGCGAGGCTTGCTATAACAGAATACAAGCAGAGCGCAGGCGGAGAGATGAGGAGTCCAGTCGAATAATATCTCAGAAGGTGATGGACCGCGTTAAAAAAGATTTTCTTCCCGGAGATGTTGATGAGGTACTCAGGATACTGACCGATTACGGTAAAGATAGGGGTGAGCAGGGTGATAAAGAATTTATGCGCCTTGCAATATTAAGGCTGGCAAACGGAGACAAGGAAAAATTGCCGGGTTTAGTCAAGGTGGCGAAAATGGACTTCCGTGATATCCTGGCGCCCATACAACGTGAGTATGGGCAAGATTGGCTGGAGAGATTTACAAGTGAATAGTCGAGGCTGTAAGAGGCAGGGGGTCGAAGTCCCCGGCCCGCGCCTGACAAGGGCATACAGCGGGGGCCGCGAACGACGCCTCTTATGAATGCCGGGGCCGCATGCGGCTCCGCCGATGCGAGGTGATGGAACGTTTCAGCGCAGAAGGCGGAAAGTGCCGAGCAGCAGCCAGCGGCGCGCTTCGCGCTCGCGGCCGGGCTTCGCGACCAGGGGCGTGGTGTAATGCCAGAAGGGCAGCTTGTAGACGGAGACCGCCCCTTGCAGGTTTATGTTCGCTATCTCCGAAAAATGCCACTTGCTCTGATAGACGAGCCAGTGATGAGCGACCGCTTCATTGCTGAACATTATGTGAAAGTCTACGAAGCCGTCCCTGTAATCGTCGTTCTCCGGGTGGTGATCGTTGTGCGGCCCCGCGTAATCTCCCTGCTCGTAGCAGAGCACCTGATAATGCCAGTCGGAGTGGTCCAGGGTCAGGCCGGAGACCGATTCGACGAAGCGAATGAAGCTCTCCGAGCCCATCATATCGAGCAGGCCGATCTTCTCCGCGGCCCGAAACGAGCGCGCGCTCCGCTTCTTGAGGTATGCCGTCTTCGCGTGCACGGTCTTGGTCAGAGCCTCCCCGTAATTCTCCGTCATCCCGCTTATGGACTCCTTCGGTATCGCCCTGCGAATCGGCACGAGCAGCGGGTATATGTGATTATCCAGCAGCCTGGAGCAGGAGTCGGCCTTCTCCTTCTCGATAAGGTCTTCGAGGATGACGAAGCTCGTCTTCGATCCGCCGAAGCGCGCGCGGGCCTGCCGGGATTCGCCGTTCAGAATATCCCGGCCATAAGGCGTAAGAAGGTCCGAAAACTCGGACGGGAATTTTTTCATATGGCTCTGGTCCTGTACCCCGGATGAATTTCGCGCAACCGCACATGAGACATGACGCGAAACCGAGACTTCGGAATGCTGTACCCGCGCGCCCCGTCCGCGTGCGAGCCCCTATGCCTTCGGAGGGGAATCGACGACCTTCTGCCTGCGCTCGTCGAAATAGAGCACGCGGCCCTCGCGGTGGGATTGAACCGACATCCCGATCGCGACCATGGCTTTGTAGGCCGTGAGCGCGTCGAGCACGGGCGTCTCCCGCGTCCGCACGCAACGCAGAAAATTCTCCATGTGCGACTGGCGCGGCTCGGTCTTCATAACTATCTCGCTCGCGCCGTACTTGTCTTCGAAGCCCTTCTTGAAAGGGACCTGCGGCGTGACGATGATCTGATCCACCCGGCCTTCGAACCTGCCTTCGGGGACCACCATTATCGTGCCCTCGTGCCCGCGAATCAGCCCGGGAATGTGCGTCGAATTGGTCATGGTGGAGCTGAGCACGACCGAGTGCTCCTTCGCGTAATCGGCCACCAGAGTGAACGTGTCGGGCACTTCGCGCCCGTCCTTGAATACGTATATGCCGCCGCTCCCTGTGACCCGGTAAGGAAACTGCGCTTCGCCCCAGCAGAGATTGAACGGGGCCATGACGTGGTAGAAGAGGTCGGTCGCGATGCCTCCGGAATAGTCCCAGTACTTGCGAAATCGGAAGAAGCGGTCCGCGTCGTACTTTCGCTTCGGCGCATCGCCGAGCCACATCTTCCAGTCTATAAAGTCGTCGCCCTTCCCTTCAGGGCCGGCCGTCTCCTCGATCTTCCAGTTCCACTCTCCCGCGGTCGAGTTGCGGTGGTACGAGCCCTGGCTCATCACGAGCTTTCCGATCATCCCGTCCTGAATCGCCTTGCGCGCTTTCCACCACTGATCGGAGCTCGTGGTCTGCGAGCCCACCTGCATGACGCGGCCGGTCTTCTTTACCGCCTCGTATACTCTCTTCGCTTCTTCGACCGTGTGAGTCATGGGCTTTTCAAGGTACACATCCTTGCCCCGGTTCATCGCCTCGATCGCCATGCGCGCGTGCCAGTGATCGGGAGTCGCGATGATGACCGCGTCGATGTCCTTGCGTTCGAGGATCTCGCGGTAGTCGAGATAGCCTTCGCAGCCGGCCATCTCCTGGGCCATCCGCTTGCGCCTCGCATAGACATCCGCGACGGCCACTACGCGCGCCGGGGTGTCGGGGCTCTTGCCCGTCTCCATCGTCCACCTGAGCAGGTCGCGGCCGCGCCCGCCCGCCCCGATCAATCCGACGTTGATGTGGTCGTTGGCTCCGACGGCGCGGCCCTCGGCGCTCCTCGCGCGGCCCAGCGCGGCGGCCGCCACGCCTGCCGCCGTGGCGGACTTCACGAACTCTCTTCTGTTGATCTTCATCTCAGCCATTATGGTCTCCGAACTCGAACGGTAGTTCTCTCCCCGAATACAGGCGCCCGGCCCGGGCTCCCGGGATAACTCATCGCTTCTCGATTGAATGTCGGTGTAAAACTTGAAAGCCGGCGGCAAGAATATTGCACACCGGATTGCGAACTTCAAGGGCGGGCCACCGGTTCTCTACCTCTCGCGGTTTCGCGAAAGTTGACTCGCCCCGGCCGATTTGATATGACTTGCCCGAAAGCCTCGAAGGGCGACGAAAAGGAGAAGCGGAGAATGAAGAACATGAGCGACCGCGTGGCGATAATCGGAATGGGGTGCACGAAGTTCGGCGAGCACTGGGACAAGTCGGCCGAGGACCTGATCGTCGAAGCCGCGTACGAAGCCTTCGAGGACGCGGGCATAGAGCCCGCTCAGGTCGAAGCCGGATGGGTGGGCACGCTGACCTCCGGTATCTCCGGCCAGGCGCTGTCGCGCCCGCTCAAGCTCCAGTACATACCCGTCAGCCGTGTGGAGAACATGTGCGCCACGGGCCAGGACGCTTTACGCAACGCGGCCTTCGCCGTCGCCGCGGGGGCTTACGATATAGTGCTTGTCGCCGGATTCGAGAAGCTGAAAGACAGCGGGTACTCGGGGCTGCCGGGCGCGGCCGCGAGCGTAATAGGGGCGGGCAACACCGCTCCCGGAGCCTTCGCTCTGGCCGCCAACAGGTACTTTCACAGGTACGGGATCGGCAGGGAAGAGCTGGCGAAGATTTCGGTCAAGAACCATTTCAACGGCGCGCGCAACAGGAAGTCCCATTTCCAGAAAGAGATCACCGTGGAGCAGGCGATCAAGGCCCCGATGATCGCTTCGCCGCTCGGCCTGCTCGATTGCTGCCCGACCACCGACGGGGCCGCCGCCGCGATCATCACGCGCGCGGACCTCGCGCCCCGCTTCACCAGGGATTACGTGCTCGTCAAAGCCATGGGGCTTGCGGTCGGCCCCGGCACCGGGCGCATGGACCCGGACTTCGACTTCACGAGCTTCCCGGAAACTAAGGCCGCGGCCCGCCAGGTCTACACCCAGCTGGGAATCACCGACCCCCGAAGAGAGATCAGCATGGCCGAAGTCCACGACTGCTTCTCCATCACCGAGCTAATAATTTATGAGGACCTCGGATTCTCCGAGCCGGGTAAGGCGAAGGCGGATATCGACGCGGGCTCTTTCACGCTCAAAGGCGACCTGCCGGTCAATACCGACGGCGGGCTCAAGTCATTCGGCCACCCTATCGGAGCGAGCGGGCTGCGAATGCTCTACGAGATATATCACCAGCTGCTCGGGAAGGCGGGAGAGCGACAGGTCAGGGATATGAAGCTCGGACTCGCGCACAATCTCGGGGGCAATCCCGGCTCATTCACCTGCTCGATAATCGCCCTCGGGCACGCGTAAAGCGACGAGACGGTGATTATCAATGAAACGATCTCGTGACCGCTCAGCCCGACGTTAAGCGCGAGGTCGCGTCGAGCAGGCGTCGCCTGGCGATCTCGCAGTATTCGGGGTCGAGCTCGAACCCGGTCGCGTGCATGCCGTATTGCAGGGCGGCGACCATCTCGCTTCCAGCTCCGGCGAAGGGCGTGAAGAACCTGCCTCCACGCAGGCCGGAGATCAGGAACATTCTCGAGAGAAGCCGGAGGGGTTTCTGCGTCGGGTGCCTGCCGTAGAGCGACTCGCCCGGCTCCTTGTTGTTGGGCACGTCCCAGACCGTGCGCAATTGTTTGCCGGGCGACTTCAAGGAATCTCCGGCAAAGCTCGCCGCTTTCACCTCGTCATAGTTGAACTGGTACACCCGGTTGTTAGGGCCGCCGGTGTGCGCCCACAGGATCGTTTCGTGGCTCGCGGTCATCCGTCTCGCGGCGAGGTTCGGGAAGGCGTTCCGCTTGTACCATATGGCTTCGTTGATGATCTCGAGGCCGAGGACCTGGCAGGCGATGTTGACGAGGCCGGAATTGTGGTAGGTCGAGTGTATCCAGATGGAGCCTTCCGGCCTGACCAGACGCCCCAGCTCAGAGAGCCATGCGAGAGTGAATTGAAAACCCTCTATTCCGGCCAGCATGTCCCACTGGTGATCCGCGAGCTTCCAGGCTCCCCCGAACCCGCTCAATCCGTGGCGGTCGCGCAACCGCCACTGCGCCTGCGTGGACGCGCCGTAGGGAGGGTCGGCGATGGCGAGATCGAACGAGCCGTCTTCGATCCGCCTCATGCCCTCGATCGCGTCGCCCCGGTAAAGCGCCGCTCTATCATTGATCAGGGCCGCGCAAGCCTGCTCGCTTCCGCCGCGGTTCTCGTCCTCTTTCGGCCCGCCTCTCTCAGTGTCGCGCAGGGTCATTGATTCAACCGGCTCGCCAGATATTGAAACGCTATCGAAACGCAAGGTGATGGTATACAAAGCAGGCGAAACGATCAACAGGGGCTCACACTCTTGCCTTACTTCAAGTCCAGGGCCTGGACGGTCTTCCTGTCGCGCACGTAAAGCACCGTGCCGGCCAGGGTCGGCACGGTCCAGGAGTTGTTCGCCAGGAGCTCCACTTTCGCTTGCACCTTCAAGCCCTCGGGCGAGGGAGTAGCCATCGCGAGGTGGCCGTCTTCGTCCAGGAGGATGAAGCGCCCGTCCGCATAAATGAACGAAGCGCGCGCGAGGCTGCGGTCCCGCCACACGACCTGCCCGGACTTGACGTTCACGGCGGTAAAAGGAGCGGGGCCGAAATCTCCGCTTGAGCCGTAAACGTAATCGCCCAGGCGAATGACGGTGCCGAAATGGACTCGCATCAATCGGTTCGCCCAGAGTTCCTGGGCCACGGTCTTGTCTCCCTCTCTGGTCAGCTTGATGACGCGGCTGCCTCCATTGTAGCCGGAGCTGACGAACAGTAGGTTATCCTCTCCCCAGACGGGCAGACTGGTATTGAGCCCGAAATCGGTTACGTGAGGATGAGACCACAGCAGGCCGCCCGTCGCAGGGTCGAGGCCGACGATGTCGCTGAACATGAAAGCGACGAGCTGGTCCTGGCCCCCGACGTTTATTATCAGGGGAGAGCAGGTCGAGTTCTTGAAGTCGTGCTTCTTCCAGGCGACCGAGCCGTCGGCCTGGTTGAACGCCATTATCGACGCGCCCGCCCCGCCCACCATCATGATTATCGTGTTCTTGTAGGCGACGGGGCTGCACGAATAGCCGTTGACGCGAATATTCCCTTTAAACTCGCCCAGGAGGTCGCGCGCCCAGATCAGCTTGCCGCTATCTTTATTCAGGCAGTGGAGCTTTCCCGTCGCGCCCGCCGCGAAGACCTTATCGCCGGAGACGAGCGGCGTGGCGTGCGGGCCGGGACCGTTCGTCATGTCGTAGTCCTTGGAAAACGGCGCGGGATAAGCAAACTCCCATAGAGTCTTGCCGGTGCTCGCCTGCATGCATATCACCACATCCGCCTCGCCTCTGCGATACATCGTGTAGAGCTTCCCGCCCGCGGCCGCTATCGCGGAATAGCCGTCGCCCAGCTCGCGGCTCCAGAGCCGCCGGGGGCCGGACTCCGGCCACGCGGGCGGCAGCCCCTTTACATCCGACGTGAAATTGCGATGCGGCCCGCCCCATTGAGCCCAGTCTGAAGACTGCGCGGATGCGGTGGCGGCGAAGAGGCTCGAAGTTATGAGGATCAGGGCCGGTATGATTCGAAGGCCGCCATATCCTCTCGATGTGTTCGCTCTCATGGCTTCGTAGCCCTGTCCTTTCATTGAGCCGCCTTCGGCCTCGCGAACGCTTCGGGAGCGACCTGGCCGTTGATGATTATAGATTCGACCGCGCGCGATTGATCGCGGAACGGCTGGCCGTTGTGCGTGGCGGTTACCTTGAAGGGCAGGGTCAACCCGCCGACTTCTCTGAAATCCGAAAACGTCTGAACGACTTCTCCGACGGTCCCGTCCGGCCCGCGCCCCCGGTACGATAGGCTCAGCACCCGGCCCGTCGCGGGGTCGATTCCGAGGTTGAGGCTCACGCCGTCGAAGGAGACCGCAACCTGCTCGACCGATGTATCGCCCGCCTTCGCGCTTCCCGCGACCGCCGCTTCAAAGCCCGTCGCGTTTCTCGCGCGCAGCACGCTCAGCAAGCTTCGTTTGAAATATCTCGAACGTTCCGCCCGCACCGCATCCGGCATGGTTCGCGGCACCCTGTAAAATGTGAAGGCATCAGAGGGGGTCAGGACCGACACGTCGCGAAAATCGGGGGCGACCCGTTCGAGCCTGATGCTATCGGGAAAGACCACGGTCAGAGTGCTCTTCACTTCCACATCGCCTTTGGGGCGCGACTGCATGGTCGCCGCGTTCTCCTCGTAGCTCACGAGGCCATCCAGCTTCGCCGCTCCGCCCGTTGCCGCGACGGCTTTTTCGATCAGGGACCGGCCCCGCTTCAAGGCTTCAGGAGTCGCGGCGGCCCGCGCGGCGCTCGGCTCGGGCTCGACGAACTTCTCGGGAGCCGCCTTGAAGACCTTCAGGCAATCGGGGCTGCCGAAAATATATATGCGCTCTTTATAGACGGTGTATAGGTCCGGGTTGCCGCCGACCGGAGGCCCCATTCGCGCGCAGCTTCCGCCGAGCTGAATCTCGTAACGCTCGGGGTCTTTCTCGAACAGAGCCTTGTTCTCGGCATTCGCGAACAGGTACTGGAACCGGCCGCGTATGACGAAGATCTTCTGGTCGCCCTGGACCTCTCTGCCCTGGACGAGCATTACAGGGTCAAGCCCCTCGATCACGGCCACGGCCTCCGACGCCTGCGGCGAGCCGCCCTGGCCCGCGCGCCCGCCTCCTGCCTTTGTCAGAGGGCCGAAAGCCTGCATAACACCCAGGATGATGAATAATGAAATCGCACTCTTCATGATCTTTTCTCCCTATTATTACTCGCTCCTTAAAGCGATCATCGGATCGATGGACGTGACCTTCCGCGCGGGAACGAAGCAGGAGAGCCCCGCCACCCCGGCCAGCACGACCGATACGGCGATATAAGTGAGCGGATCGGTAGGCTCGACGGCATAGAGCAGCGCGGAGAGAACGCGGGTCAACAGGAGTGCCCCGGCCACTCCGAACGCGAGCCCTATCAGGACCATCAGCATTCCCTGGCGCATGACCATTCCGAGCACCTTCGTCTGACTGGCTCCCAGAGCCATTCTTATGCCAAGCTCGTGGGTCCTCTGGCTGACCGAAAGCGCCATCACGCCCGCGATCCCGGACGCCGTGATCGTCAGCGCGACCAAAGCGAAGAGCCCGAGCAGGAGGGTTGTGAGCCGGGGAGAGGCCAGCGATTCGCTCTTCACCTCCTCAAGCGTCTGCACGTTCGTCACGGCGGTCTCCGAATCCACCTCGTGAATCGCGATTCTCGCGCTCTGCGCGAGGCTCATCGGCTCCATGGCGGCGCGGGCCAGCAGGAAGCCCCCCCCGGGGCTTTGAGAGAGCGGGGCGTAAAGCTCATCGGTGGGGTCCGTGCTCAGGCCGTACTGCTTGACGTCTCCGACGACGCCGATAATCGAGATCCAGTTCTGCCCCCGATCGAAAGAGACGCGCTTGCCTACCGGGTCTTCTTCAGGCCACCTGTGGC
>DATLMR010000169.1:0-9564 GCA_035537555.1 Blastocatellia bacterium
CTCTCTGCGTTGAAACGATTCGCAGATGCCGGGTTGAAATCAGGCTGTAGCATCCCGCTCATCTCACACGACCGAGTGCTAGGCGTGCTGGGCGTCTTGAGCTTTCGCGAAGAGGCATTTGACGAACAGGACATAGAGCTACTGGCGCAGGTCGCCAAGCAGGTCGCTATCGCGGTGGAAAATGCTCTTGCGTTCCGCGAGATTGATGCCTTCAAGAATAGACTGGAAGAAGAAAAGCTATACCTCGAAGAAGAGATTCAGACCGCGTACAATTTCGAGGAGATCATCGGACACAGCCAGGTGCTGCGCCGCGTTTTGCAGGAGGTGGAGACCGTAGCAGAGACTGATTCGACCGTCTTGATCTACGGAGAGACGGGGACGGGCAAAGAGCTCCTTGCGCGAGCCATCCACAATCTGAGCCCTCGCCGGGGCCGCACATTGGTGAAGGTCAATTGCGCGGCCATCCCCATAGGATTACTGGAATCCGAATTATTCGGCCACGAGAAGGGCGCTTTTACCGGCGCGATAGAACGGCGGATAGGGCGATTCGAGCTTGCTCACCAGGGTACGATTTTTCTCGACGAAGTAGGCGAGGTTCCTCTCGAATTACAGTCGAAATTGCTTCGCGTATTGCAGGAGCGGGAATTCGAGCGGCTGGGCAGCTCGCGCACCATTCGCGTGGATGTCCGCGTAGTCGCCGCCACTAACAGCGACCTCGCAAAGATGGTCGCCGAGAAGAAGTTTCGCAGCGATTTATACTACCGCGTAAATGTCTTCCCGATAACGCTGCCTCCGCTTCGCGAGCGCCCCGAAGACGTCCCTCTGCTCGTGCATTTCTTCGCGCACAAGTTCGCGCGACAGATGAAGAAACCGATAGAAAGAATCCCCAAGGAGACCATGAGGGCTCTGACCGGTTATAGCTGGCCGGGCAACATCCGAGAACTGCAAAACCTGATCGAGCGGGCGGTCATACTATCTCGCAGCTCTACTCTAGAGGTGCCGCTCGCCGAGTTGAAGCAGTCGGCGGAAGTTGTAACAGGTCGAGCTGAAACGGCGGCTCTCAGGACGGTCGAGCGTGAGCATATTCTGCGCGTGCTGCGCGAATCGAACTGGGTGATCAGCGGCCCGACCGGAGCCGCCGCGCGCCTCGGGATGCCTCGAACAACCCTCAACAACAAGATGCGCAAGCTCGGCATTTCCCGCCCGCGCCCATGACCGTAATAGGGCAACTGACCGCATGCGGTCAGGTCTGCCGGTCAACTCCTGATCGACGTATACATCAATCCTTTGTGTTCAATGTGGTTACGATGATTTATTATCACGCCGGAGCTTGAGTCGGCGTGGCAAGGCTATTGCCACTCAGGGGCGAGTCCGGCACCAGTAATCAGGAGAGGTATTAGCGGCGATGCTTAGAATTGAAACTCACCACGGGCCTGAATTAACAAGTTTCACGGTCGAAGGAAAACTGATGGGCGCCTGGGTGGGCGAGCTCGAAAAATGCTGGCGGACGGCGACCTCCAGCGGGCCGCATAGATCCATCCTGGTAAATCTCGTCGCGGTAGCTTTCATTGATTCACAAGGAAGAGAGCTCTTGACCCGCATGCACCAGCAGGGAGCCAGGCTCGTGCCAAGCGGGTGCCTCATGAAAGCCATCGTTGAGGAGATAGAAGCCGCGGTAAGTACGGAAAAGCCTCTCTGACGCACTGAATAATTTCGCTCTCGCCTGAAGAGCCGCTTTCTCGTCGCGTCATTCGCGACGGTTTCTCCGGACCTTCGGTAAGTTACCTGTAATAGAGGAATGAGCATGACCGCAAATTCAAAGAAGAGCCTGATAGCATGGGACCCCCTTTCGATTTTCTACGAAGAGTTCAAAAACAAGCCAGGCGGACTGGCGGCGATCTTTCTGGTCGCCGCCGTTCTGTCGACGGCCGCAGGCTGCTCGAAAGCAAAAGGAAATCAACAACCCGTAAGCGCGCCCGAGGTGGAGGTAGTGAAGGTCGAGCAGAAGGATGTCAGCCTCTACAGCGAATGGATCGGAACCCTGGACGGTATGGTGAACGCGGAAATCAAATCTCAAATGTCAGGCTACTTACTCAGCAAGCATTACGAGGAAGGGTCTTTTGTAAAGAAGGGCCAGTTGTTGTTTCAGATCGATCCGAAACCTTTTCAGGCGGCTCTCGATCAGGCAAAAGGGGACCTCGCGAAAGCCGAGGGGCAGCTTGCGCAGGCAAGCGGACAACTGGCGCAGGCGAACGCACAGCTTTTGACGGCCGAGGCTAATCAGGGTAAGACCCAGCAAGACGTGGATCGCTATACCTCTCTGGTTGAGAGAGGAGTGATCACTAAACAGGTATTCGATAATGCTGTCCAGACCAACCTCGCGGCCCAGGCACAGATCAAGGTGGCGAACGCCGGAATTCAAACGGCGAAGGCTGCCATCTCGTCTGCCAGGGCTACAGTCGATGCCTCTAAATCCGCGGTCGACAGGGCAAGACTCAATCTGGACTTCACAAGGATCACGTCTCCCATCGACGGCATAGCGGGCATAGCCAAGGCACAGGTCGGCAATCTGGTCGGGCCTGCCGGCGAGGCGTTGACCACGGTTTCGACCGTCGATCCGATCAAGGTCTATTTCACACTCAGCGAGCAGGAATATCTCAACAGTAACAAGCATAGCCTGGCACAAAATCTCGAACTGGAGATGGTTCTCGCCGATGGGGCAACGTACCCTCATAAAGGAAGGTTCTTCGTCGCGGACCGCGAGGTCGATGCAAAGACCGGCACGATCCGCCTGGCCGGAGTCTTTCCGAATCCCGGCAATGCGCTCCGCCCCGGTCAGTACGCCCGACTCCGCGCTGTGACGAGCAGGCAGGAGAGCGCCCTGATAATTCCACAGCGCGCCGTCACCGAGCTGCAAGGCAGCTATCAGGTGGCCGTCGTAGGCCCCGATAATCGAGTCGAGATTCGCCCCGTCAGACTGGGCGAGCGCGTAGGCCCGATGGTGATAATTAACGAGGGGTTGAAGGCAGGAGAGAGCGTCATTGCCGAGGGCGCGCAAAAAGTGAAAGCCGGCACGACAGTAAGCTCGAAGCCGTTTACAGGCATCTCCACGGCGACGCAGTAGTGATAAACGGCTTCCGCCGGCCGGGAAGCAGGCTGCCTTACCTGATACCGATCAGGCGTTTTCCGGATGCCTCGACAAGGACCGATTCATGATTTCAAAGTTCTTCATCAACCGCCCGATCGTGGCGATGGTCATATCCATCATCACAGTGCTGGCCGGACTGATCGCGATGCGGGGATTGCCTCTGGCGCAGTTTCCTCAAATTATTCCGCCCCAGATCATCGTCCAGACAACCTACACCGGAGCCGACGCGGTGACAATCGAACAGTCTGTAGCTACGCCCCTGGAGCAGCAGATGAACGGGGTGGACGATATGCTCTATATGCAGTCCACCAACGCCAACGACGGCACGCTGCAATTGACCGTCACGTTCGATGTCGAATCCGACGCCAACACCGATCAGGTAAACGTGCAGAATCGCGTGGCGCAGGCGCAGCCGAACCTCCCCGCCGATGTGAATCAGTTCGGCGTGGCGATGCGCAAGTCCACGGGGTTCCCGATGATGGTCATCGCGCTCTTTTCGCCGAACAAGACCTACGACTCTCTCTTCCTGGCCAACTACGCAAACATCAACATCACGGACGCCCTTTACCGTGTACCCGGCGTAGGCGAGGTCAGGATGTTCGGAGGGAGCGAATACGCGATGCGCATATGGGTGAAGCCGGATGTTTTAGCCAAGCTCGGCCTGACAGTGCCCGACCTTGCGCGGGCCGTCCAGCAACAGAGCGCGGTCAACCCGGCGGGCAAGGTCGGAGCGGAGCCGGCGCCTTCGGGGAAAGAGATGACCTACACGGTCCGCGCGCAGGGGCGGCTTCAGACGGCGGAGGAATTCGGCCAGGTCGTCGTGCGCTCTAATTCGGACGGCTCGGTCGTCCGGATGAAGGACGTTGCGCGGATAGAGCTGGGCGCGCTCAGCTACCAGCAGATAGGGCGAGTCAACGGCCAGCCCGGCTGTATCCTCGCGGTCTTTCAAACTCCGGGGTCGAACGCCCTGGCCGTCGCCGACGGCGTGAAGAAGATGACAGCCGAGCTGAAGGATCGGTTCCCCGAAGACCTCGACTATAAGATAACGCTCGATACGACGCTGCCGGTGACCGAGGGGATCAACGAAATAATCAAAACGCTCGTGGAGGCGATGGTCTTAGTCATACTCGTCGTCTTCCTCTTCCTTCAGAACTGGCGGGCGACGCTCATTCCTATGATCGCCGTCCCGGTGTCGCTGATCGGCACCTTCGCGGTCTTCCCGCTACTCGGTTTCTCGATCAACACTCTGTCGCTGTTCGGGCTCGTGCTCGCCATCGGCCTGGTCGTCGACGACGCGATTGTGGTCGTCGAGGCGGTCGAGCATCACATCGAAGAGGGGATGTCGCCGCGCGAGGCTACGCTCCAGGCGATGAAGGAGGTCTCAGGCCCGGTCATCGGGATCGCGCTCATTCTCTCTTCCGTCTTCATACCCGTCGCTTTTATGAGCGGCATTCAGGGGCGTTTAAACAAGCAATTCGCCGTCACAATAGCAATCTCGGTCTTGATCTCCGCCTTCAACGCGCTGACGCTGTCGCCCGCGCTCTCCGCGCTCCTGCTCAGGCACAGAAAAGAATCACGCGGGATCTTCGCGCGGTTCTTCGGCGCATTCAATCGCGGGTTCGCGAGGGTCACGCGAGGCTACGTCAACTGGAGCCATTTCCTGATCCGAAAGGCCGTCGTGGGCATGCTCATTCTTCTCGGCTTTGTCATCCTCGATGGAGTTCTCGGCAGGTCGCTCGCGACCAGCTTCCTGCCGGAAGAGGACTATGGCTACCTGTTGTTGAACGTCCAGCTTCCCTCCGCAGCCTCGCTCGAGCGGACGGACCAGGTGTGCCGAAAAGTCGAGGGGATCCTCGCTAAGACTGAAGGCGTCGCAAACTTCAATACCGTCGCCGGGTTCAGCCTGCTCACGCGCGTCTCGGCCAGCTACAGCGGATTTTTCTTCGTGGCCCTCAAGCCCTGGGACGAGCGCGGCTCCGAGCAGCTCGAAGCGCGCGGAATCCTCAAAACGCTCAACGCGGAGCTGGCCAAAGACGTGCCAGAGGCGACAGCCTTCGCTTTCATGCCGCCTTCGATTCCCGGACTCGGCAGCGCGGGCGGGTTCTCCTTCTGGTTGCAGGACAGGAGCGGCGGGTCGGTCGAGTTTCTCGACCGGAATTTGCAGACATTTCTCGACGCGTGCCGCAAGCGCCCGGAGCTCACCGGCGTCACGTCGGCATTCAGTGCTTCGGTCCCCCAGATATACGCCGACGTAGACCGCGACAAAGCGTTAAAACAGGGCGTTGCGGTGGGCGACATCTACCAGACCATGCAGGCATACCTCGGAGGTCTGTACCTGAACCAGTTCAACCGTTTCGGCCGGCAGTGGAAAGTATTCCTCCAGGCGGAAGGCGAGGACCGCCTCAGCGAGCAGGACATCGGACCGTTTTACGTCAGGAACAACGAGCAGATGATGGTCCCTCTTTCGTCGCTTGTGACTACGCGCCGAATAAGCGGCCCCGAATACACGAACCGGTTCAACCTCTTTCGCTCCGCGCAAGTTATCGGAAGCGCCGCGCCCGGCTACAGCTCGGGGCAGGCGCTTGATGCGCTTGAGCAGGTGGCCAAAGAGACTCTGCCGCGCGAGATCGGATACGACTTTGCGGACCTCTCATATCAGGAGAGGCAGACGGCAGGCGCGGGCGGCATGGTCTTCGCCCTCTCGCTCGTTTTCGTCTTCCTGATCCTGGCCGCTTTATACGAGAGCTGGTCGCTTCCCTTCTCGGTCCTGCTTTCCGTGCCTGTCGCGATCTTTGGCGCTTTCGCGGGGCTGCTGCTGCGAGGTTATGACCTCGACGTGTACGCCCAGATAGGATTGATCGTGCTTATCGGCCTCGCCGCAAAGAACGCGATCCTGATAGTCGAATTCGCGAAGGCTGAGTTCGAGAAAGGGCGCGAACTGGCGGACGCCGCCCTTGAGGGCGCTCGCCTGCGACTGAGGCCGATTCTGATGACCTCATTCGCCTTTATATTCGGCTGCGTTCCTCTGTGGATAGCGTCCGGGTCGGGGGCGGCGTCGCGGAGGATACTCGGCACCGTCGTCATCGTCGGCATGCTTGCCGCGACGGTAATTGCCATCTTCCTCATCCCCGTAACCTTCTACATGGTAGAGAGGCTCATCGGCAAAGGCAGGAAACGGGCTCCGGGAGCCATTCCCGAGGAAGTGCCCGCGCCGGCTCTGGGGGATTGAAAGGCGAGGAGGGCGGCGGGCTCATGGTGACTACACAGGCGGTCGTCGGAGACCTCGTCGCACCACGGGAGCGCGGGCGGCATCAAGGCATCTTGGGCGCAGCGAGCATCGCCGGGCCGCTTGAGGGCGGGCAGACTTGATTCGCCGCCTCGCACGCGAGCCGGTTTCAGACACCGGCGCCGGAAATTCTACCGATTCGGGTTCACCCGACCGGGCATGATGCTGTTCGGATCGACAGGTGTGGAGAGACTCTCGAATCCCCCGCCGCCATCAGTCCGCCCTGTGCTCCGCGTCCGCCGTCTCAAGCGTACGCGTGGTATGCTCGGTGACGCTCAAGGGCGGCCCGGGCAGCGCGCGCGCCTTCGTCTCATCAATCGCCCTGGTTGAGAGTACCTTCCGTCGAGCTACGTTTTCGGCTTTATTAGAGCCCGCCTTCGAACGCAACAACATCCAGATGAAGACGCTATCGACTCCCATGAAGATGAAGAAGCTCAGGCCCGTAAAGAATAAGATCGGTCCGTCATTGAGGTGGAGCACTTCCTTCATCACGGCCATCAGGCCGATGACGGCTCCGAGGCCGATGATCGTAACCGACGCGAGAGCCCAGACGAGAGATTGCAGGGATGTCTCCGACAGCCTTGCATCGGCACTCAGGCGCTTCGCGCTCAATTCCGTCCCGCAATGATTGCAGTAGCTCAGGCCCGGCTTCACCGCCGCGCCGCAGGATGAACAGTACATATCTTTATCACCTCTTCGCGGTGATACGATACGGGGGACCGTGAAGTTTGGCAACGTTACGCACGGCGCAGGCCTTGATAAGTAGGCACGCTCAAAGCTACCGTCACCTCAAGGGCTTATAATCCGCGAGAGTAGGATAGGTCCGCCCGCGATCCCGGGTCTGCTGCCACGGAATTATATGCACGGGGATTACGGGCCTGGCGTTGCGAAAACGGCGATCAACTACGATCGAGCCTTCTGATGTTCGTCCTCGATCAGGAACTCTATTGCCTGGAGCGCGCCGCTCACGGTACAGGTATGGTCGACGCACTGCCACTTGCAGTCCATTCTTCCTACCCATATTCCGGAACCGGGGTCGATCGCGATAGATCGATCGTTCATCTCAAGGACCATGCACGGCTGCTCGACCACCTGAAGAAAGCCGGGCTCAACCGTTATGCCCCTTTGTTTGAGCATCCTCTGAATATGATTGATGGCTTGCTTCTGAGTCATAAAAATACCGGGCGCGGGACCTTGACCTCCCCAGGTTAAGATATTCATCCCGCGCCCTTTCAAGCCGCAACCAGTTGTGGAAATTCCCGAAGCCAGGCCGCCTTGAATCCATCGAGTTTAATTGCTGACTCGGCAACCCTCTTGAACTTCTTCCGGCCTGCGGGACACTCCGCGCAAAGCATTACCCGCGCACTCCTGTGCGCGAGTAATGTCTCCGCCCCTAGATAGAGAGCACATGCGCGCTTCCCTATTGAGAGAACCTTACTCCTGTGATACAAACAAGAGCCGTGCGGGACTGACGCAGTGGCAAGCATTCAGTCCCGCATTAGCGCAGCAATCATTCCCGCTTAACCGGGAACGGCGAGATAGTAGACCATTCCATTAAGGAATGTCAACTACTTTCTGCCGCTTCCCACCCCAGGGAGGCGAATGGAAGAATTGATAAAGCTGATACAGCTGGTCATGAAGGAGAAAGGGCTATCGGTTCTGCAGATTCAAAAGCGAAGCGACGGGAAGATCAAGGACTCATTTATTTTCGATATTCTCAAGGGTAAGACAAAGACGTTGAGCGTCGAGAAGGTGCACGCTCTGGCCGAGGGTCTCGGGGTCGACAGTGTCGACGTATTCAAGGCGGCCAGCGGCGAGGCAGTGAACTTTATCCACACTGAGCCCTGGCCCCCGAAGAAGCTTCTTAAAGTCATGGAGCAGGTCGTAGACAATCCGCAGCTTACGAAGATCATGCAGGAGTTATCAAAAATGAAGCCTTCCAGGATAAGAGCGATTCTAAAGATCGTCGAATCGGAAAAAGAGTGATCTCTAGCTTAGCCCGGCGGTCCCTTCTCACTGCTTCTCGAGGACGATGGTATCTTTCCTGGTTCCGGTAGCGAACAACTCCTCCAGGTTTATGGTCATGGTCTTGCCGTCTTCAGAAATCATGATCTTACGCCGGTAGCTGTACCCCTGGTCCGTCTTCAGCTCGAACAACAGGGAGTCCCCTTCCCACCGGGCCGTGATCTTTACTTCTCCGCTCTCGACCTTATTCACCTGTTCTTTCCCATCGAGGGTGTAATTGAACTTGACGACCCTCTCTCCCTCGGGCCCGACGATCCTGAGCGATTCTTTCACGGCCGTCCCTTGCTGGTCTAAATCGATGGTTAAAGCCTGCGGCGCGCCCAGCTCGAACTTGCTTTTGGCGGGGTTCATTTTCCACGTCCCGCCGATGTTCTGCCTCTGTTGAGCCCGGGCTGCCGGCGCAGGCAGCGCCGCGAGCAGAAGCATAAACGAAAGAGTCTTTATCGCCTGATATTTCACCCTTACCTCCCGCCAGCAGCCGGCCGGGGCCGAGCGCGCCGGATCGTTACTATGTTTTCTCCTGGAGCCATTCACTCGCGAGCATTCCATAGAGTATGTGATCGACAAAATGATCCTTTCTCCACCTCGCCTGCCGGATCACTCCCTCCTGCTTGAACATAAGCCGTTCGGGAATTCGACGACTCCTTTGATTCTCTTCGGTACACCTTATCTCGACGCGGTTGAGCTTCAGCTCTTTAAACGCGTAATCGATCATCGCTCTACAGGCTCCGGTCATGAGCCCGCGACCTTGAAAAGACGCCCCCAGCCAGTAGCCGATCTCCGTGGACCTGTGGGCCCAGTCGATATAGCTGAGCCTGATGTCTCCGGCCAGAGCGCCTTTAAACCAGATGCCCGCCTCAAGCCCGTTGCCGGCGGCGAACCTGTCGAGTGACGCCTTGATGTGCCGCTCGGCGTCCTCCGGCGAGTAGTCGTCTCTGAGCCAGAACATCCACTCGCCGATGTGCGACATGTTCGAGGAGATCAAGTCGAAGAATTGCCGCGCGTCGCGAGGCTCGAGCAATCTCAGATAAGTCTCGTCATCTATTTTATAGTCGAACACGCTTTCTCCCGGTCGCGAAGGTGCCTCATCATATTAAGATATTAA
>DATLMR010000170.1:0-4145 GCA_035537555.1 Blastocatellia bacterium
GCCGTGCATCTCGACCAGATGGCGCACTATGGCAAGCCCCAGCCCTAGCCCTCCGTGCCTTCTCGTAGTCGAGCTGTCGGCCTGGCGGAAGCGGTCGAATACGTAGGGCAGAAACTCCGCGCTTATCCCCTGCCCCGTATCGGCCACGATGATACCGACGTGCGAGTTGATGCGCTCCAGCCGCGCCTGCACGCGCCCGCCGCGCGAGGTGAATTTCACGGCATTCGACAGCAGGTTCCAGACTATCTGCTGCAAGCGGCTCGGGTCGCCCGAGACGGGGCCGACCTTCGGATCGAAGACGCTCGTGATTCGAATCCCTTTGGCCTCGGCCGCGGGGCGAATGGAATTCACGGCCGATTCGATCACGCCGGAAAGGTCTATCGGGCGCACGTCGAGGCGCAATCGGCCCGTTACTATGCGGGACACGTCGAGTATGTCCTCGATGATCTGGGCCTGGGCCTTCGCGTTTCGCTCGATGGTCTCAAGTGCTCGCTCCGCCACCACGCCGTCGAACGTATTACCGCGAAGCATGTGCGACCACCCGAGAATGGCGTTGAGCGGCGTGCGAAGCTCGTGCGAGACGGTCGCCAGGAATTCGTCCTTGGCCTGATTGGCCTCTTCGGCCTCTGCCCTCGCCCTCTGCTCGCGCTCCAGCAACTCATCCCCCAGCTTGAGGGCCTCCTCGCGCGCGCGTATCGCATCCTGAGCGTCGCGGTAGAGCCGCGCGTTATCAACCGCCACGGCCGCCCGGCGAGCTATGTCTTTCGCAAGCGACAGGTCCTTCTCCGTGTAGACGCGGCCCGACTCGCTCAACGCAAAGCAGATGACGCCCAGGGGCTTGCCGTGCGCGATGAGCGGCACGCATAGAGCCGACCTGGGGCTTATCTTCCGGACGAGCTCGGCGTGCTCGGCATTGACCGTGCCCGCGTCCACTCGATCTTCAGACATATCCGGTATAAGCAGAGGCTCGCCGGAGCGAAGCGCCTGCACCGAAGGGTGCGGGGAGTCCCAGTTCGGGGGGAAGAGCCTCTGCAATTCCAGGAGCGTTTCTCTCTTCGCCGGGTCGGCCGCCGCGACCGCCACGCGCGAGATGCGGCCGTCCTCTTCGAGCGCGTCGATGATGCACCAGTCCGCGAAATCGGGGATGGCCAGTCTAACCGTTCCTTCGAGCGTGGTCTCGTAATCGAGCGACGCGACCAGGATCTCGCTCGCCCTGGCCAGGAAGGAGAGGCGCTGCCGGGCTTCCCGGTTGTCGCGGTAGAGCCGCGCGTTATCGACGGCAATCGCCGCGCGGCGGGCGAGGTCTTCGGCTAGCGCGAGATCGGCCGGGTCGCACTGGCGTCCCGACTCCGACATCACGAGCGCTATGCAGCCGAGCGTGCGCTCGCGCGCGATGAGCGGCACCACCATAGCGGAGCTCGATTTCAGCGCGCGGATCATTCGAAGGTGATCGGGGTCCTCGGCGATCGACGACAGCAGCAGGTCGTCCACGTCGGGAATGATCATCGCCTTGTCCTGGCGATACATGCTGGCTACGACTCCGTCTTTATTTATATCGAGCGGGTACCTGTTAAGCTCCGCGAGCAGCTTCTCCTTCTCAGGGTCGCCGTGAGCGGCGGCGGCCCTGTACACCTTCCCGTCTTCCTCGATGATATATATGACGCAGTAGTCGGCGAGAAGCGGAATGGTCAGGCGCGCGAGGTTTTGCAACGTGAGGTCGTAATCAGGGGAAGAGGTCAGCACGCCGCTCGCTTCCGCGAGGAACCTGAGCGACTCTTCGGCCCGCTTGCGCTCGGTTATGTCCATCGAGACGCCGCGCATACCGGCCGGTTTTCCGTCTTCATCGTAAAGTACTATGGATCGCGATTCGATCCACAGGACTCGCCCGTCTTTCGTTATCCACCGAAACTGATTTACGCCGTCCGCTTTGCCGGAAAACAGGGCCGTCGCCCGCGCCGCCGCGCCCGCCTTGTCTTCCGGGTGCACGATGGTGAGCCAGAAATTAGGGGACGAAAGCCACTCTTCCACGCTGTAGCCAAGCATCTTTTCGACGTGATCGCTGACGAAATCTATGCGCTGCGAGGCGTGATCGGGCTCGCCCCACGCTTCCCAGACCACGCCGGGCACGGTCGCGACGAGGTTGTCCATACGGCGGCGATGGTTTTCTATCTCGGCGACGAGCCGGGTCTTCTCTTCTTCCGCTCTCTTGCGGTCGTGAATGTCCACGCACGAGCCGATGTAGCCGGCGAACTCGCCCTCGATCGTGTAGCGGGGGACCCCTCTGCTCAGGAACCATCGGTACTGGCCGTCGAAGCGGCGCAGGCGGTACTCGGTCGTAAAGGGCTCGCGGGCCTCGAACGAGCTGAGATATAGATCGAGACAGCGCTCGGAATCGTCCGGGTGCAGGCCCTCGGTCCAGCCGTTACTTAGCTCCTGCTCCATAGCGCGGCCCGTGTATTCGAGCCACGGCTTATTGAAAAAGTCGGACAGGGCATCCGTGCCCGACATCCAGACCAGCACCGGCGCGGTGTCGGCGAGTACGTGAAACCTGTTCTCGCTCTCCCTCATGGCGCGCTGGGCCTGCTTGCGCTCGGTTATGTCGCGGAAGATCAGGACCACGCCCGTGATCCCGCCTTCAGCCGCCTTCATGGGCGCGGCGCTGTCGTCGATTGGTACCTCTTTGCCGTCTCTCCTTACCAGGACCGTGTGATTGGCGAGTCCGACGATCCTGCCCTCTTCCAGGACTTTCATCACCGGATTGGCGACGGGCTCGCGCGTCTCCTCGTTTATGATATTGAACACCTCGGCGAGAGGCTTCCCTTTCGCGTCCCGGAGGTCCCATCCGGTAAGCTCCTCCGCGACCGGGTTCATCAGCACGACGCGGCCCTCGGTGTCCGTGGCGATCACGGCGTCGCCGATGCTGTTGAGCGTGACCAGAAGCGACTCCTCGCTATCGCGAAGCGCCACGGCGCTCTCTTCGGCGCGCAGCCGCGCGCGGTGGAGCGCGTTGTTCAACATGGCTATCAGGGTGCCGACGACTATGTAAATGGCAAGGCTTAAAATGTCTCCCAGCTCCGTCACGAAGATAGTGTTTTCGGGAGGGATGAAGAAATAGGCGGCCAGCAGAGAGCCGGAGATCACGACCAGCAGCGCGGGGCCGAGCCCGCCGTACCACGCGGCGACGACGACCGCAAGAAAATACGTGATAAAGGGAACGCGCTCGGCCCCGATCAGGGGGACGAGCATCAGCCGCAGCAGCGTTGCCGTCGCGACGCTCAAAACGGCGATGCCGTATCTCAATAGAGGCGAGCGTCTTCCATTCTTCATAAAGAACTCTCCGCATCCTGAAATAGGGCAAAATTCACTATACCTCTTTTCCGAGCGGCTGCCCGGCGGGGCCGGGGTCGAGAGATCGAAAGAGATTATAAGACCGCCCGCGAGCCTATACCACCCTGGCGCGCGGGGCGAGCTTCGCTATGACGGAGATGATCTCCGTCGGCTCGACGGGCTTGGCGACGTGCGCCTGGAAGCCCGAAGAGAGGGCGCGGGCCTTGTCTTCAGCCGTGGCGTAGGCCGTGAGAGCCACGGCGGGAATGTCGCCTCCCTGCTCGGGCTTCATCGACCTGATCTTGCCGATCAACTGGTAGCCGTCCTCGCCCGGCATCCCCACGTCGGTCACGATCACGCTCGGGCTCCAGCTCGCGAGCAGATCCAGGGCCTGGCGCGCCGACGCCCCGGACGCGACTTCAGCCCCGGCTTGCGCGAAGAGGCTCACGAGCATGTCGAGCGCGTCCGGCTCGTCATCGACGACGAGTATGCGCAACCCCTCCAGCTTTCCTGCAAAACCGGCGCGCGCCGAGGCCGCGTCGTTGCCCGCCCGAGCCGCTCCGTCCAGGATCGAGCCGCTCTCGGTAAAGACCGAGCTTCCGGCGCGCTGAGCCAACGGGAGATCGACGCTGAAGGTCGAGCCCTTCCCTTCTCCCTCGCTGAAGACGCTTATGGTGCCGCCGTGCATCTCGACCAGATGGCGCACTATGGCAAGCCCCAGCCCTAGCCCTCCGTGCCTTCTCGTAGTCGAGCTGTCGGCCTGGCGGAAGCGGTCGAATACGTAGGGCAGAAACTCCGCGCTTATCCCCTGCCCCGTA
>DATLMR010000171.1:0-7877 GCA_035537555.1 Blastocatellia bacterium
CCTCGCCGTTCACAGGCTCTATCGCTTTACGGGCCATCTGGAGGTAGAGCAAGCCGATGCTGTGATCGACGCCGTTCGATTCGAGGCGCGCGCCCGACGAGTCGAGCTGCTCTCTGAGCGAGGCGAGCTTTCCGGGGTCCGGAGCCTGGGTCGTGACCATGCCGAGAGCGACGGAGGCTTCGAGGTATTTGTGAAGCGCGCCTTCGAGCCATCGCTCGCGGTTGAGCTCCGAGGCGAGCTTGAGGGTCGAGTTGACTTCGTTGAAGGCGGGCTGATCATCCGCGCTCGATCTCTTGTAGGCTTCGAGCGTCTCCGATTCCAGGCGGGCGAGCTCCGAATCGAGCGAGCGGAGCCTGGGCGCGGGGGGCGATTCGGGGAAGGCGAGCTGCTGGCAGAAGAGCGCGAAGTCGATGTTCCCCGGCGCGACTCCCATGTAATAGAGCCCCTGGTCGAGCGTCGTGTTGAGTCCGTAGAGGCGGCCCGACTGGTAGTAAGGGCGGCTCAAGAGGCGCGAAGCCTGTATGAGCGCCCGGACGGAAGCCGGGAGCCTCCGCACGGTCACGGGGCTGAGCCCCCTCTCCTTCTCGGAGAGCTCTTTGCCCAGCCTCCGCCACTCGTTCTCGTAGGCGGCGTTCCCGGCTTTCGCGACATTCGCCTTCGAGTCCATGTAGGCCTGGGCGCCCATCCTGGCCCAGGGTGATTGAAGGTAGTAGAGGGTCAGCAGAGGGTAGCCGGATTGCAAAGCGGTCTCCGCCCTCTTGAGCTGATTGGTGAAAGCCGCCTTCGTATCGGCATCCAGCTTGAGCGTGGAAAGGGCCTCTTTCCGCCGGGCTATGCCCGATGAGATTTCATCGCGCTGTGCTAAGGATACGCCCGGCGCGAGGCAGAGCGCGAACGCGACGGTGACGAAGGGCCGAACGGCCGATCTCGATATTTTCATTTGACTCCTGACTTCGAGCGAGAACTTGATGTTGATAAACCTCTCCGGTAATCACCGGGATCATAACACGATGATCGAGCTTTAGATTGAGCGCGGGTTCTGGCCGACTGAATAAACAATTATTATGCCAGCATGAACGGAAAGCTAAACGGCTCTCGCAATGAATTTTTACGAATAGAGGCGGGGAGCGGAGGATTTCCAGCGTGCGGTTTTGGGACTGTCGAGTCCCAGAAAGGCGAATCGGGCGCGCGTCCCGCCGCGCTCGAGAATTCTCGGGACCCGGCACTCCTTATCGCTGTAACGTCCGCGCCGCCCTCTGTTATTATCTATGTTCTTATGTTTGGTTCTTATGTTTGCCGGAAGATTGAAAAATCGCCTATGCGGTATTAAAGTGACCCTGGCACTCTAAGCGTGAGATTAGCATGATCCCCAAGACAATATCCCATTACAGAATTATCGAGAAGATCGGCTCAGGCGGCATGGGTGATGTCTATCTGGCGGAGGACACGCGGCTCGGGCGGCGGGTGGCTTTGAAGGTGCTCTCCAGCCAGTTTGCGAGCGACGACGAGCGGCTTCAGCGCTTCGAGCAGGAAGCCCGCGCCGCCTCCGCTCTCAATCACCCGAACATCATAACGATCCACGAAGTCGGACAGGATAACGGCACCCGCTTCATCGCCACGGAGGTCATAGAGGGCGAGACCCTGCGCCAGCGCATCTCTCGCGGGAAGATGGGCATCAGGGATGTCCTGGAGGTGGCCATCCAGACGGCCGGCGCCCTGGAGGCGGCACACAAGATCGGGATAGTTCACAGGGACATCAAGCCCGAAAATATAATGCTCCGGCCCGACGGGTACGTCAAAGTTCTCGACTTCGGGATAGTCAAGCTCACCGAGAGGTTCAACGAACAGCGCTTCAACAACTCCGAGGCCGTCGACGAGCGCACGGTGATCCTCGTCCATACGGAATCGAACGTGGTGATGGGCAGCCCGAGCTACATGTCGCCCGAGCAGGCGCGGGGCTTGCTCGTGGACGCGAGGACGGACATATTCAGCCTGGGAGTGGTCATCTACGAGATGATCGCGAGCAAGCGGCCCTTCGAAGGCGAGACGCTCAGCGATGTCATCGTATCCATACTCGACCGCAGCTATGTCCCGCTGGCCCGCCACTCGGGCGAAGTGCCGGAAGCGCTCGAATGGATAGTCGCCAAGGCTTTGCGCAAGGACAGGGAGGAGCGGTACCAGACGGCGAAGGAGCTCCTGCACGACCTTCGCGCCCTGAAGCAGCGGGTGGAGTTCGAAAACGAGCTGGAGCGCTCCGTCAGCGCGGGGCCGGTCCTGACCAGCCGCCTCGCGCAATCGACCATCGTCACGGCCAGGAATCTCAGCGTCTCGAGCAGCGACCTCGAAGCGCGCAAAACGTCGAGCGCCGAGTACATCATCACGGAGATCCGGCAGCACAAGAAGGCCGTGTCGGCCCTTCTCGTCGCTTTCCTGCTCGCGGCAGCCGCGGTCTGGTACTACCTTAACAGGACTTCCGTGCTGTCGGAGCGCGACACCGTGCTCATAGCCGACATCGTCAATACGACGGGCGATCCCGTCTTCGACGGCACCCTGAAACAGGCTCTGGCGGTCCAATTGGAGCAATCTCCTTTTCTCAATATATTCTCCGATGATCGAGTGCGAGAGACCCTGCGCTACATGAGCCGCTCTCCCGACGAGCGCCTGACCAAGGAGCTCGCGCGCGAGGTCTCCCGGCGGCAGGGGTTGAAGGCCCTGCTCACGGGAGCCATATCGAGCCTCGGAAGCAATTACGTCATCTCGCTCGAAGCCATGAATCCCTTCACCGGAGACGTGATCGCCCGCGAGCAGATCGAGGCCGAGAGCAAGGAGCAGGTGCTTCGGTCTCTGGGCAGCGCCGCGTCGAAGCTGCGCGAGAGGCTGGGAGAGTCGCTCCGCACGATCGAAAGGTATGACGCCCCGATCGAGCAGGCCACCACCTCTTCGCTCGAAGCTCTGAAGGCGTTTTCGCTCGGTAACGAGCAGCACAACAAGGCGAAGTACCTGGAAGCCATACCTTTTTACCTGCGCGCGATAGAGCTCGATAAGGATTTCGCGCTCGCCTATACGCGCCTGGCCGTGGCGTACGACAATACGCGGCAGCAGGAGCTGGCTTCCGACGCGGCGACCAGGGCCTTCGAGCTGCGAGACCGCGTGAGCGAGCGCGAAAAAATCTATATCTCCTGGCGTTACTACAGCAGCGCGACCCGCGAGCTGGATAAGGCCATCGAGGCCCTGGAGCTGTGGAAGCAGACCTACCCGCGAGACACCGAGCCCTATAACACCCTGTCGAACTCCTACGTACAGATCGGGCAATTCGAAAAGGCGGTTACGGAAGCGCGTGAAGCCATCCGGCTCAACCCGAGCAGACCGCAGCCTTACTCGAACCTGGGGCTCGCGCTCATCTGCGCCGGCCGCCTGGACGAGGCGAGGCGAGTGTACGAGCAGGCCTTCGCGCAGAATCTCGACTCCACCAGCTTCCACTGGGGGCTCTACCTCATCTCGCTCATCGAGGGTAATTCGGAGATGATGCAGAAGCAGATCGAGTGGATGGCGGGGCGGTCGAACGAGTATGAATCGCTCGACTGGCAGGCCAAGACGGCGACCTTCTGGGGCCAGTTCCAGAAAGCGCGGGAGCTTTCCGATAGGGCCGTGCGCCTCGCCGAGCAGAATAACGTGAAGGAGATCGCCTCTCAATACGCTCTGCGCTCGGTGCTGAGGGAAGCGGTCGCGGGGAAGTGCGAGGCGGTCAAGGAGAAGGTCTTTGACGCGCTCGACATCACGCGGAGCACCTCTTCGGTCGAAGCCGCGATCACCCTCGCCCTGTGCGGGGAGCCTTCTCAGGCGCAGGCGATGATCGACGAGCAGGTGAGGCGGAACCCGAAAGACTCTCTGCTGAACGCGATATTCGCCCCGACCACGAGGGCCGCCATCGAGCTGAGCCGTAACAACCCGGCCCAGGCGGTCCAGATACTCCAGGCCGCGATCAGGTATGAGAACGGGTACGCGGCCGGGTTCTGGCCCACGTACATTCGCGGGCTCGCCTTACTGCGCCTGCGCGAGGGAGCCGAAGCGGCGGCGGAGTTTCAGAAGATACTCGACAATCGCGGGCTGAATCCCAACTCGAACGTCAACATACTGGCGCGCCTCGGCCTGGCCCGCGCGGCGAGCCTGTCGGGAGACCGCGAGAGCAGCCGCAAGGCTTACGAGGAATTCCTCAACGTCTGGAAGAACGCCGACCCCGACATCCCCCTCCTCCAACAGGCCCGCAAGGAATACGAAACCCTTAAGCAGTAGCCCGAACCGTCGCCATCACGCCCGATGCCGTCCGCTGGCTCCCTCGTTGACTCTTTCAACCCTATGTAGTATTCTGCGTGGGTAGCGTAGAATGCTACATAGGGTGTAACAGGATTCAGGGACAGGGATTCAGCAACGGGATTCAGCGAATAAAAAGGAGCTGTCATCTATGCCGAGTAGCAGGAGGAGCCGGGTACTGATCTGTTGCCGCCGGCTGATAAGCGCCGCCGGCCTTATCGTGCCGCGCCGGAACAGGGGCGAGTGGAAGCGCGAGTGGGAGGCGGAGATAGAGCACAGGTGGGCGCGGCTTCAGGACTGGCAAAGGCTCGATTACCGCGCGGGGCTCGACCTGCTCAACAGGTCGCGGGGGGCGTTTTCGGACGCGGGCTGGATACAGCTACAGAGCTTGAGGGAAGGCTTCTTTCAGGACGTTCGCTACGGCTCCCGGCTGTTGATAAAGAGGCCCGGCTTCGCTCTCGTCGCGATGTCGGCGCTGGCCTTCGGAATAGGCGCCAACACTCTGGTCTTCAGCGTCGTCAATGCGACCCTGCTCCGGCCCCTGCCGTACGAGGACCCCGAAAAGCTGGTCGTCTTATGGGAGACGAAGCGCGACACGGGCGGCACCCACTCCGTCTCCTACCCTAACTATCGCGACTGGCAGGGCGGCGCCCAGAGCTTTCGGGGCATCGCCGCCTACAGCCTACAGAACTTCACCATGACGGGGATGGGCGGGGCGGAGCAGATAAAGGGAGAATGGGTCTCCGCGAATTACTTCGAGGTGCTGGGCGTGCAGGCCCTCCGGGGTCGCTCGCTGCTGCCGCATGAGAACGAGACGCCGGGCTCCCACCCGGTCGTGATGCTGAGCCACGCGTTCTGGCAGCGGAGGATGGGCGGAGATGACTCGGCGGTCGGCAAGACCATAATAATCAACGGGCGCGACCTGACCGTGGTCGGAATCCTGCCCGAGGGATTCAAAGGCTATTCGGCCGAGGCCGAGGTATGGATTCCCATGATGATGTTCAACGCCCTCTTCCCCGATATTGCGCGATTCGATATTCCGAACGACCGGGGCACCCACTGGCATCAGGCCTTCGCTCGCCTCAGGCCCGAAGTTACCCTCGAAGGGGCGCAGGCGGAGCTCGATACTCTGGCCGCGGGCCTGGAACAGCAGTATCCGAAGTCCAACTCGAATTACGGCGTCAAGGTTGTCTCGGCGCGCGAAGAGCTGTTCGGAGATTTGCGGCCCGCCCTGTTCGTGCTGCTCGGAGCGGTGGGCTTCGTGCTGCTGATCGCCTGCGCCAATGTCGCAAACCTCCTGCTCGCTCGCGCGGCAGTTCGCAGGAAGGAGATCGCGATACGCCTTGCGCTGGGGGCGGGCCGATTGCGCCTCGTCAGGCAGTTGCTCACGGAGAGCCTGCTTATGGCGATCCTGGGCGGGGCGGGAGGCCTCGCGCTAGCCTGGTGGGGAATCAAGGCTCTTCCCGCCCTGAGCCCCGTCCGCATGCCCGGCTTCGTGAGCCTGGGCATCGACGCGAGAGTCCTGCTCTTCACCTTATCCGTCTCCGCTTTCACGGGACTGCTGTTCGGGCTCGCGCCGGCGCTCGCCGGCACCCGGCCCGATGTGAACGATTCGCTCAAGCAGGGGGGCAGGGGAGTGGGCGGGGACCTCAAGGGTACCCGCGTCCGCAGCCTGCTCGTCATCTCCGAGGTCTCACTCTCCCTGATTCTCTTGATCGGCGCGGGCCTCATGGTCCGGAGCTTTCAGCGCATGCAGGAATTCGACGTCGGCTTCAGGCCGGACCATCTCCTCACCGCGCGATTCAGCCTGCCGTCGAGCAAGTATTCGGAAGCCGAGCAGCCGCGCGTAAGAGACCGGATCGCGGAGCGGGTCGGAGCCTTGCCGGACGTTCAGGCGGTCGCCATCTCCTCGCACGTCTTCTTCGGGTCGGGCTACCTGAGCGGCAACATCTCGGTCGAGGGACAGGCCCAGGAGCCTTCAGGTAGCGGGCTGCCCGCTTACCAGCAGTACGTGAGCCCGGGCTTCTTCGAGGCAATGGGCCTGCCTCTGCTCGCGGGCCGCGCCTTTGCGCGCGAGGATATAGAGCGCGCTCTAAACGTGGTAGTCGTGAGCGACGCGCTCGCCCAAAGGTGCTGGCCGGGTGAAAGCCCGCTCGGCAAGCGGATCAAGCGGGGGAAAGCGGATTCGAAGAACCCCTGGCTGGAGGTCGTGGGAGTGGTCCGGGATGCGAAGCCGAGGGTGCGCCTTGCGGCGGCCAATGATGCCTCCTTCATTTACATACCTCTCACGCAGGGCTCAGGCTGGACCTCAAGCCCGGCCCTGTTGATCCGAACGGGAGGAGACCCGGCGGCCCTCATCCCGGCCTTGATGGAGGCGGCGCGAGAGATCGACGCCGACATACCTCTTTACGACATAGCCTCGATGGAGCGGAGGGTGGGCGACCAGACGTCGGAGCTGCGCTTCAACGCCCTGCTCATGTCCCTGTTCGCGGCGCTCTCGCTCCTGCTCGGCGCGGTTGGAGTCTACGGAGTGATCTCTTATTCGGTGAGCCAGCGCCTCCAGGAGATCGGAATACGGATCGCGCTCGGCGCGAGGCCCCGAGACATTCTCGGGCTCGTGCTGGCGCGAGGCATGACGCCCGTGATTGCGGGCGTGGTTATAGGCCTGACGGCCGCCCTGGCCTTGACTCGCGTAATGTCCAGCCTGCTCTTCGGCGTAAGCTCTACCGACCTGACGACCTTCTCGCTCGTGCCCGCGCTCTTGATGGTAGTGGCCCTGCTCGCCTGCTATATCCCCGCCCGCCGGGCCATGAAAGTAGACCCGATAACCGCTCTGCGATGCGAGTGAACCCTCGCTCGTCCCCCCTCTCGTTCGTCCCCTGGCCCCGCCGGCGCGCTCCGAGCTTAAAACCGGAGCGCGAAAACTAATGCTTGACTTGCCTACTATACTTGTAGTAGACATGCCTACGTGCATAGTAGAGTGGAGGAGGGGGCGGTGATTAAGAAGACCAGGAAGGTTAGATACACGAAATTCGAGATTGAGGTTATGGACGTGCTGTGGGAGGTCGGCGGCTCGTCGGTGCGAGAGATTCAGGAGCACCTGCCGGAGAGCAGGCGTCCGGCCTACACCACCGTCCAGACCATAGTCTACCGCCTGGAAGAGAAGGGGGCCGTGCGCCGCGTCAGGAAGATCGGCAACGCCCACATCTTCGAGCCGGCGGTTTCGCGAAAGACGGTACACAATCGAGTGCTCGACGAGCTTATCGACATGTTCGGAGGGTCGATGCGCCCTCTGATGGCTCACCTCGTCGAGTCGGGCCGCCTTACGCTCGAAAATCTCCGGGAGATGGAGGACACCCTTACCCGGATCGAGCGCGGGGAAGGGAAAGAGCCTGCGGGCGAGAAGGGGAAGCGGAGGCCCGCTTCCGGGAAATAACGGGAATCCGGCGAAGGAGTGACAGATCATGGCTTTTCACGAATGGCTGTTTGAGTGGTCGAGGGCCACTGCGCCTTTGATGGCGAATCACCTATGGCAGGCGACCCTCTTCTCATTGCTGGTCGCCTTA
>DATLMR010000172.1:0-3597 GCA_035537555.1 Blastocatellia bacterium
GCCGTGCATCTCGACCAGATGGCGCACTATGGCAAGCCCCAGCCCTAGCCCTCCGTGCCTTCTCGTAGTCGAGCTGTCGGCCTGGCGGAAGCGGTCGAATACGTAGGGCAGAAACTCCGCGCTTATCCCCTGCCCCGTATCCGTGACGGTTATGCGGGCGCGCGGGCGCGCGGGCGGGTCGCCGCTTCCCGCGCTCTCTTCGGGCGCGCGGTCCTGAGCGTTCGAGTACCCCAGGCGAATCTCGACCCGCCCGCCCGAAGGAGTGAACTTGATGGCGTTCGTAAGCAGGTTCCAGAGCACCTGTTGCAGGCGGTTGGGATCTCCCGCCACGCATTCGACCGTGGGTTCGAGCGCCATCCGCAATTCGATCTCCCGGGCTTCGGCGGCCGGGCGAACCGAATCGACCGCGGCGTTCACGACGGAGATCATCTCGACCGGCGTCACGTCGAGCCGGAGCCTGCCCGTGATTATCCGCGACACGTCCAGAATATCGTTGATCAACTGCGCCTGCGCTCTCGCGTTCCGCTCGACGGTCTCCAGAGCGCGCGTCCGCGTGGCCTCATCAATCTGGCTCTCGAGGAGTATGCGGGACCACCCGAGAATGGCGTTGAGCGGCGTGCGAAGCTCGTGCGAGACGGTCGCCAGGAACTCGTCTTTGGCGCGGTTCGCTTCCTGCGCCTCTTTGTAGAGGCGAGCGTTATCGATAGCCAGGGCCGCGCGCCGGGCCAGCTCTTCGGCGAGCGCCAGATCGGCATGAACGTAGCGCCTGTCGGACTCCGACAGAAAGAATCCCATCACCCCTAGCGTGCGCCCGCGCACGTTGAGCGGCACGGCAATCATCGACTTGAAATCAAGCTCGCGCAGGAGCTTGACATGCTTGGCGTCGCGGCTGTGCTTGACCAGCAGCGATTCCGTAAGCTCCGTCAGCAGTTCGGATCGCCCCGTGCGCAGCGCGATCGACATGACGGTGTTCGAGTTTATATCGGGCGGGAATCTCTTCTGCACCTCTTGGAGCAGATCCTCCCTGGCGGGATCGACGTGCGCGAACGCCACCCTCCGCAACTGGTCGTTTTCGTCCTTCAGGTCGATCACGCACGAGTCGGCGAGCGTGGGCAGAGCGAACAGGGCCATGTTCCTGAGCGTCGTCTCGTAGTCGAGCGAGGCGGCGAGCACCGCGCCCGCTTCCGCCAGGAAGGCCGAGCGCCTCTGCGACGCTTCGGCCTCTGCCCGCGCCATCTGCTCCAGCACGAGGAGGCGAAACCTCTCATCTTCGGCGCGCTTGCGCTCGGTCAAATCGACCATCATCCCGCGCATGCTTTCCGGCTTCCGCGCGGCGCCGGGCACCACTTCGACCGTGTCGTGAAGCCAGACCACGCGCCCGTCGGCGGCTATAGCCCGGTACTCGAAATCGTTATTGCGACCTTCGGCCATCGAGCGGCGGCGGGACTCGACCGCGAAGTCGCGGTCTTCGGGATGGATTATGCCTACCCAGAAATCCTCCTCCGTCAGCCACCTGTCGACCGGGTAGCCGAGGATCTGTTCCGCGCGCTTGCTTATGAAAGTGAACCGGCCCGTGATGGCGTCGGCCTCCCACACTATAGCGTCGAGGCCCTGCACGAGGTCGCGGAAGCGGCGCTGCGCAGCCTCCGCTTCGATCCGCCTCGTCTCTTCGCGGGCGAGAAGTTCGATGCGCCGTCTTATCATGCCTGCCACGATGGCGACGACCGGCGCGGTTATCGCGAGGGCGATTATTTGCCAGATGTTTCGTTCGGAATGACGGAAGAGAGCGCCGGGCGTGGCATAAAAGAAGTAAGCGTGCAGCATCATCAGCCCGAGAGTCGCCAGCACCGAGCGCGCGCCTCCGCTGAAGGCGGCAAAGGCGACTGCCGCAAGGTAGAGAGGGATCGGGTTGACGATCGGCAGCACGTACCTCGACACCAGCTCTATGGCGAGTACGAGGGCCGCCATCGCCAGAGGCCCTTTGACCTCCGACAATCTGAGTCTTAATAGAGTCGGGACGCTTTCATTCGAAAGAGGCATCGGCATACCCCCGGAGGCTCGGATAACCCGCTTTATAATGGCCCGCCGCCGGCCCGGCACGTCAACTCAGTCAGCAATTGGATTTGGATTTGAACACGCCGATATCGAGCCGGACAGGCTCAGGAGCGCCGACCGGCCCGCGCGAATATTCGCAGCAATATTCACAGCTATAGTCACCTCTAGGCGCGGTCATCGCCCGTACCCGCTTTAAACAGGCAGGCGGAGACCGCCGCGTGGATCGCGCACAAGGCACCTCCGATACAGGCCGCCATAAAAAAGCGGGCCGACAGCGCGATCAACGTGAAGAATAGCACGATACTGAAACCGACGAAGCGGGCCCAGCGGTTCGGCTGCCATCCCGGCCCCCAAACCGCGCGAACGAGTAGAAAGATTAGCAGGCTGACGGCGAGCCATCCAATGAAGTTGTGCGCCGGAATTCCATAATACGCTCCCGATTCTTTCCATCGCCAGTAATTCAAGGGGCCTGCGGCGAGGGGGTCTATGACGAGATCGATCGCCGTCATCCAGAGGGCCGACAGCAGGACCTGCGCCCATCCGGCGAGGCCGAACGCCGCGAGCATCTGCTTCACGTAGGCGAACAAAATCAGCCACGCGGCGGCCATCGCGACGGGCACGCCCAGCAGGCTCGGGGCGAGCGTCTCCGTGTAGAGGTACTCTCCGAATATGACGCCGTAGCGCGAGCCGATCACTTCGGCCGCGAAGCCCATTCCGGCCACGGCGAGCGTTAGCGGAATCGCCCTGCGTCCTTCGCTCACGACGACCATCAATCCCGCGAGGAAGAGAAAGGCCGGAGCCGTCCATTCCGCTCCGGGCGGCGGCCCGTTTCCGAAGAAGTACGAGCTTATGCCGCCCGCCCACATCACGGCGTAAAGGACCGCGAGGGCGAGCAGAGCGATATTGCCCGCGCCCGGGGGAGCGAGGCTCGGGTAATTCTTCCTGAATCTCGAAACGATCATCTCTTCTCGCCCGCCGCGATCAAGACTCGTATCTTTCGATCAGCTCGCACGCGATCATGGAAGAGAGCAGGACCGTGGGCGTGCCGCCCCCCGGATGCGTGCTGCCGCCGACGTAATAGAGGCCCCCGTAGCGCGCATCCTTGTTGGGCGGGCGCAGAAAGGCGCGCTTCCACCCGTGCGAATGCGTGCCGTATATCGCCCCGCCCGGCATACTGTAACGGTCGGCGATCCTGCGAGGGGTCCACACGTCCTCGACCACCACGTCCGGACCTATCTCCGGGAAGCCTCCGAGCGCGAGCCGCGTGAAGACGCGCCGCCGCGCTTCGTGTATCCGGCCTTCGTCCCATTCATCGTCGTTCGCGGGCGCGTTCGCCATCACGAACAGGGCCTCGCCTTCGCCCGCCACCAGAGAGCGGTCCGTGCGGCTCGGGGCGCTCACATAAACGGTCGGGTCTTCGGGGAAGCGGCGCTCGTCGAACAGCTCCGCGAACTCTCTCCCGTAATCGGCGGAGAAATATATCGAGTGATGCGGAAGATCGTCGAGGGTCCGCCTGACGCCCAGCAGGAAGACGAGCCCCGA
>DATLMR010000173.1:0-18172 GCA_035537555.1 Blastocatellia bacterium
TCTATTTTCAAGCGAGCGGCCTTCAAACCATACGTATTCAGAACCGGGAGGATGGGCTATCGATAGATCAGATAGTGCTCTCACCGTCCACGTATTTGAATTCGTCTCCGGGGGCTTTGAAGAATGATACCGTCATTCTTCCCAGGCAATGAGGGTTATAAAAGCAAGTGGGCCGGAACCTGTTCCGGCCCACTGATCCTTCGTATCGGGCGTCACTCCTTGAATTTCGGGGCGGGCGGAGGAGTGGCAGGCTCAGATTCCGAGGCATCGGCCGTGACCAGAGTGGCGGTAGAGACGGGCTCCAGCAGCTTCATCTTCTCATAGTATTCCTGCACGTACTCTTTGATTGCCCCGTGTCCCCACCGCGAGTAATAGTCATAATTCTTCATCTCGTGGTAGACCTGATCGAAATCCCAGCCGTAATTCTTATAACGATATATCGCCCCTATCAGGCCGGTCCTGTGGCGTCCCCCGACGCAGTGAACATAAAAAGGCGCGTTCGACGGGTCTTTGGCCACCTCCAGGAAAGCCGCGATCTGGTCCTCTGTCGGCTTTCGCTTGTCGCTCATGGGAATGTTCACGTAACGGATGCTCGCGGCCTCCGCGCCGGCCTTTTCATATTTAGTGGGGTCGTCGCGCAGGTCGATGATTGTCTTGATTCCGAGCGCAGCAAGCGCCTTGTAATCATCCGCCTCCGGTTGCGCACCCCTGTAGAAATACTGGTCCATCTGCCCGAAATTCTTGATCTTTATGTTGGGAAATGCCGAGGGCGCTGTCAGCACAACAGACCCATTGTTACTTGCCTCTACTTCATTAGTCGGCGTACCGCCCTGCTCAGGCCCCGATTGAAGCGCGAAGGCAAGAATAAGAAGCAGCGAGACCATGCCCATCCTCAATAAGTGGGCTCTAGAGCCTCTGACGGAATCTATCGTTTGACCTGTCTGATTCATGATTGCCATCCCTTTCCGGCCACCGAGCGTAACCTTTTGAATAAGATCGGTACTCGCGGGTCGTCGAGCACCGCCCCTTCTCCCACCTGGCTTCGACCCGCCTCTTACTCTTTCAACTCGCGTGCCAGATATATCTCGCCCCCGGACAGGGTGACTCCGGCGCATAGTGGGCCGTTTGGGGCTCGCGGGTATGTTAAATTAGAGGCGCGATGCCGTGTCGAGGTTCGAGCTGCTTGCGCGGGGAGCGAGATCCTTAAAACTGAAAAATGCAGGTTTTGCAACCGGGTCCTGGCGGAGGAGTTTAAGAAAGAGCGAGGCATTCCCGCATCCGCTTCGATTCAACAGGAGGCGCAGTATGAGATGGCTGAAGGTGGTGACCCTGGCGGCGACGGCGCTTATGGCCGCGAGCAATTCAGGCGGTCAGGACGCAAGTCCCGACTATCAGAGACTCCTTGACGTGGGGGTGTTCGCTTTCGGAGGCGTAGGCTTCGCCGGCACTATTTCCGAGGGCGAGGCCGCCTTCCGCAAGATCCTGGTAGAAGATCACGCCGTCGAAACGTTCGCCAGGGTGCTCTCTCAGGGCGGCAAGCGCGAAGCGCAGGTCTATGCGCTGTGCGGTCTTTACGTCAGGGACCATAAAGCCTTCAAACAGCAGGCGTCGCAGTTGAAATCAGGGCTCCCGAAGGGCCAGACTATAATGGTTCAGACGGGATGCACGATAATGCCCGAGGACGCGCGGGATGTCATAAAGAGGATAGAGAGCGGCGATTACGATATGTTCCTGGGCCAGCCCGACTCCTTAAAGAAATGAGACCTGACGGCTGCGACGCCGCGCGGTATAGCTTCCCGTCTCTCCTCGCCGTTCACCATTGCCCCGGAATTATTCGCCCGTTATAACGATCGGGCGGCATGGGTCAAAGCCCGTGCCGCCCGATCTCTTGATACCCGTGTTGCTCGCGGTCTTACCTCTGGCTGTTGCCGCCCGGAGGCGGCTGGGGTGTCACGCCCTCTCCCTTGTGATAGTTCGGATAGGCCGGGCGCTTGATCTTCTGGGGAGGATTCTTTCGAACCGCCTCCATCACGACCTCGACCGCCTTCTCAAGCTGGGGATCGTGCCCCTGCCTCCAGAGCTTCGGGTCCATGTCGACCTCGATGTCGGGTGCGACGCCGTGGTTCTCGATCTCCCACTTGCCTTCGGGCGTGTAGAACGCGAAGTGAGGCGCGGTAACCGAGCCCCCGTCGATCAGCGTCGGGTAGCCTCCGATGCCGACCAGGCCGCCCCACGTGCGTTTGCCGATGAGGGGGCCGAGGCTTGCGCGGCGGAACATGTAAGGCATGTAGTCTCCGCCGGAGCCCGCGTACTCGTTGACGATCATCGCCTTCGGGCCGGGCATCGTGCCGAACGGCTGGCGGAAATCTTCGCCGTCGCGCACGGCCCAATAGCTCATGAGCGGCTTTCGCAGGTAGTCGATGATGTAATCGGCGGCCTGCCCGCCTCCGTTGAACCGTTCGTCGATGATCGCGCCGTCCTTATCGAGCTGCGAGAAGTAGTAGCGGTTGAAGTTGGTATAGCCTCCGCCCGCGGTGTCGGGCAGGTAGATGTAAGCCAGGCGGCCTCCGGTCATCTGCGAGACCTTGCGACGATTGCCCTCGATCCAGGCGAGGTGGCGAAGGCCGTTCTCGCTCGCGACCGGGACTACCGTAACTTCGCGCGAGCCCGTGCCGTCGGGATTCGGGCCGACGCGAATGACCACCTGCTTGTTCGCGGTGCTGTCGAAGAAGGCGTATATGTTGTCGCTCGCGGTCAGATTGCGGCCGTTCACGGCGATGAGGTACTCGCCTTCCTGCACGTTGACGCCCGGCTGCGTGAGGGGCGCGCGAAGCTGCGGGTTCCAGTTTTCGCCGTCGTAAACGTGACTGAAGCGATAACGGCCGTTCTCGATGCTGTAATCCGCGCCGAGCAGCCCGCCCTGCACGCGCCTGGGGTTCGGCAGGTCGCCGCCGGAGACGTAGAGGTGGCCTATGGTCAGCTCTCCGAGCATCTCCTGGAAGAGGTAATTCAGGTCCGCGCGATGCGCGAGTGATGCGAGATAGGGCTGATACTTGCCGGCAGTGGCCTTGAGGTCGAGGCCGTGAAAATTCGGATCGTAGAAGAAGTCTCGCTCGATGCGCCAGGTCTCTCGATACATCTGGTTCCATTCCTCGCGCGGGTCGACGTAGACCTCCATGTCCTCGGTCTTGATCTTGCCCTCTCCGGGCTTGATGGGTTGGGCGAGCGAGGCGATGAAATAGTTCGGCCCCTGGTTGTAGAGGAGTTTCTCCGCGTTCGCCGAGAGGCTGAAGACAGTGATGCCTTCGACCACTTTATCGAGCTTTCGTTTTTCAAGGTCGTACTTGGACGCGATCGCGCCGGTCGTGCCCGGCACGCCGTTGGGAAACTCGATTATGTACAGGTTGTTCGGCTTGCCCGCCGCTAGTCCCACGTAGTTGCGCGCGGGGATGGGCAGGGCCAGTATCCTCTGGCTGATCTTATCGAAATCGATGGCGACTTTGGGAATCTCTTTCTTTTCTCCCGGCTTCGCGGCCGCGCCCTGGGCCGGGGCGGCATCCGCTTTCTTCTCGCCGCTCTGCTCGGGCTGCTGGCCGTCGATCTTATCGACGGGTTTCTCTTCCGTCACCTTCTCCTCGTCGCTTTCAGGAGCCAGGGGCGAAGGCTGGTCTTTCTTGAGCACGCAGACGTAAACGCTGCGCGTCGGGTGGTGCGGATAGCTCGTCATATCGAAGCCGAAAACGGCCGGGCCGACATCGGTGCTGGCGGTGAAGTAGAGGTACTTGCCGTTCTTGTCGAACTCCGGGAGGATCGCGTCGCTCAAGCCGTCCGTGATCTGCCGGCTCTTGGCCTCTTCAAGCGAGTAGATAAAGATCGCGTTGTACCAGGACTGGATGGGTTTCGCGTAAGCTATCCACCGGCTGTCGGGCGACCAGCCGGGGGTGAAGTTGGCCCCTCTCGGCGAATCATCTATCTTGATCGGGGTGCCCTTGTCTATGTCTACGTACCAGATGTTCAGACGCTTGTCATAGTAAGTGATCTTCTTGCTGTCGGGCGACCAGACCGGGGAATAGAAGAAGGACGGAGGATTGCCCAGGTTGATCTTTTTAACCTCGCCCATGCCGGTCTGGTTGCGAAGGTGCAGGGCGTACTCTCCAGACTCGTCCGAGAAATAGGCGATCCACTTGCCGTCCGGAGACCACGCGGGGTCGCGCTCGGCGATTCCGGTCGTGTTGGTCAGGTTGCGCGCGTCGCCTTTTTCCGCGGGCACGGAGAGGATCTCTCCGCGCGCTTCGAAGATCGCCCGCGCTCCGGTCGGAGAGATCGACGCGTTGTTCATGCGGGTGCCGACCTTCTCGAATTTCGGGCGCACGGCCAGCATGTCCGCGTTGATCGCCACGTTGAGCTTTCTGGCCTTATTGGACTTCAGGTCGAAGAGATTGAGCGAGCCGAACTGCTCGTAGACTATCGCGTCGGGTCCGGCGGAAGCCGACTTGATGTCGAGCGCATTGTTCTGAAGGACCTGCGTGACCGTCTTGGCCGAGGTGTCGTAAGCGAACAGAGTCACGGGGCCGTTGCGGTCCGAAAGGAAGTAGACGCGGTTGCCGATCCACATCGGGTTGAAGTCGTTCGAGTTGTTGCGCGGAACTTTCTCCACGCTCGAATCCGAGAGGTTGGCGATCCAGACGGGAGCCGTGCGCCCGCCTCGATAACGCTTCCAGGCCTGAAACGCGCGCGGCAGAGGAACGTAAGCCAGCCGCGTCCCGTCGGCCGAATATGAACCCTCGTAGGCCATCGGCAGAGGCACGACGGTCGGGTTGACGCCGTCGACCGGCATGGTGAAGAGCTGCGAGGTGCGGCCCGTCTCGCTGTTGCGGCCGGAGACGAAGAGCACCTGCTTGCCGTCGGGCGTCCATCCGTTCAGGAGGTCCGCGCCCGGATGATAGGTCAGGCGGCGCGGCACGCCGCCCGACGCGGGAACGATGTAGACATCTATATTGCCGTCGTATTCGCCGGTGAAGGCGATCCACTGGCCGTCGGGCGAAAAGAGCGGATTGGTTTCCGTGCCGACTCCGGTCGTCAGGCGGGTCGCCTCCCCGCCTTCGCGGCCCACGATCCACAGATCGCCCGCATAAGAGAACGCAATATGCGTCTTGCTTAGAGACGGAGTGCGCACGAGCAATGTCTGTCCGGTTTGCCCGAACGTGACGCCTCCGATAGCCAGCGAGAATAAAAGGGCTAGAATCATTTTCTTCATCTCAACTCCTCCTGCGATGCATGAGCCGGGGACGAAGGACCGCAAGCTATTATTATTGACCTTGCGATCCTCCATCGGGGCCTCTCTATTTGTTGGCCGTGCGCCCATTCTGATAATTCGGATAAGCGGGTCTCCGAGGCTGTGGGCGCGGGTTTTTCTTCAATTCTTCCATAAGCACTTCGACGGCTTTTTCGAGCTGGGGGTCGCGCCCCTGTCTCCAGGCCGCCGGGTCCATCTCGACCTCGATGTCGGGCGCGACGCCGTGGTTCTCGACCTCCCATTCACCTTCCAATCCGTAAATGGCGGCATCGGGCGCGGTGACGCCGCCGCCGTCCATCAGTTGCGGAGCGGGGAAGGCCGCGACGAGCCCGCCCCATGTGCGCTTCCCGATGAGCGTGCCGATCTTCATCTTACGGAAGTACCAGGGCAGAGCGTCGCCCCCGCTCCCCGCGAGCTCGTTGATTATCATAGCCTTCGGCCCGTAGATCGCGCCGAGCGGCGTGGGGATGTCACGGCCGTCGCGGAAAGCGATATAGTTCAGGAGCGGGCGGCTCAGATATTCAACTATATAATCGGCAAGCGCGCCGCCGCTATTGAATCTCTCGTCGATGACCGCGCCCTCCTTCTGCGCCTGCGCGAAGAAGTAGCGATTGAAGCTGTTATACCCGCCGCCGCTCGTGTCCGGCACGTAGACGTAAGCCAGGCGGCCTCCGCTGGCTTGATCGACCTTGCGGCGATTGCCTTCGACCCAGCTCAGATTCCTGAGCGCGACCTCGCTCGCGACCGGGACGACCGTAACTTCGCGCGAGCCCGCGCCGTCGGGATTCGGGCCGACGCGAATGACCACCTGCTTGTTTGCCGTGGACTGAAAGAAAGAATAGATGTTTTCAGAGGCCGGCACGTTGCGGCCGTTCACGGCCAGCAGGTACTCGCCCTCCTTCACGTTGACGCCCGGCTGCGTGAGGGGCGCGCGAAGCTGCGGGTTCCAGCTCTCGCCGTTGTAAACGCGCTTGAAGCGATAACGGCCGTTCTCGATGCTGTAATCCGCGCCGAGCAGCCCGCCCGCTACGAAATTCGGGCGAGGCTGATCGCCCCCTCCTATAAACATGTGCCCGACCGTGAGCTGGTTGAGCATCTCGCGGAAGAGGTAGTTGAGGTCGCTGCGATGCGCGACGCTCGCCAGGTACGGCTCGTACTTCTTCCTGATCGTCTCCATATTGAGCCCGTGCAGGCCCGGATCGTAGAAGAAGTCGCGCTCGCCGCGCCACACCTCGTTGTACATCTGGCGCCATTCGGCCTTCGGATCGACGTAGACCTCCATCTCCGAGGTCTTGAGCATGCCCTCGCCCGGCTTAAGAGGCATCATGGTCGAAGCGGTGAACCAGTTCGGCCCCTGTCGGTAGAGCATCTTTTCGCCGTTGGCGGAGATATCGAACGATAACAACCCCTCGAGCACCTTATCCAGCTTTCGCTTTTCGAGATCGAATTTATGAAGGACCAGGCCGGGAGGGCCGGCCGGGCCTGTCGGGCCGGCGGGAGGGAATTCGAGCACGTAGATCGTGTTCGCCTTGCCCGCCACGAGCCCGGCATAGTTGCGCGAAGGTATCGGCAAAGCCACCGTGCGCTGGCTTATGCCGTCGAGGTCGATGCGAACCGGGTCCGGCTCTTTTTTGGCAGGCTTCGCCCCGGGCGCCGCGCCGTCGGGTTTCTGCTCGGCTTTATCCGCCGCTTTGTCGGCCGGCTTCTCTTCCTGGATCTTCTCTTCGTCGCTTTCGGGAGCGAGCGGCGAGGGCAGGTCGTTGCGCAGGACGATGGCATAAACGCTGCGCGTCGATTGATGCGGGAAATTCGACATCTCCGCAAAGCTGAAGCCCGGCCCGAGGTTCGTGCTCGCCGTGAAGTAGAGATACTTGCCGCTCTTGTCGAAGGCGGCATAGCGCGCGTCGCTCATCGCATCCGTGAGCTGGTGCATCCCGGCCGTCTCGAGCGAGTAGACGAAGACGGCCCGGAGGTAGTTTTCGACCTGCTTCACGTAGCCGACCCAGCGGCTGTCGGGCGACCAGAACGGCTGCATGACATCGTTGTTGAGACCGTCAGGATTCTTATCGATCTTTACCGGAGAGCCCTTGTCTATGTCTACGTACCAGAGGTTCAAGCGCTTGTCGGTGTAAGCGATCTTCTTGCTGTCGGGCGACCAGACCGGGGAATAGAAGAAGGAAGGGGGCTTGCCCAGGTCGATCTTTTTGACCTCGCCCATGCCGGTCTGGTTGCGAAGGTGCAGGGCGTACTCTCCAGACTCGTCCGAGAAATAGGCGATCCACTTGCCGTCAGGCGACCACGCAGGGTCGCGCTCCATCACGCCCGTCGTCGAGGTCAGGTTGCGGGGATCTCCCTTCTCCGAGGGCACGGTCAATATCTCTCCCCGGGCCTCGAATACTACTCGCGCGCCGGTCGGAGAGAGGGCCGCCGACGTGATGCGCGAGCCCACCTTCTCGTAGCGCGGGCGCAGACTCAGCAGGTCGCCCGCGACCCGGATATCGACCTTTCGGGCCTTGCCCGAGCTCAGGTCGTAAAGGTGGATCGTGCCGAACTGCTCGTAAGCGATGACGCCCGGCCCGGCGGATGCCGACTTGATGTCGAAGTCGCCGTTTTCGGTGAGCCGGGTGATCTTCTTCGAGCCCGGATCGTAGCTGTAGAGGCTCATCGACCCGTCCCTGTCCGAGAGAAAATATATCTTGCTTTCGATCCAGATCGGATTGAAGTCGTTGGAATTCTCGCGCGGGAGCTTTTCTATGCTCGAATCGCCGAGCTTCGCGATCCAGATGGGAGAGGTCTGCCCGCCTTTATACCGCTTCCAATCCGGCTGCCATCGCGTGAGCGGCTGATAGGCTATGCGCGAGCCGTCGGGGGAGAAGGCCCCCTGGTCGGCCATCGGGAGCGGCACATCGTCGGGGAAGCCGCCCTCGGAAGGGACGGTAAAGAGCTGGTTGTACCCGGACGGGCTCTTGCGCGACGAGCTGAAAAGAACCCGCTTTCCATCAGGAGTCCAGCCGCAGACCCTGTCGGCGCCGGGGTGATAGGTCAGGCGGCGCGGCACGCCTCCGGAAGCCGGTACGACGTAGACATCCGTATTTCCGTCGTAATCGCCCGTAAAGGCGACCCACCGGCTGTCGGGCGAAAAGGCGGGATCGGTCTCGATGCCGACTCCCGTCGTCAGCTGGGATGCGCTTCCGCCTTCGCGGTTCACCGTCCACAGGTCGCCCGCGTAAACGAAGACTATTTGAGTCCGGCTCGCGGTGGGCTTTTGCAGCAGAGTGGGCGCGTCCGCTTGCGCGAAGACGCTTCCGGCTGCGCCAAGCAGCAGCGAGAGTGTCAGGAACACTCGTTTCATACTATTGACTCCTTTAAGATGCCGCACCGGTGAAAGGTCTTTAAGCATATTCAAAGTCCGGCAGGAGGACAAGCCGGGCCGAACAGTAAAGATGACCGGGCAGACACTATATTACTGGCTCATTTAATAAGAATAAGGTGTCTCTTCATCCCGCCCGGACCGGGCGAGGCCACTGGTTTACGATGCGATATCGACGCGCTGAAAGCGCCGCGTTCAGCCGCCCTGATTGCAGAGGGCGGGTGCAGACTATCTCAAATATCATTGGACAATCAACACGAAACCGGGGCTTTCAACCGCTCTGCCGCTAAAATCGCTTTCGCCCGACAAGCAACTTTTCCGGCGAACGCGCCGGCCCGGTTCGGCAGCCGCGCGCATTGACGCGAATTCTTATACGCAAAAGGAGCCCCGGAAGGTCGTTTTTTTTGTGATTATATTCGATCTCGGGTTAGAGCGGCGGTATTCGGCATCCGGTCTCTGAGGCTAGGCCCGCACGCGAACCATCCTTTCGAGCAGGCAGTCGAGGACCGCTTCGGGGTCGGCGCAGAGGCCCAGGTGGACCGGCGAGGTCTGGATGATCGTGCTTCGCGGCGCGACAAGCCAGTGGAAGCGCGCCCGCTGAGAGAGTCGTCCGATCGGGCCGGCCCCGGGTCCGCCCGCGCAGGTGATCAGGATCGCTTCGAGGTGTCGCTCCACCTGCTCCGGATCGAGCGCGGGAGCGAACGCGGAGAGTCGCCGGAAGTCGAGCTCCACGCGCGCTTTGAGAAACTGCCGCGCGGGGCAGGAGACTATCACCCCGGCGTTGATGAACTCTTCGCGGTCCACCTGTGGAACGACCCGGATGACTGCGTAATCAAAGGGAAAGCGTTCGGGCATTGATCGCCTCCTCCACGAAGGCCCGAGGCCCTTCCAGGCGTTCGAGCAGGTATTCCACGTATGCCGCGCGGTGTTGTTCGGGGCCGTTAAAACTCGCCTCGGGTGTAAGCCAGCTCTCCGGTATCAGCTCGACGATTTCGCGGATGATTTCAGGCGTGAGCCGCTCCGCCATCAGCGCGTCGGCATCGGGGAGGCGGGCGGCGAAGGGGAGCAGGACGTGGTCTTTGATCCTGGCGAACCTGTCTTTGATGCGCTCCCGGTAGCCCTTCCACGAATGATGGAAGTAGAGGGCCGCGCCGTGGTCGATCAGGTAAAGGCCGCGATGCCACATAAGCATGTTGGTGTTGCGCGGAGTACGGTCCACGTTGGTCGTGTAGGCGTCGAGCCAGACGACTTCGGACGCGAGCAACGAGTCGGGCCTGTCCACGAGAGGGTCGAAGGTGATCGAGCCGGGCAGGTAATCGAGGGCGAGATTGAGACCGGCGCTCGCTCGAATCAGGTCCTGTATCTCCTGGTCCGGCTCGGTCCGCCCGAGCACCGGGTCCATCTCGACGAAGACGATCTCCGGCACGGGCAGGCCCAGGGCGCGGCCGACCTCCCCCGCGATCAGCTCCGCGATCAGGGCTTTCGTGCCCTGCCCGGCTCCCCGAAACTTCATCACGTAGAGGCCGTCGTCGTCGGCCTCGATTATCGCGGGCAGAGACCCGCCCTCGCGCAAGGGAGTCACATACCTGGTGGCGGTTATCGTCCTCGGGCCCATAATCTTTGCACCTCGCCGTCGAAGGCCATATTACCTGATTCACTTCACCAGGCAACATCCATTCTTCGCCCGCCGCCCATCGCGCGACCCCGCATGCGATCCGCCGGCCGGATCGTGTAATATGCTTCGGTTCATTTCGGAGGGTGGACGAATGCTGAAGAATACTTTTTGTCACATACCGGGCGTGAGCCTTTCGAGGGAGCGCAGGCTATGGGATGCGGGCATCAGATGCTGGGACGCCCTCCGGCAGGCGCGATTGCCGCGAGGCCTTGCCGAATCTCTGGCGGGCCACATTCGAGATTCGTTCGACTCACTCGAAAACGGGAGCCCGAGCTATTTCGCGGAGCGCCTACGGACGAACCAGCACTGGCGTCTGTTCCCCGACTTTCGCGACTCCATCGCGTACCTCGATATCGAGACTACCGGCCTGGGCTACGGGGCCTACATCACGACGATAGCCGTCTATGACGGGAAATCTATCTACCACTACGTTAAGAACGTCAACCTCTCCGATTTCGCGAAGGACATAGAAAGATACTCCCTCGTCGTTACTTACAACGGGAAGTGTTTCGACCTGCCCTTCATAGAAAACCAGTTCGGAATCAAGATGCGCCAGGCCCATATAGACTTGCGATACGTCCTGAAAAGCCTCGGTTATAGGGGCGGGCTCAAAGGCTGCGAGAAGAGCTTCGGGATCGACCGCGACCAGCTTGCCGGAGTCGACGGCTACTTCGCCGTCTTGCTCTGGAACGATTTCGTGAGGAATAAAAACCCGCAGGCGCTTGAGACCCTGCTGGCTTACAACATTCAGGATGTCGTGAACCTCGAGACGTTGCTCGTTCTGGCGTACAACCTGAAGCTCAAAGAGACGCCCTTTCACGACGCGCTTCGCCTCTCCCTGCCGCCGTCGCCGCGGCTCCCCTTCCAGGCCGACCCGGAGACGATAAACAGGATCAGGATGGAGAACCGGTGGCAGAGCGGAGGCTTCGCGAGATGGCATTGACCCTCCCGTAGCCGCCACTCCCTCTTCACTCCGCTATCCCGGCCCCGGCCCGGACCCCTGCGAGAGCCCGCATCCTTCGCTCGGAGTAGGTCGGCTTGACCGCTTTCGCATACTTCGGAGAACCTATCATCAGGAGAGTTAAAACATGGCCGATAAAACGGAAGGCGCAAAAGCATTGAAGGTGGCCAGAAAATTGAAGAACGCCGACAACTGGAAGCACCTCGCCCGCTGGAACGGAGAAGGCTACTACACGCTCCGGACCGAAGACACGGGGGACGTGGCAGTGCGGCTCTTCTTGACGCCGAAGCTGCTCAAGGACGCCGAAGAGATCATCTATCGCCAGATAGTCAACGCGACGAGGTTTCCGGGCGTGAAGCTCGTGGCCATCACTCCCGACGCCCATTACGGCTACGGCGTTCCGGTCGGGTGCGTGATCCTCACCGATTCGCAATCGGGCGCGGTCGCGATGGGACCGGTCGGCTATGACGTGGGATGCGGCATGGTCAGCGCGAAGTCGGACGTGCCCGCCTCCTCGGCCACGTATGAAAAGAAGCTCGCCTTCAACAGCGCCGTTATGGAAAAAGTGAATATGGGCGCGGGAGGAAAGAGCGTCCGGCTCGGCAGGCTCGGCCGGAGCGAATTCTACAACCTCGTGCGGGGCGGCGCGGAGTACTACGTCGAGAAGTACGGGGCCGCCTTCGACCGCAGTCGCGCCGAGCGCCACCGGATGCCTGTCGATGATGACTGGGAGCCGCCTCTCGGCGGGAAGGGAAAGCCCGAAAGAGGCATGGAGCAGCTCGGCTCGCTCGGGGGAGGCAATCACTTCATCGAGCTTCAAAGGTGCGAAGAGACGGGCACTCTCTTCGTCCAGGCCCACACGGGCTCGCGAGGCTGGGGGCACGGGCTCGCGACCAATTACTTCGAGCTCGCGAGGGCGGAAAAACCGGACCTGATCACCGACATCGATCTCGGTTACTTCACGCCGGAATCGAGCCATTACAGAGATTATCTCAACGCCGTCGCCTCGGGCGGCAACTTTGCGATCATCAACCGCCTGATCATCTTCGAGCAGGTCGCGGAGGCTTTTCGCGAAGTATTCAAAGCCGAGCTGGAACTGATATACGAGATCAGCCACAACCTCGTGCAGAAAGAGTCGCATCCCGAGTTCGGTGAAGTATGGGTGCACCGCAAAGGGGCCACGCGCGCATTTCCTTCGGGGCATGCGGCACTGAAAGGCACTCTCTGGGAAGAGACGGGCCATCCCGTCCTCATTCCCGGATCGAATAAAGACTGGAGCTACATACTGCGGCCTCGGGCGGGCTCGGCGAACTCGGGGTTTTCCGTCAATCACGGCGCGGGCCGCCGCATGTCTAGAGGCGAAGCCTCGCGCAGCCTCAACCAGAAACAGATGGACCGCGAATACGCGGAAGCGGGCGTGCTCGTAAACACGGACGGGCGCGTGCCGCTCGACGAGGCCGCGCCCTGCTACAAGTCCTCAGAAGAGGTGATCGATGCCGTCGTCAACGCGGGGCTTGCGACCGTCGAGTACAGGCTCTGGCCGCTCGCGTCTCTCAAGAGCCCGGACGAACGGAAATCGAGAAAGGCGAAACGGCCAGGCAGGCAGAAGTCGGGCAGACATTACTGACGCGCCCGGACGATGCGAGCGACTGCGGCCAGGGTCTCTAGGCCGCCCCCCCGTCGCCGGTCCCGGCCGCCAAGAGGTCGGGCCGCACCGCCGGGTCTGTCTGGCGTTCCGGAATCTTGAACCCGATATAGGTCCCCGCGCTGATTCCCATAAGAGTCAGGATGGTATCGCTGAACTCCGGCATGGCGAGATCTCCATAGACCGATTTAATGAAGATGAATCCCAGAGTGATCGTCCAGACGACCATCTGAAAACGGTGAAAGCTGACCCCGTTGACATCGCTGAAGATGTCTTTGAGGAAGTCTTCCGATACCGGTTTATCGAGGGCGGAAGCGACATCGACGACTTGCCTCGCGACCTGCTCGAGCTCCGCCTCCTTCCCGGCGAGGTCTCGTCTCGCGGCGGAGAGCGTCTCCAGCTCAGGCGGCGAGACGGCCGACGGGCCCGCGCTCTTCTTCGCTTCGATGCCTGCGACCTGCGCCTTCAATTCCGCGATGGCGACTTGCAGGGTCGCCTGCTTCGGCTTGAGCGCGCGCAAGGCGCTGAGCGTCGAATCGCGCTTGCTGTTATCGACGATCAGCGCGCTCAGAGCCGTCCCCGAGCCTATGCCGAGCAGCACGAGCGCCGTCGTGTTAAGAGTATTGATGTCATCGGTGACTATCCTGATGAGCAGGAAGGAGCCGAAGATTATAAAGAACCACCAGGCGATTTGCGCGCGGGCGAGACTGTAAGGCCTTACCGCCCCGGCCGGAATCTCGGGCGGCCCGGAGTCGCGAATTATGTTCGTCGTTCGCGCGAGATATAAGAAGACCCCGAGAGCAAGCAGAAATCCGATGACGACAAAATTGAAATACCTTTGATTATAGATCCTGAGGTCGAGCCTTTCCCCTTTTCCGGCAGGCCCCTGGTCTTCATAACCCACCTTCACCTCGGTCTCGCGGATAGCATCCCTCGGCCTGGACAGGAAATGGTTCCATACATCTTTATTTTTATCGTCGCGCTTCAGGTCGAAGACCAGCCCGCCCTCATAGGTCTCCGTCGGGTAGTTGCCCTTTATCGGGTTGTCATCCAGATAGAGGATGAGCTTCTTGGCGTGAGTCAGGTCGGTGAGGTTGGGAATCGTGAGGCTGATCTTATCGTTGAGACGGGCCTCTCGCGGTTCGATGCCTTCTACGTCCAGAGGCGGAGGCGTGCCGGTGCTTTCCTTATCCCTTGCGGCGACGGGCGGGGCGGGGGAGGCGGAAGGGGCAGGCGCGGCCTCCGGGTTCGGCGTCTGGGCGCTCGCCGTCCAGGCGCACGAGAGCAGAAACATAAGCGCGAGCGCGGCTAAGGAGAGCCACGGATTTATGGCCTTCGAAGCGGCTCGCGCCGGAAAAGGTAGAACCGTGGTCGTGAGGCGACGGGCCGTTCCGGCCGTATGTAGATGTCTCATCATTTTGTCCTCGTCAATGTTGCGGTGGAAACGGATGTTCGGCTCAACCCGACTTAGATCTTTAATCCGCGATGACGTGATTTTCCGGCGACAGGCTCCGGCCCCCGCGCCCGGTTACTGTTCGGACAGGAAAACCGGAGCCCCATTTGACCGGCCGCAGCTTGAATGTGTTTGAGTAACCTGAGTTGCGTTTAATGCCTGCCCACTTTAATAACTCGTGATTCGCTTGTCAACGATACGGGAGAAACCTGCCCGGTTTGCGGAGAGGGTGAGGGCGGGCGAAGCGAGAGGGGGTGAATCTCACCCGCCGCTCATCTGCTTCACGATATTGAACAGAAAGCCTTTCTCGCGGTTAGGTACGATGCCGCCCATCAGCCACAGGTAGACGAAGAAGCCGTAGAAGACGGAGGTGAAGACCAGCGCGACGCGACGCCACAGGGGCGGCTGAAGCTCCTTCGGCAAAAACTTTGTATTGATATACAGGATGTGCAAGGAGCTTATTACGAGCACGGCCCCGGCGATGTTGGCGCTCAACTGCAAAAGGATGATCGGCTGTGTCAGGCGCAAGGCGATGAGCCCCCACAGCACGACGGCGGCGAGAACAGAATAGTAGACCATCCGCACATCGCCGCCGCGCCACTCGCGTATGCGCTTGCTCCCGCTCCATAAAATATCGGTGATGCCTCGCGACATTCCCTCAAGGAGGTCGAGCTGGGTCTTGAAGAGGACCCAGACGCTCATCATCGCCAGTATAAAAGTCAGAGGGGCCCCGCCGCGCGGCGCCATCGAATTGGCCAGCTCCGCGGCCACGCCCAGGCCCCGGATGTCCTGGCCGGGTTCGAGCGCGGAGGTATAAAGAATGGCGGGCAACCCCATCCCGAGCAGCGCGCCGACGAAGAAGACGCCCCATTGATCGAACTGGACTATTCGCCACCAGCCCCGCCAGCCTCTCAAGCTCTCGGGTGAAATCTTGAAGACGCTGCCCGTATGCGCCAGCTTCACCTTCTGCCCGCCGACGGCAGCGGGAATGAAGCCGACCACCTGTCCCATGCCGTAGCCCTTGTCGCGCGCCCAATTCGAGACCATCAGGTTGCCCATGCCTCCGCTGCCGCAGAAGCCGACGAACGCGCCGATCAAAAGCCAGTCGGCGTCAAACGGAAGGAAGTTAAAGCCGCCCGTCTTTATATCGAAGCCGACGAAACCGGCCAGGGCGGCCAGCCAGCGGTCCGGGCCGGCGAAGATCAGGCATAGCACCAGGAGCGTGCCCAGGATGAAGACGATCAGTGTCCAGTTGAGAATTTCCAGAGTGCGCTCGATGCGCCTGCCGACGACTAGGATCCCGACACAGAGCATGAAGGCTCCGAAGCCGATCCAGTACACGGTGGAGACATCGGATTGAACGGCGAGGCGGCCCGCAAAGAGGTAGAAGATCGCGCCCGCCGCAATTCCCGCCCATGAGGGCCAGCCGGTTTGCAGGAGGTAGAGAAGCGCGTAAAACCATGCCCAGAAGGTCGAGTGCGGCTTCGTGCGCATGAAGCCGGTGACCGCCGGCTCGCCCGTATACAACGTATAGCGAACCAGCTCCGTATTGAGCACCGTTTGCAGGAAGACGGCGACGCTCGTGAGCCAGAGCAGAGTGATCCCGTACTTGACGAAAGTGACCGGCCCGAGCAGCCACTCGCCGCTGCCGATCGAAGCGCCAAGGACAATCGCCCCCGGGCCGATGACGCCGAGAAGGCTCAATCCCTTCGCGACGGGCGGGTGAGGGAGGTCGGATAGCTTCCAGGGCTCAAGCCCCGAGCGAGCCTCTTTAGGAGCCGGGGTCGAAATGGCCGGTTGAGATGACATTATAGATGCTCCGCGCCTACCCTCGGATTGAGGTTATATAAATCGACAAGAGATCGCGAGAGCCTGACGCTCGGCCTCACCCGGCCGGCGCGGAAAGCGGCGAGAGGCATCGTTAAATCCGCCTTGCGGGTCCGGGCGCGCCCGGCGGAGCCTGCTCGCACGATTATGCAATCGAACATTGACATTCCTCGCGCCATATCTCTTTTTGAAGCTGTGCCCGCCAGGGCCGCGATTGAGCCCGGGCAAGGCCGGAGTGCTGTACTGGCTGATACTGAATTGAATGTGCGAGCGGATTATATACTCGTTTTCGCGCCCCGGAAAAGATTTTACCGGCGGGCGGGCCTGGCTCGCGGCCTAATCGCGCGGGCGGGCGAAGAGTCGCACATCGAAGGCCAGCTCCAGCAGGCTTTCGGCGGCTGTCATCCGCCCCTCTATTTTCGCGACTTCGCCGGACGTATTCGAGCCGCCTGATTCGCCCTCAGGGGAAGGCGTCCAGTCGATTATCATCCGCCGAATCTCGCCTACGAGGTTGAGCAATCGCGGAAGCTGCGGCGCCTCTTCGCCCTTGAGCCTCGTCGCTATAATCGACAGCACGGCTCCGGCAAGCGCCGGCGGCAAGGCCGGAAGAGTAAGGACCGCGCACGCCCCGGCCTCGAATACGCTGGTGGCGAAAGCCTGAAGATAAGCCGTGGCCTCGCGATCCGTATCGATTCTAAAAACCTCGCTTACCGGATCGCACCCGATTATCACGAGAGGCAGCCCCCTCGGCAATTTATCGGCTGAGATAAAATAATCCCCGGGCGTGGACATGCCGCCGGACTGGCCGCCTGTCTGGCTGCCTGTCTGGCTGGCTGCCTGGCCGCTGTCCCGGATCTTCAGTTGGACCCCGGCGGACGAGTTCTCGGGCAAGCCCATGAGATGAAGTATCTTGACGGGTTTATGGAGCCCGTCGATCCTCGAGCTCAGGGTTATCTCACTATCAATCGCCCCCCAGCTTCTTTCGGCCAACAGATGCCAGGTCTTATCGCTCAGCACCGCGACCACGCCCTCGCTCCACAAGCCTTCCGGGACAGGGTCGCCAAAGCGATAGAACTGGAAGGGCTCTAAGATCCATGATGGTTCGGTGAGCTCAGAGAATAGAGAAAGGGTCAAAACGGCTTCCCATGGGTACGGAGCGAGGGCCGACGAGATATGCAAGGATGCGGGCAGACGGCGGAGCTTCAGCAGATCTCTTAACGCTTTCAACTCCTCCACGATGGAGCTCGGAACATCTTTCGAGGCGGCGCGGTATGTCTGCAGGCCTGATGTTTGCGCATCGCCGGTCGATTCGATTATTTCGGGAGTCAGTATCTTCGACAGCCTCAGTCCGAGCGTGAACCGCCTCTGCCGAAGTTTCATTATCGCCGGTCGGGTCCTGGACGGGTCCAGCGCGGGCGAGGCATCGCTCGATCGCTCGGAGATGTAGAGCCCTACCCTGGTAGCGGCGGCCAGGCGCGAACGAACCGCGTCTCGCACTTTGGCGTAAAAGCCGGGGCCGCCGCCGATCAGCCCCAGCAGGAATATGTACAGAGCTACGAGCGAGACCGTGTCGAGCTCTCCGAATCCCACGACCCGCAACACCCAGCCCATTAATCTATAGCCCGCGACCAATAGGCCGAGGCCCAATGCGATTCCGATCAGAGTGAACAAAAGATCGAGTAGGTTCTTGCCCAAACGGGCGAGACCCGGCCGCGGCTGAACGCTTTCCGTGAAGCCCAGGAAGTGAAGGAGACTGTATATGCCCATCGGCACGAGAATCAGCACGCTCGTGATCCTCAAAAGCAGCCTTGTTCCACCGCTTTGGACTGTGAATATCCCTAAGATCGCGCTCGTCAGGTTAAGGACCAGGAAACTCAGGATGATTCCGGTTACAGACAGCACGGCGAAAAGGTATTTTCTATCGGGGCCCAGGTACCACGGCTTT
>DATLMR010000174.1:0-17001 GCA_035537555.1 Blastocatellia bacterium
TTTTCGGCCGCCACGTCCGACCTCGGATCGTCCACGGGCTGCCGGTTTATCAAGTCGCGATCGGAATCAAGATAGACCATCTGAATCCAGAGAGAGGGAATCCTATCCGCGAGTACGTCCATACTCACGAGCAAGGAGATGCCCGCGTCCTCGATCATCAGCGAGATTCTGTCGAGCGGGTACGAAGGGTCGAGCGGCACATAGACCCCGCCCGCTTTCAATATACCCAGGATCGCGACGATCATCTCCACCGATCGCTCTATGCAGATTCCAACCCGCACCTCGGGCCTGACCCCCATCTGCCGAAGGTAGTGAGCAAGCTGATTTGCCCGGCAGTTCAGCTCCCGATAGCTCCATTGCTTTCCCTCGAATTCGACCGCGACGGCGTTGGGCGCGCGTTCGACCTGCCGCTCGAACATTTCGTGAATGCAGGTGTCGCCCGGGAAAGGCCCGCTCGTCTCCGTCCATTCCTGGAGAATCAGGCGGCGCTCCTCTTCCGATGTCATATCCAGCTCCGAAAGCAGGCACGTGGGGTTTGAGACCATGCCTTCCAGGAGGTTCCTGAAATGACCGAGCATCCGAGTGATAGTCGAAGACTCGAATAGGCGCGGGTCGTAGCTTATTTGAAGGACAAGCTCCTTCTCAGGCTGCACGACAACATTGATCGGGTAATTCGATTTCGAGCTGTGGCGGGTAAAATCTTCCACCGAGAGGCTCCCGCCTTGTCCGCGAAGCAGATCGTCAACAGGAAAGTTCTCGAAGGCGAGCGTCGATTCAAAGAGCTGGACCCCTCCGGGAATCGAGCTGCATCTTTGAATGTCCGCGAGCGCGGAGAATTCAAACCCGCGAGCCTCAAACTGGCGCGCCTGGAGTCGCTTGAGCCATTGCAAAAGAGGCTCGGTCGGAATGGCCCGCACGCGCACGGGCAGGGCATTCAAGAAGAGGCCGACCATCGATTCGACCCCCGGCAGGTCGGCCGGGCGGCCCGATACGATGCTGCCGAACACGACATCCTCTTCCCTTCCGTACCGGCTCAACAGCAATGCCCATGCTCCTTGCGCCACCGTATTCAAGGTCAATTGCTGTTGTCGAGCCATCGACTTCAGGGCCGACGTGGCCGCTTCGGGCAATCTCAATTCCTGCTCGATGAAATCCTGCGGGCCGTCTTCAAGATTACCGGGCAAACGATCCGCGGGCATGGGCGTCGGAGCCGAGAAGCCATCGAGCTCTTTCCTCCAGTAGCGCTCGGCCTCGGACCTGTCCTGCTGCTGCATCCAGGCGATGTAATCGCTGTAAGGGCGGATTGCGTCAAGCTCGCTGGTCCACCCGGAAGTAAGGCTCTCGTAGAGCACGAAGATCTCTTTCAGGATCAAGGCCACGGACCAGCCGTCCAGAAGCATGTGATGGTGGCTCCAGATTATCCTGTGCACGCCCTCGTCCCACGAGACGAGCGTCAGGCGCATGAGCGGAGCCCTGGCGAGCTCGAAGCCGCGCCTGCGCTCTTCCTTAATGAGGTCCGAGAGTCGCCGCTCTTTTTCCGATTCAGGGAGCCCCGACCAATCCAGTTTTTCGAGCGGCACCTTTACCTGCAGGCGGACGACCTGAAGCGGCTCGTCGAGTCCTTCGCCGAAAAAGGCGCTGCGGAGTATCGGGTGGCGATCGATCACCTGCTGCCACGCGCCTTCGAACGCGGGCACATTCAGATTCCCCTTGAGCGTCCAGCTCAAATTCTCCACATACATTCCCGAGGCCGGGTCATACATAGTGTGGAAGAGCATGCCCTGTTGGACGGGCGTCAGGGGATATACATCTTCGACATTTTTCATCTCGGTTCGCTCCCTATATGGATTGGTCGGCAATATCGATTAGAGAGGCCAGCTTTGCGAGCTTGCGCTCATCGAGCTTTGCCAGAGGAAAATCGGAAGCCAGAGGGCTGGCGGATTTCGCCCGCTCCTGATCCGGCGCCCGGTGTTGCAGCGGGGGCGCAGGCGCTGAGGCCGCTTCCCCTCCGGCACCGGAGGCTGAGACGGATGCCAGTTCGGCTATCGTTTGAAACTGGAACAACTGCTGTGGCGTTATCTGAATCCCGGCCTGGTTGGCACGAGATATGACCTGGATCGCGAGCACCGAGTCTCCGCCGAGCTCGAAGAAGTTGTCGTTGATTCCCACTCTGTCTATTCCGAGCATCTCCTGCCAAAGGTCGGCAAGAGCGCGCTCCGTCTCGTTACTCGGCGGGACGTAATCGCTTTGCATCTCGGGTCGCGCGTGACCCGGCGCGGCGTCTCTTGCGCCAGGAATGGCCGCTCCGCTTCGCCCAGGCCCTTGCGCGAATGAACGGGCTTCTTCGATGACCGAGTCAATCTCCCTGACGGAGACGATGACCTGTTGCGGGACGTGGCCTGACAGGACGCGCTTGAAAATTTCCACGCCTTCGCGCGGGCTCAGCTCCCCCTGAACCGGTGACCCGGAAGCCCCCGCGTCCGGGGAGCGCCCGCCCGCCTGCATATCCGCGAGCGCCTTCAATTGCGAGTCGACATCATTCACTCGCTTGGCCGTGTACTCTTCGATCTCCAACAGCTCGACGCCGTCCTCGTCCATAATCACGATGTCGTAGGCCATCGTCTCTCTCTTCGAATAACCCTGATCCTTGAACCGCGCGTAGCTGTAGACCTTCCTCGTCAGGTCTCCCCTGACGGTAAGCCGTTTGTAGGAAAGGGGGAGGTAGACGCCATCGTCGGCGAGGTGTTTTTTGGCGACGCCCGTCGCCGCGTCGAGCAGGGCGGGGTGAAGCTTGAAGGCGATCAGGTCGGATTCGAACTCTTCCGACAACTCGAAGGTGGCGAGCAACTCGTTTTTGCCCACGCGGACTTTCTTCAGGTTGTCCCACCTGGGGCCGATGCCCGTCTCTTTCTGATCGTCATCCTCCCCGTTAATCTCTTTGAGATTGCACCTCTCGTAGAGCTCCGCGATGTCGCGCTTCTTAGGAGCCTCACGATCGACCAGGGCCATTGTCCCGATAGCGTGATCCTGCCACGAGCCGGATTCGCCTCCGTAAGGGCCTGGCCTGCTTTTGATGATGAAGTGGTGGCCGCTCTCGGTACGCTCGACCGCCGTTTGAACGATACTCTCTTCACCATCTCCCACTCTCAGAGGCGTCAGGAAGAAGATGTCTCTGAGCTCGACGGCCTTCATATCCGCGTGGTCTCTAGAAACGCTCTCGAAGGCGGCGCGGGCCATCTCCAGATAGGCCGTGCCGGGGATGACGGGGTTGCCAACGATCCTGTGCTCGTTCAGCACCCAGTGGGTCGCGGGACTGAATCTAGTCACAAACTCTTCGCCATCGGCCTTTCGGGAGATGCGCCGGTCGAAGAGCGGGTGAAGGATCGCTTCGGGGTCGATCGACTCAGGCAGACCTGCCCCCGCGAGCCGCTTCTGCCATCGCGCAAGCATGCCGACCTCGTTCCAGGAGTCCCAGTTTATCGAAACCTCAAGCCCGTTTTTCCCTGACTCCGACCGCTGCGCGAAGGCATCCAGAAAGGCGTTGGCAGCGCAGTAATCGACCTGGCCCACTCCACCCGTGATCGAGTTGAGCGAAGAAAAGTGAATGAAGAAATCGAGCCGCTCTCGGGCAAGGAGCGAATCGAGAATGATAGCTCCCTGGACTTTGGGAGCCAGGACGCTCTCGGCGGCTGCCTGCTTTTTGAGCTGGAACACTCCCCCACCCGCGACACCCGCGGCATGTATCACTCCGTCGATCCGGCCGAAGCGTTCAGTGGCCTGCTTCAACGCCGCTTCCATCTGCCCTCTATCGGAAACATCCGCCTCGATGATCAGGGTTTCAGCGCCCAGGCCCTCCAGCTCTTCGAGCTTGTGGATTCTTCGGGCCGTTTCGTTCTCCTCCCCGTTCCGCTCCAGCCAGTGGGCCCGGAGCTCTCTCGGCGGCAGGCCCGAGCGATTTATGAGGACCAGCTTCGCTTTAACGGTCTCGGCCAGGTATCCGGCAATCTCGAGGGCGATGCCGCCAAGGCCTCCGGTTATAAGGTAGACACCCTGCTCTCGCAGGCGAGCCGATCCTGCCCGCTTCTCTTTCACCTTGAAGGGCTCATAGACCTGCGCCCATCGCTGGCTCCCTCTGTAGGCGACAGGCCCTTGAAAGTCCTCGACCTCCATTTCGGCCAGAAGCCCCTCGACCAGCGCTTCGGGCCACGCTCCCTCGTCAGGGATAGAGACATCGACGTTGAGGAGCTTCAAGGCCGAATGCTCCTGGGGTATGACCTTGCAGGGCCCGGCGACGGTCGCCTTTTCGGGGAAAAGCAGGTCATCTCCTGACACCCTCTGAGCGTTGCTCGTCACGGCCTCGATCAGTATCGGGCCATCGCCTGTCCCGGTGCCGAGCGCCTGTGAAAGCCGGAGCAGGCTGTAGAATCCGAGAGCCTGCAAGCCCGGCGCGGAATCCGGGACTTCTTTGAAGATCTCTTTCGAAGTCACGGACCAGAGATGGATGATCCTTTGCGGAGACTTTCCCTGCGACCTCAAGCGGTCGATCAAGAGCCCGTAGTCTTCAGGGCGCTCGGGGTCGATTGAGAAAGCCTCGCCTCCATGCTCTTGAAAACTGTCTCCCGCTTCCACGAGCGTTACGTCAAACCCCATCTCCTTGAGCCGCCCGGCCAGCTTGTGCCCCAGCCCGACCCTATCAACGAAGAGTAGCCAAAATATTTTCTCGGGCGAGTCAGCCTCGCTTATCATCGGCTCCCGCCTGAAAGATTGTTTCCAGACCGGCGCATAAAACCAGTCCTCGATGCCGGTCCTCGCGCGGCCCGCGATACCGGGGCCTACCCCCACCGGGGCGTGCTTTTGAGGCTCAAGCCAGTACCTCTCACGTTGGAATGGATAAGTCGGCAACGGGACCCGGCGCCCGCTCGCGCCCCCGCGCAGTTTCGACCAATCCAATTCTCTACCGAGAGCCCACAGCCTGCCTGCCGTATTGAGGGCGAACGATTCGTCGGAAACCTGCTCGTTCGGATGGCGCAAGGTTTGAAGCACGACGTGCGACGCCTGCTTTTTCGCGTGTTGTCGCGCAAGGGCCGCGAGGGTCTGACCCGGCCCGACTTCCATCAGAACGGCGCCCGGGAGCTTGAGCAGCTCGGCAAGCCCGGCCTCGAATCTTACGGTATGTCTCAGGTGGTCCGCCCAGTAGGCCGGGTCGGTTGCTTCTCGCGGCGTTATCCACGTCCCCGTCAGATTCGATACGTAACGGATGGCGGGCGGCCGCATCTCTTTCCGCGCGACCACGGACGAGAATCTCTCGAGCGCGGGCGTCATCATCTCGGAATGAAATGCGTGGGAGGTGTGAAGGCGGCGGCAGGAAACCCCTCGCGTCGAAAGCTCCCCCTCCGCCTTCGCAATCGCCTCGACCGGCCCGGATAAGACGCAGGCGGAGGCTCCGTTTATGGCGGCAAGCGATAGCTCGCCGCCCAGCAACTCGCGCGCGCCTTCTTCCGTTAGCGAGACGGAAAGCATAGCCCCCGCGGGCATCTGCTGCATCAGCTCGCCTCGAACGCTTACAAGCTCCAGAGCATCTTCGAGAGTGAACACCCCCGCGAGGCATGCTGCCACGTATTCGCCGATGCTGTGGCCGATCATCGCGTCGGGCTTCACTCGCCACGACATCCACATTTTCGCCAGCGCGTACTCGACGACAAAGAGCGCCGGTTGCGTGATACGAGTTTGTGTCAGGAGTTGCGATGCCTCTTCGGTCCGCCCTTCTTCCGGGTAGAGATGACGCCTGATGTCGAAGCCAAGGAGCGGTTTCAGTATCTCGGAGCAACGGTCGACTTCCTGCCGAAAGACGGGCTGGCGCTCATAGAGATCGAGCCCCATGTTCACGTGCTGCGCGCCCTGCCCGGAAAACATGAAGACTACCGGCCGTTCCTGATCGCTCGCCTCGGCCGTAAATACCCGCTTCGGGTCGAGGGCCTCCAGCGCGGCGGCGGCATCTTCTCCGTCACGGCAGACGACGGCCCTTCGGTGGCCGAATGCTTTTCGTCCCGCCTGCAACGTGTAGGCGACACCGGCAATATCAGTCTCCGGGTAAAGCCTCAGGAACTTCGCAAGATTCGCGGTCGCGGCTTCGAGTGCCGCTCCGGTTCGCGCGGAAAGCGGAAGGAGACTCCAGCCCTCGCCGGAAACATCGGGAGCAGAGGGGGGCGGCTCTTCCAAAATGACGTGCGCGTTCGTCCCTCCTATGCCGAAAGAGCTCACCCCTGCCCTGCGCGGGGAGCCGTTTCTTTTCCAGGGGGTGAGGCCGGAATTAACGTAGAAGGGGCTGTTCTTGAAATCGATCCTTGGATTCGGCCTCTCGAAATTGAGGGTGGGAGGAATCATCCCGTGCTTCAAGGCCAGGACGGCTTTTATCAATCCGGCTACGCCCGCCGCCGCGTCCAGGTGGCCGATGTTTGTCTTTACCGCACCGACCGCGCAATAACCCGACCTCTCCGTACTGAGGCGAAAGGCCTGAGTGAGGGCCGCGATCTCTATCGGGTCTCCGAGGGAAGTACCCGTCCCGTGCGTTTCGACGTAGCCTATGGTTTCGGCGGGAGTCGCGGCGACGCTGAGCGCCTCCGCGATGACGGCCCTTTGACCTTCGATGCTAGGCGCGGTGTACCCGACTTTTTGCGACCCGTCGTTGTTGATCGCGGAGCCGCGTATGACGGCGTGAATGAAGTCCCCTTCGACCAGCGCGTCGGCCATCCGCTTGAGCAGCACTATCCCCGCGCCGCTCCCGTCGATACACCCCCGGGCTTTTTCGTCGAAGGCCCTGCAATGGCCGTCGGGTGAGAAGATGTTCCCGTCCTGGTAGAGGTAGCCTGCCTTGTGGGGCACAAGTATCGAGACGCCTCCGGCGAGAGCCATGTCGCATTCCCCGTTCAGGAGGCTCTGGCACGCGATGTGGACCGCGACGAGGGAGGTCGAGCAAGCGGTCTGCACGGTGACGGATGGTCCCCTGAGGTTCAGCTTGTACGAGACACGGGTCGCCAGGAAGTCTTTGTCGCTGCCGAGCATGGTCTGGTAGGTGCCCGTCGCCTCAACCAGGTCGCGATTCGACATCAGGTTGTTTAGCAGGTAAGTGTTCATGTTCGAGCCCGCGAAGACTCCTATGCGGCCCTTGTAGCTCTCCGGATTGTACCCTCCGTGCTCGACCGCTTCCCACGCGCATTCGAGGAAGATGCGCTGCTGGGGGTCCATGGTCTCCGCCTCTCTGGGGTTGATGCCGAAGAAAGCCCCGTCGAAGGCGTCGATATTTTCGATCACCCCTCTGGCCTTCACATAGGAGGGGTTGTTCAAGAGCGCCGCGTCAAGGCCCGCCTCAAGCAGCTCATCGTCCGAAAAAAACGAGATCGATTCGGTCCCATCCCGGAGATTATTCCAGAACTGCTCTATAGACGCGGCGCCCGGGAACCGGCCGCTCATTCCCACGACCGCCACGGCATCGTCATAATCGAGGTGGTCTGACTTACTCATCCTGCCCTCCTTGCGCGGCTTCAAAGGCCCTGTGCTTGAGCCTCGCTTCTCTCCGCCTCTTCATCGGCCCCTTGTAGCTCTCTCCCCGCTCGACCTTCGCTCCGTCCGGGGAGGAACCCCTCTCCGCCTTGCTCAGGTGCCCGGCGAGCGAGCTGACGGTGGAGTACTGAAACATCTCCATCATGGATACATCCTGTTTCAACAGATCGCCGAGCCTGGTCTGGACCTGCACCATCAGCAGCGAGTGGCCTCCGAGGTCGAAGAAGTTGTCATGGGCTCCGACCTTTTCCACCTTCAGGGCCTCTTGCCAGGCGGCGGCGATGGCCTCTTCGATCTCGTCGCGAGGCGCGATGTAATCGACCTCCATCTGCGGGCGCAGGCCCTGCGGCGCGGGCAGGGCGGCCCGGTCGATCTTGCCGTTGGGGGACATAGGAAGCGCGTCGAGCGGGACGAACGCCGAAGGGACCATATACTCCGGCAGCCTGTCTTGCATGAAGCCCCGCAGCTCGCCGAAGCTCACATCTCCGTTACGAGGCACTACGTAAGCCACAAGCCTCTTGCGGCCCGGAGCATCTTCCCTGGCGACGACGACACACTCTCGCACGGACTCGTGTTGAGCCATCGCGGTCTCGACCTCTCCCAGCTCGATTCTGAACCCTCTGATCTTGACCTGATGATCCGCCCGCCCCATGAATTCGATGTTGCCGTCGGTAAGGAACCGGGCGAGGTCCCCGGTCCTGTACAGACGCGAGCCGGGAGAGGAGGAGTACGGGTCGGGGATGAACCTTTCAGCCGTCACATCCGGCCGGTTATAGTACCCGCGAGCGACCAGCAGCCCGCCGATGTACAGCTCTCCCGGCACCCCTATCGGAGTCGGTTCGAGATGCCTGTCGAGTATGTAAACCTGGGTTGCGCGAATCGGGGGACCGATCGGGACTTCGCGGGTCACGTCGACTATGGTCCCGGTCAGCTCGTACATCGTCGATACGACGGTAGACTCCGTGAGGCCGTACGTGTTCACAAGCCTTGGGCGCTCGTTTACGTGGCTGAGCCATGACTTCACGCGCTCGGGCATGGCTCGTTCTCCCGCTATGATCACCATCCTCAATGTTGGAGGGAGAGGCGGGGAGCCCTCGCCGAGGCCGGCGGTAAGCTCGTGCCAGTACGCCGTCGGCAGGCTCAGCATCGTCAGCCCCCATTGCCTGCACTTCTCAAGGAAGACGGGGGCCGAGCTCAGCATCGAGTCCGAGCGAAGAACGAGGGCCGCCCCTTGCGACAGGCAGGGGAAAATCTCTTCCACGCTTATGTCGAAGCTGATCGAGCAGAATTGCAGGACCCTGTCGCGCGGCTCAACGCCGTACTTCTCGATAGCGGTTCGCGTATAATTCACGAGCGACCCGTGCTGGATCATTGTCCCTTTCGGCCTGCCGGTAGAGCCGGAAGTGTAGATTACATACGCCAGGTTATCCGCCGCGACACCGCTCGCAAGGTTCTCAGGACTGCGAAGAGAGAAGTCGTCACTCTGCGCGTCCACGCAGACTACTTTCGCCTTTCCGGCGGGAAGCGAAGCGGCCAGGCTCTCGCGAGTCACGATGACCGGGGCCCGCGCGTCGTCAAGCATGAAGGCGATCCGCTCCGGGGGATACACGGGGTCTATCGGAACGTAGGCTCCGCCCGCCTTCAATATCGCGAGCATGCCGACGATCATCTCTAACGATCTTTCCATGCAGAGGCCGACCAGCACGTCGGGACCGACTCCGAGCTCCAGCAGGTAGTGAGCGAGCCGATTCGCCCTGGCGTTCAGCTCTCCATAGCTTAGCTGCTCGCCCTCGTGAAATAGCGCGACAGCGCCGGGAGCCCGCTCCACGGCTTGCTCGAAGAGATGATGGATGCAGACGGATTCCGGCTTGCCTGCCGGGCCGTGGCTCCATTTAGTGAGCAGGTCCACGCGCTCTCTTTCCGAGAGCAATGGCAATTGTGAAACCGGCATATCGGGGGCGGAAATCGCGCCTTCGAGCAAGGAGCGGAAGTGGTCGATCAACCTGCCGATCGTCTCTTCGCGGAAGAGGCCCGTATTGTACTCGAGCAGCCCGTGCAGCGCGCCGTCCTTTTCCTCCATCAAGAGCGCCAGGTCGAACTTCGCCCTCCCGTTGTGGCTATCGATCAGGGTCGTCGAGAGGCCGGGCAGCTCAAGGGCCGCAGCCGGAGAGTTTTGAAGGGCGAAAAGGACTTGAAACAGGGGCGTGTGGCTGACATTCCGGTCGGGCTGAATCAGCTCGACCAGTTTTTCGAACGGCAGATCCTGGTGGGCGTAGGCTTCCAGAGCGACCTTGCGAACTCGCGAGAGCAGCTCGCGAAAAGACGGGTTCCCGCCGAGGTCCACCCGGATTATGAGGTTGTTGATGAACAGGCCGATGAGCCTTTCGAGCTCGGGCCTGTTCCGGTTGGCGATTGGAGTGCCTACCAGCAGATCCTCCTGGCCCGTGTACCGGTGGAGTAGCGCCTGGAAGCCCGCGAGCAAGGTCATGAAGAGGGTTGCTCCCTCTTTGCGTGAAAGGTTGTTGAGCCCGCTTGATAATGCTTGAGGCAGAGAGAAGTGGCGGGCCGCGCCCTCCGGGCTCCAGGTGGATTTGCGAGGGTAATCCGTGGGCATGTCGAGCACGGGAAGGTTCCCGGCCAGCTGCCGCTCCCAGTACGAGAGCTGCGCGCCCAGGACATCCGATTGCAGCCAGTCCCTCTGCCAGCAGGCGAAGTCCGCATATTGAATGGGGAGTTCGGGGAGGGGCGAGAGTCTCCCCTCCCGGAAGGCCCCATACAATTCCACTATCTCTCGCACCAGCACTCCAAGCGACCACCCGTCAGAGGCGATGTGGTGCAGGGTAAGCAGCAGGACGTGCTCGCTCTCGCTCAGGCGCGCGAGAGCGGCTCGAAAGAGCAAGCCGCCCGACAGGTCGAAGGAGGCCTGTGCCTCTTCGAGAGCCAGGCGGGAGAGCTCCGCCGCCTTCGTGTCAGGAGGAAGCCCGCGGAGGTCGATGATCGGCAGATGGAAGTCCGGAATGGCCCCCGTGACCTGAACCGGTTCTCCATCCAGGATTGAGAATGATGTGCGTAAGACCTCATGGCGTCTGATTATTTCGATGAGCGCCGCCTGTAACGCGGCGAAATCCAGACGCCCCACGAGCCGGGCAGCCGCGGGCACGTTATGAACAGGGCTTCCCGGGTTCAGTTGTTCGAGGAACCAGAGGCGCTGCTGGCCGAAGGATGTCGGAAAGACAAAAACCTCTTCACCGGTCGTTTGCTCGCTCTGCACTTTCGCCCTCCTCAGAGTCTATCGACGGCACGCGAACAGCCCGGAGCGGTCGTCGATAACAGAAGCTCTTATGGGGATGCCGGTCCAAATCAGGCCTTGGCGCTCCTGGCCTTCTCGGCCTTCTCTGCCTCAGCCTTCTTTCCGAAGGCGTGGTGATAGAGCTGGTTGAGGAACCCCTTGTAGAACGACCAGTAGGAGGTCTCCAGGGTCTCGATACTGCCCACGACGTATTTGTGCAGCTCGGGGAATTTGTCGTTAGGCACGCCGGGCAGCCAGTGGTGCTCGACGTGATAGTTGTTGCCGTCCGTGAACCACGTGCCGAAGCTGCTGGCCCTTATGGTCCGGGTATTCTTCAAAACGTCGGGGATGCCGACATTGCATCCGATGTGCTCCGGCAACTCGATCAGCGCGTGAGTCGGGACGCCGATCAGCAGGGGCACGAGCCATAGCTTCAAGAAGAGAGTGGTCTCGAAGCCTATCGTTATGCCGAGCATCGCGAGCAGAAATACGGCCATCAGCCTGTACTCGTTTCGGATGCGCGTGACCGCTCTCGGATTGGCCTCCCGGGCAATCTTTCCGAAGACCGATTGCCAGATGAACCCCGCCACGTCGCGGTAGTGTCGCACCATGAACAGGTGGGGGATCAGGGCCTTGATGTTCGTCAGCACATCGTAGCCGTAATTGAAGAACTCCTTGTCTTCAGGAGTGCCGAGGAGCTTGTGGTGCTTCATGTGGCTCGTCTGGTAATCCGAATAGGACACAAGAAGGGGGAGGCCCAGTAATACACCGACGCGCCTGTTCCACGGTTTCCCCTTGAAGGCGGTCTTATGCAGGCATTGATGTTGCAGCTCGACGGCGTGGGCGTACATCAAGCCCAGGAAGATAGACGGAATCACCCAGTAGGAGCCGGGGGCCACCGACGCCAGGTATGCAAATGCGGCCGTCAACGGGACCAGAATCAGAAGCTTGATCTGAAACGGGCGCGTGTTTACTTCCATAAGCCGACGCAGGTCCATGCCGTCGATCTCTTCTCCAACTGATAACATATTCACCTCCAGTTAATCTCCGTATTTTTTCCGTGATGGTTTTGAGGGAACGAAAAAGCGGGAAGACGGCTTGCAGGCCTCACCCTCGCACAGGCCGAAGCTATCCCATTCGAAGCGAATCTTCCCTGCTCGCGGTTGATACAGTCTGCCCGACTGTGTGATCGGGATTAAAAGCGAATCCGAAAGAGATTCAAAACTCTCGTTACTCGCTCTTTTCGATGACCGGCTCTGCTGAATACAAGCAATCGGTTGTTAGACGTGTCGCGTGAGGCCCTTCAATTCCGAGAGGGGCCGCCCTTCGTCTCGGGAGGCGGAAATAGAATAGCGCCGCCCCTGGAGAGGGTCGCTCGCCGCCCCTCGCGCGCGACGGGAACAATCTCGGGGAGGCTTACCGCCGAGGCCGTCGAGCGGGCTTCTTCGATGAGTCTCGACAGACCCCGAATGCTCGTCGACTCAAAGAGGCTTCTTAGAGGCAATTCGACCTTGAACGCGTCTCGCATCCGGGATAAGACCTGGGTGGCAAGTAATGAATGGCCTCCAAGGTCGAAGAAGCTCTCGTCCACGCTTACGCGCCCGAGCCCGAGGATCTCTTTCCATATTGCGGCCAGGGCCTCCTCCGTCGGACCCTGAGGAGCCACATAGCTCTTCGTTTGCGAGGCCCCGGCGGCTTCGATTGAGAGGAGCGCATGCCGGTCCACCTTTCCGTTGGCGGTCAAAGGCACGCGCTCAATCATCACGTACTCGGACGGCAGCATATAGTCCGGCAGCTTCTCTCTGAGGAAGCCGCGGAAATCGCTCGAAGTTATATTGAGTCCCTCGGCGGGCGCGAAGCGGGGCACGACGTAGGCGACTAGCCGCCGGTCGCCCGGAAGGGCTTCCCTGACCAGGACCACGCACTCTCTCACGGAGGGGTGGTGGCCCAGCGCCACTTCGATCTCTCCGAGCTCTATGCGGAAGCCCCTTATCTTCACCTGGTGATCGATCCGGCCCAGGAATTCTATGTTGCCGTCGGACCAGTAGCGGGCTCGGTCGCCCGTCCTGTAGAGTCGCGCGCCGGGCGAATCGCAGAAGGGGTCCGGAATGAATTTTTCCGCCGTGAGCTTCGTGTCCGTATAGCCGACGGCGAGGCATTCGCCGCCGATGAAGAGTTCTCCGGCCACGCCGACCGGGCAGGGGTTCAGGTGGCGGTCGAGCACGTGGTACCTGGCATTCGATATCGGCTTCCCATAAGGTATGCTGACCCAGTGCGGGCGGATCTCCTCCACCGCGTAGCTGTTCGACCAGATGCTTGCCTCCGTCGCCCCTCCGAGGCTGACAACTCTCGCATTCGGAAAGACCGCGCGGACCTGTTCGGGCAGGGAAAGAGGTATCCAGTCTCCGCTCAAAAAGACCAGCCGCAGGCGGCCCGTCCGTTCCGCCGGGGCCGCTTTCGGGAAGAGCGGGGCGAGTTGCTGGAGCGCGGCGGGCGCCGAATCCCAGAAAGTTATCCCCTCGTCGCATATCAGGTCGACAAGCCCCTGCGGATCGCGCAGCTCCCTGCCGGAAGCGACCCGAATCGTCGCGCCCGCGGCGAGGGCTCCGAAGATGTCGTAAACCGACAGATCGAAGCAGAGCGAAGTCACGAAGAGGAGGCAATCGCCAGGGCCGACATTATGATTCGCGTTGACCCAATCAATAACGTTCACGACGCTCTTGTGTGACACCAGAACGCCTTTGGGCTCGCCCGTAGATCCCGATGTGAAGATGATATAAGCGAGACCGTCGGCCGACGAGGAGACATCGGGCTTTTCTCCACTATGAAGGTTCTGGTGCCATGCGGTCGATAGACTCTTTTCGGGTTGAACCCGGTCAAGCGGCGCTCGATCGCCCGCGCCTGAAGCCGCTTTGCTCAGGATCACGTCGTAGCGAAAGCCGAGCTCGTTTTCAAACCCGCTTTGCCGGTGCATGACGGATATGTCGCCTATCTCAGGGCTCGACGCTTGAAGCGCTCTGAAGAACTCTTCGTCAAAGTAGAGCTCGCCTTCGAGGGTCGTCTTGGTGCGCGCTCCCGCATGCGCGCTTTGAAACTCGAGAAGCGACCTTCTGAAATCCTCTCTTCGACGCGCATCCATAATATCCGCGAGCAGAATTCGCCCCCCGGGAACGAGCAATCGAAGGGCATCCTCGATCACCCGTTTTGCATATAGATGCCCGGGGAAGAACTGCGCCGTGCTCGCGATAATGACGAGGTCGAATTGCTCCTCATCCCAGGAGGCGATGTCGTCCGCGAAGCCCGTCACGAGCTCGATGTTGGAGTGGCCCGCGCGCGCGGCCTCGTCCCGATTTCGCGCCTGCGTCATCTCCGACGGGTCGAGCCCGACGTACGTGCCCGCCTCCGGAGCTATCCTGTACATCAGCAGCCCCGCGCCGCAGCCAAGCTCGAGGACGCGTTTGCCCGCGCCGAGGTATGGCCTGGAAAGATCGACCACGTGGCTGATATATTCCTCGACCTCTTCGGGCGAGAATGGCTCTCCCGTGTAACTGCTGACGAACCCCCCGGCGCTCACCGCGTCGGTTGCCCTTCCGGAGACGCTGTCCCAGAAAGCCCTTTGCACGTCGCGGTCCAGGGCCTCCGGCTCGGGTTCCGGGCTCTCTACGTCCATGCAGATGACATTCGACAGCTTCGGCAGCCTCCACTGGATGTCGAATACGGTCCTCAGCTGCGCGTATCGCGTAAGAAGAAAGCGGACCCCGAGCGATTCGAGAATCCACCGAATGCGCTCGGCAGGCCATGCCGGATCGAGAGGCACGTAAGTCCCACCCGCTTTCAGAATGCCTAAGACGCCCAGCAGCATGTCTGTCGAGCGGTCCATGCAGACGCCGATCAGTTCGCCAGACACGACTCCGGATGAGAGGAGGTGTTGCGCGAGCCGGTTTGCCCGCCTGCCCATCTCTCCATAAGTTATTCGCTCTTCTTCGAAGATTGCCGCCACAAGGTCCGGGCTGATCCTGGCGCGATCCTCGAAGAGCTCGTGCAGGCAGACGCCGTCGCGGTATTCGATTCGAGTGTCGTTCCAGTCGCGAAGTATTACCCGCCGCTCATCTTCGGTCATGACCTCAAGCGTAGAGATGCGGCGCTCGGGATCTGAGACGAACGCATTCAGCAAAGTAATCAACTGCCCGGCCAGTCTACTGATAGTGGCCGGGTCGAAAAGGTCCGAGTTGTACTCGAAGTACCCTCTCAATTCGCTATCGGTCTCTTCCATCGATAGAGTGAGGTCGAACTTTGCCGTGCCGCTCTCGATGTCCAGGTATCTGAGAGTGGTGCCGGGAAGGACGAGCGTCGAGTCGAAGCCGCTCTGCAATGCGAAGGCGGCCTGAAAGAGGGGCGTGTGGCTGAGGCTTCGCTCCGGCTGTAACTCCTCGACGAGCTTTTCAAATGGGAGGAACTGATGTGCCTGCGCTTCGAGGACCACGTCTCTGACCCTTGAGAGTAGCTCTTTCACGGTTGGATCACCGTGCAGCCGTGCGCGCATTACGAGGATGTTCGCGAAAAAGCCGATCAGGTTCTCAGTCTCTACGTGATTGCGTCCGGCAACGGGAGCGCCCACGCAGAAGTCCTCCTGAGCGGTGTTGCGGTAGAGGAGCGTTTCAAAGGCGGCGAGCATGGTTATGAATAAGGTCACCCCCTCGTCGCGGCCCAGAGACCTGAGTGATTCGGTGAGGGACGGCGGGACTTCGACGACGAGGTGCGCGCCCCTGAAGGTTTGAACAGGCGGCCTCGGCCTGTCCAGGGGCAGATCGAGCGTCGGGGGCGCTCCCGCCAGTTTCTCTCTCCAGTAGGTAAGCTCTCTGTCGAGGACATCACCCCGAAGCCATCGGCGCTGCCACGCCGCGTAATCCGCATAATGCACGGGGAGGGCAGGCAAGTTTGCGGCCTGCCCGGCGCAGAGGCGAGCATAGCTTGCCGACAATTCGCGAGTCATTACTCCGATCGACCATCCGTCGCTGATGATGTGGTGCATGGTCAGGAGCAGGATGAATTCCTGGTCCGCAAGCCGTACTAACGTAGCCCTGAGCAACGGGCCGGCAGACAGGTCGAATGGCTTCCGGACATCTTCGGAGGCAAGGCGCGCCGCCTCGGCTTCCCTCTTTGACTGCGCGAGCTGCCGCACGTCTATAACGGGCAGGTCAAAACCGGCCTCCGCGCCGACGACCTGGACCGGGCGGCCGCCCCTTACCGCGAAGCTCGTTCGCAAGGATTCGTGGCGCCTGACGACCTCGTCGAAGCTGCGGCTCAGGGCTTCGATGTGAAGAGGGCCGCTGATCCGCACCGCGCCCGTGACATTATAGAGCGAGCTTCCAGGAGACATCTGATCGAGGAACCAGAGGCGTTCCTGCGCGAAAGACAATGGCAGATCCTCTGCCCTCGAAACTCGCTCGATAGGTTGTATGCTCAAGTTTTCCGAAGAGGCCATCGCCGCGAGAATACTTTCGGCCAGGCCTGCCACTGTCGGCCGTTCGAATATGGCCCTCAGGGGCAGCTCGATCTTGAAGGCTTCTCGAAGCCGCGTGATTATGCGCGCCGCTATCAATGAATGACCGCCGAGGTCGAAAAAGTCATCGTGGACGCCGACCCGCTCCGTGCCGAAGACTCGCGCCCAGACCGACGCAATCTCGCGCTCGAGACCGTTGCGAGGCGAGACGAAATCTCCGCCGCGTTCACGAATCTCAAGGTCGGGCGGAGGCAGCGATCTGCGATCTACCTTGCCGCTCGGGTTCAGCGGCATGGCGTCTAGCAGGACGAAAGCGGAAGGCACCATATAATCCGGGAGGCGTTTCTTGAGATGGGCGCGCATATCCCTGACAGAGCGGGCCTGTGCCCCCGCCGGAACGACGTAGGCGACGAGCCTCGTATCACCCGGGAGGTCCTCCCTGGCTATGACTATCGCCTCCTTCACCCACTCCTGCTCCCTTATCACCTCCTCTACTTCTCCTACCTCCACCCTCATCCCTCTCACCTTTACCTGCTCGTCCACCCTCCCTACATACTCCAGCCTCCCTCGCCTGTCGTACCTCACCAGATCCCCCGTTCTGTACACCCTCTCCCCTTCTCCTCCGCTCCACTCATCCGGCACGAACCTC
>DATLMR010000175.1:0-8061 GCA_035537555.1 Blastocatellia bacterium
GGCGGCGCAATGCTGGCTCGCGGGGGTGAAGTTCGATTGGCAGGAATTCCATGGACAGAAGAGACGCCGCCGCGTCTCCTTGCCGAGCTACCCATTTCAACGGCAGCGCTATTGGATCGACCATCACCAGCACGAGGTAAACGGTCGGGCTCGCCCGGGGAGGCTCGATAAGAAGGCCGAGATCTCCGAGTGGTTCTACGCTCCGACGTGGGAGCGGTCGATCCCGGTCGAGCCGCGAAGCTTTGAAGAAGCAGGCCTTAAAGGAGAGCAGGGCGATGACTCGATCTCCTGGCTGCTTTTTGCCGGGCCGGGGCCGATGAGCTCGCTGATCGCCGATAGATTGAAAGGCCGGGGAAAGCAGGTATCCGTCGTGATGCCGGGCGAAAAGTTCGAGGAGATAAATGATAGGACCTTCAAGATCAGCCCCGCACGGCGCGACGACTATGACAGGCTTCTAAAAGTAATTCTGCGGCGAGACGGCTTGCCTCGACGGATTCTGCACGCGTGGACCCTGACCCCGCCTGGAGCTGAAGCGTCTTCAGGCGTTCATGATGACTCGATTCAAGATCGTGGGCTCTTCAGCTTATTGTTTCTCGCACAGGCGCTTGGAGAGCTGATGCTTACGGAATCCGACTCGCCTTCAAGGCCGGTCAAGATCGCCGTCCTTTCAAACGGCCTGCACGAAGTTACCGGGGAGGAAGATTTGCGTCCCGAGAAAGCAACCGTGCTCGGCCCGTGCAGGGTGATCCCGCAGGAGTACCAGGGCGTACAGTGCCGGAGCATCGATATTCAAATTCCGGAGCCGGGAACGAGCAGGGAAGAATTGCTTGTCTCCCGAATCGTCGAGGAGATAGCCGAAGAGACCACGGACTCGGTGATCGCTTTCAGGGGAAGCCACAGGTGGGTCCCGCGATACCGCTCCGTGAGGCTCGATAAGAGCGATGAGACGCCTCGACTGTTACGCGACCGTGGCGTCTACCTGATCACGGGCGGGCTCGGCGGGGTGGGGCTTGAAATCGCCGCCTATCTCGCAGGCGAGGTCAAGGCGCAACTGGTCTTGACATCGCGCTCAGTCTTTCCCCCAAGAGAAGAATGGGATAGCCGGGTTCGATCCCACGGAGAAGAAGATGAAACCGGTCGGAGAATTCTCAAGCTCAAAGAGATTGAATCGCTAGGGGCGAAAGTGATGGTCTTCGACGCGGATGTCGCCGACCTCGACCGCATGCGCGAGATTGTGGCGACGGCATCAATGCAGCTCGGCCCGGTAAACGGGGTGATACACGCGGCAGGGGTTCCAGGCGGAGGCATGATACAGCTTCAGACCAGGGAAAAGGTCGAGAGCGCGCTTTCATCGAAGGTAAAAGGCACCGGGAACATCGCGAAGATATTCGGAAGCTCCGGGCTCGACTTCCTGGTCCTCTTTTCGTCCCAGCGCTCCATACTCGGAGGATTCGGGGGAGTGGATTATTGCGCGGCGAATGCTTACCTCGACGCCTTCTCCCGCGCCGCGGCCGCGAGGCCCGGCACCCGGACCATCTCGATCAACTGGGACACGTGGAAAGACGCGGGTATGTCGCTTGAAGCCGCGCGAAGGTTCGATCTGGATTCCGATGAGGCTCTGAAAGACGGCATGCTCTCGGCAGAAGGAACGGACGCCTTCAAGCGCATTCTAGGCGCGGGCCTCCCGCAGGTGATCGTCTCCACGCGTGACTTCAACTCGCTCGTCGAGCAAAAAGAGAGCCGGGTCGAGGCCTCTTCGGTAGAAGGCACGGGAAAGCCGGTCTCGCGCCGCGAGGCGCACAACCGGCCGGAGCTTTCAACTCCCTACGTCGAGCCGAGGAACGACGTGGAGCGAACGATAGGGGAGATCTGGCAGACCTTGCTTGGCATAGATGGAATCGGCGTATATGACAATTTCTTCGAGCTGGGCGGAGATTCGGTGATAACGATTCAGATTATCGCCAGGGTCAACCAGGCCGGCCTGCGACTCAGCCCGAAGCAAGTCTTCGAGCGGCAAACTATCGCCGGTCTTGCCGAGGTCGCGGGTACCGCCGGAGTGACCGAGGCGGAGCAGGGCGTGGTGGCCGGCCCTCTGCCGCTCACACCCATTCAAGGCTGGTTCTTCGCGCAAACCCTGCCGGACCCTCACCATTACAATCAGGCTTTGATGCTCGAAGCGCGAGAGAAACTGGACGCGCCTCTGCTGGAAAAAGCCGTTAGAAGCCTCGTCGCGCACCACGACGCCCTTCGATTGCGCTACACGAGGAATGGTGAAGACTGGGAGCAGGCGAACGCGGGAATCGAAGATGAATCGACATTTTCGTGTATCGATCTGTCGAGCCTCCCGGGCGCGAGCCACCGCGCAGCTATTGAAACGAGCGCCGCGCTCGCGCAGACCGCTTTGAGCCTTGCTGATGGGCCGATAACGAGGTTCGTCTTCTATGACCTCGGCGAGTCGAGCCGCCTCCTGGCCATAATTCATCATCTGGCCGTTGACGCGGTATCGTGGAGGGTCCTGCTCGAAGACCTTGAAACCGGCTATCGCCAGTTGAAGGAAGGCGGGCCCGTCGCCCTCCCGCCGAAGACTACTTCATTCAAGCGCTGGGCCGAATTACTCAAGGCGCACGCACAATCGACCGAGCTCAAAGAGGAAGCCGCCTTCTGGCTGGGCCAGTCCGACTGCGCGGGCGTGGGCCTGCCGGTGGATAATCCTGACGGCGTGAACTCGGTGGCCTCTGCGCGCACCCTGACGGTTGCGCTCGGCGCGGACGAGACCCGCGCGTTGCTTCAGGATGTTCCGAGAGCGTACCACACCCAGATCAATGATGTTTTGCTCACCTGCCTGGCCGAAGCATTCGCTTCGTGGACCGGACGGCGCACGCTCCTTGTGGAACTCGAGGGTCATGGCCGCGACGCGATCTTCGAGGAGGCAGATGTATCACGGACCACGGGCTGGTTCACGACTCTCTACCCGGTCGCCCTCGACTTGCGGAATTGCGCGGATACGGTGGCCGGGCTAAGGGCCGTCAAGCGGCATTTGCGGAGCATACCCGGAAATGGGGTCGGTTACGGCGTGCTCAAATACCTGAGCGGAGACAAGTCATTGGCCGCTCTGCCACGGGCCGAGGTCTCTTTTCTTTACCTCGGGCAGTTCGATCAGGCGATCTCCGAATCTTCGCCATTCACTCCGGCCGCCGAATCCTTCGGCCCAACCCAAAACGGCATCGGCAACCGCCCGCACCTTCTCGCCGTGACAGGCTTCGTCAATGACGGCCGCTTTCAATCGGTCTGGAGCTACAGCGAAAATATGCACAGCCGCTCGACTATAGAAAACCTGGGCCAGGGGTTCATCAAGTCGCTTCGGTCACTGGCGCAGAGTTCGCGCGAGCCCGTCGAAAAGATCTACATGCCTTCAGACTTTCCAGAGGCCGACCTGAGTCAGAACGAACTGGACGAGCTGATAGCCCAGCTGAGCGAAGCAGAAGAGTAAGCAGAGCGGGCGGAGCTGCGAGGGCGAGCCCGGCCGCGACCCGCTTTAAAAGAGAAGACCGAGATGGCGAAAGAAATCGAAGATATATATCCGCTCTCCCCGATGCAGCAGGGAATGCTCTTCCAGACGCTCTACGCGCCGCAGGCAGGAGCATACTTCATACAACAGAGCTATGAGATCGTCGGAAGGTTCGAGCCCCAGGCCCTCAAAGACGCCTGGCAGAGCGTCTCAGACCGCCACGCGGTTTTGCGGACGGCCTTCACATGGGAAGGCCGTAGCAAGCCTTTGCAGGTCGTCTATCAACACGTAGCTTTGCCCTGGATAGATCACGACTGGACGGCTCTAGCCGGGACGCGGGAGCAAGAGGACCGATTGCGGAGATTGCTGGAGGAGGACCGGAGACAAGGGTTCGACGCGGCGCGAGCCCCTCTCATGAGGTTCATGCTCGTCAAGCTCGATCAGGACGAGCACCGATTCGTCTGGAGCTTCCACCATGCTCTTATGGACGGCTGGTCCGTGGGACTCGTGCTCAAAGAGGTCTTCGAAATCTACCAGGCCATTTGCGACCGTCTTCCAGCCGAATCGCATCGAAGAAGGCCCTACAGGGAATATATATCCTGGCTGCGAAAGCAAGATACCGGCAAGGCGGAAGAGCACTGGCGAAAAGAGCTGGAGGGGATCAAAGGGCCGACCCGGCTTGGGATAGACCGTTCTGCGGTAAGCGGGCCGAGTCAGGAAGAGACCTACAGGAGCTTGCAGACCAGGCTCGACGAATCGCTGACGGAGAGTATCGACCGGCTTACGAGACGGTACCAGCTCACGGTTAATACGGTTATGGAAGGCGCGTGGGCGGTACTGCTCAGCCGGTATAGCGGGCAACAGGAAGTACTGTTCGGGGCCACCGTCTCGGGCCGCCCACACGACCTGCCCGGCGCGCAGGACATGGTAGGCCTCTTCATCAATACTCTGCCGGTCAAGGTCGATGTCGCGCCCGGCGAAAGAGTGACCGACTGGCTGAAGAACCTTCAAGCGCGGGAGGTCGAGTCGAGGGTTTACGAGTATAGCCCTCTCGTGGAAGTCGCGAAGCAGAGCAGCGTCGCGCCCGGGTCGCCCCTGTTTGAGAGCATCTTTGTCTTTGAGAACTTTCCCGTGGATGCGGCCCTGTCGGAAGGCCCGCCTCATCTGAAGATCCGCCAGCTGTATTGCTATGACTGGGTTCATTACCCCATCGCGATCGCAGCCGCTCCGGGCGTCGTCAAGGTGCTCTACGACTACCGCCAGTTTGACGACGAAGCCATAGGCAGGATGCTGGGCCATTACTGCAAATTGATCGAAGAGATTGCCTCGAAGGCGCACGCCAGGGTCTCTGAGCTCTCCATGCTCACGGACGCGGAACGACGCGAGTTCACGTCGGCGAGGGAGGAGCTGTTAAGGGAGTTTCCCCAGAGCGCTACGATCCACGAGTTATTCGAGGCCAGAGTCGAGCGGAGCCCGGAGGCCGTCGCCCTCGTATTCGAGCAGGAGCGAATCTCTTACCGGGAGCTGAACGAAAGAGCCAACAGACTTGCGCGCCGCCTGCGAGAGCTTGGAGTCGGCCCTGAAGTGATCGTCGGCATTTACATGGACCGCTCGGTCGAGATGGTGACGGCTATAATCGCGGTCCTCAAGGCGGGCGGGGCCTATCTCCCAATCGACCTCTCTTACCCGCAACAGCGCATTCGATTCATGCTGGCTGACGCGGGATGTCGTGTTGTGTTGATCCGTGATGCTTCGATCGAGGCCCCGCCCGAAGGGGTGCGGTTTATGGCCTGCCTCGAACCTGAGCGGGAGAAGGCCGCTAGCCTTGGCGAGGATAACCTGCCGGGCGAGACTTCGCCTGCCGGCTTCGCGTACGTGATCTACACCTCCGGCTCGACCGGAGAGCCGAAGGGCGTGGCGGTCACGCACGGCAACGTGACGCGCCTTCTGGAATCCACCGACGGCCTGTTCAATTTCGATGAGCGAGACGTGTGGACGCTTTTTCACTCCTGCGCCTTCGATTTCTCGGTATGGGAGATGTGGGGAGCCCTCCTCTACGGCGGGCGTCTGGTCATCGTCTCCCACGCCGTGAGCAGGTCCCCGGAGGCATTCTACGGGCTATTGGAAAACGAGCGCGTGACCGTGCTGAACCAGACTCCGTCGGCCTTCAGGCAGTTGATATCGGCCGAAGAGAACCTCGGAGGCTCCTATGATCTCGCGTTGCGACTCGTGATCTTCGGGGGAGAGGCGCTTGACCCGCGCTCCCTGTCTCCGTGGATCGACCGGCACGGAGACCGGCTGCCGCGCCTCGTGAATATGTACGGCATCACGGAGACGACCGTCCACGTAACCTTCAGGCCGATCACGGCGTCGGACGCGAGCGGCGCTCGTGGGAGCGTTATAGGCGCGCCCATTCCCGACCTCTCCCTCTTCGTCCTCGACCGGAGCCTTGACCCGGTTCCGCAGGGAGTGACGGGAGAGATTTACGTTGGGGGAGCGGGACTGGCTCGCGGATACCTGAACAGGCCTGACCTCACGGCCTCGCGATTCATCCCCGATCCCTTCTCGGGCAAAGCGGGCGCCCGGTTATACAGGAGCGGGGATCTCGGGCGCTGGATCTCCTCCGCCGATATCGAATACCTCGGCCGCATCGATCATCAGGTTAAGGTCCGGGGATTCCGCATCGAGCTCGGAGAGATAGAGGCCGCGCTGTGCTCCCACGAGTCGATCAGGGAGAGCGTCGTGCTTGCGCGCGACGGCGACGCGGGAGAGAGGCGGCTTGTGGCCTACATTGTCGCGCCCGGTTCCCGAGGGCTCGATGTGAGCGAGCTGCAAACGTTTCTGAGGGCGAGGCTCCCGGATTACATGATCCCGGCCGCCTTCGTCCTTCTCGATAAGCTGCCTCTCACGTCGAACGGAAAGATAGATCGCCCCGCCCTGCCGGAACCAGACAACGCGCGGCCCGCCCTCGCCAGGGAATTCGTCGCGCCCCGGACTCCGGTGGAACAGGAGATAGCCGCCATATGGCGCGACCTTCTGGGCATAGACAATCCGGGAGTGTACGACAACTTTTTCGAGCTGGGCGGCCATTCGATGCTGGTCCTCCAGCTCGCGACTCGGATCAGGAAGGCCTTTCACGTCGAGCTGCCTCTGGCAACTATATTCGATGCTCCGACAATAGATGGCCTGACCCGGGTTATCTTTGAGCAGCAGCTTGACGACGAGGACTCGGCGGAACTGGCGAACGCGATGAAGGACCTGAGGCAGCTATCTCCGGAAGAGGTGCGAGAGCTGCTCGAAGCCGAAGGGTCCTGATCCGCTCAGGTCTCTAGCCCAACTCCGAACCCTTACACTTAAAGAAACTATGACCCGGCGCGACAAAGTGGACTCGGTTACTGCCTCAAGCGGCCTCGCGGCAATTGAAGGCATGGAGGATCTGAGCTCCGAGCAGAGGGCATTACTCATGCTCAGGCTGAGGAGGAATAGAGCCTCGAAGCAGACGCGCGCGCCCGGGGGGCCGCCCGCGATCTCGCCAGTTCCGAGAGACGGCGGCCTCCCGCTCTCCTTCGCCCAGCACCGCATGTGGTTCCTGCACCAGCTCGATCCCGAGAGCGCGGCCTATCACATCACTACAGCCATAAAGTTCAAGGGGGAGCTGAACGTGTCCGCGCTGGAGCGCAGCCTGAACGGGATCATCGGCAGGCACGAGGTATTGCGAACCACATTCTCCTGGGCCGACGGGCAACCCGCGCAAGTGATCGCTCCTGCCATGTCCATCAATCTGCCAGTTGTGGATTTGAGCGAGATCGGTGAAGAAGAACGCGCGGCTGAAATCAGACGCCTCTCCATCGACGAGGCGCGCATGCCTTTCGACCTGGAGCGCGGGCCGTTGTGCCGCGTCACTCTGCTGAAGGCGGGCCGGGAAGAGCACGTGATGCTCGGGACCACCCACCATATCGTTTATGACGGCTGGTCGGTGGGGGTCTTCACGAAGGAGCTCGCGGCATTTTACGAGTCATCAATCTCGGGCAAGGCTTTGGACCTGCCCGAGCTCAGCGCGCAGTACGCGGATTTTGCCTGCTGGCAACGCCAATGGCTGACAGGAGAGGCCCTGGAAGCACAGATCAGGTACTGGAAAGAGCAGCTGGGCGACTCCTCGATTGCACTGAATCTGCCGAGCGACAGGCCGCGCCCCGCTTTGCAGACATATCGCGGGCGGGCGCGATCCCTGGAACTGCCCTCGGACCTTTCAAGCTCGCTTCAAGCGCTGAGCGTGCGAGAGGGCGTTACTCTCTTCATGCTTCTGCTCGCGGCCCTCAAGGCGTTGCTCTTCAGGTACACCGGGCAAGGGGATATTCGATTAGCCATCCCGGTCTCGAATCGAAATCACCCCGAGATTGAAGGATTGATCGGGTTCTTCAGCAATACCCTCGTTTTGCGCACCGAGATCGGAGATGACCCGACATTTCTGGAGCTGCTTCAGCGCGAACGCAAGGTGGTTCTCGGAGCCCTGGCCCATCAGGATTTGCCCTTCGAGAAGCTCGTCGAGCTAG
>DATLMR010000176.1:0-8374 GCA_035537555.1 Blastocatellia bacterium
GAGCCTGCAATAAGCTCGACTTCGACGCGGCGGCGGAAAACTGCAAGATAAGCGAAGTGGGCAATCCCGGTGTCATTCCACGCAATAAAGCCAATAAGCGCCTGTTCCAAAATGCGGCCGCGGTGCTCGCGGGCGAGGCGGACGGTTTTTATCAGCGCCAGGTCCTGTACTACCCGCAAGTGCTGATGAAACCGATAGTCATTACGCCCTGACGAGCGAGCCCTCGGCGCGGCGAACCGAAACCCATCCGGATTTGCCGGCCTCTGCCTAACAATCCGTTTCAGCCAGAACCGGCGGTTGGAGAGTAAACAGATGACAGACGGCCATAACACAAACGCAGCCGCGGAGTTTCGGCGCGAAGAAGAGCGCGTGGAGGCCCGCAGCGCCGATTTCAAAAAAGAGCTCGGCCTCAGCGATCTCGTGCTGACCCAGATCCTCTTCATAGTCGGCCTTCCCTGGGTCGGCGTCGCCGCGAAGCTGGGGCCGGCGCACATAGCCTTCTGGCTTGTTGCCATACTTCTCTTCTATATCCCGTCGGCCGTGGTCGTGATCTATCTTAACCGGATTATGCCGCTCGAAGGCGGCCTCTACCAGTGGGCCAAGCTCGGCTTCAACGAGCTGATGGGATTTCTGGTGGCCTGGAACCTCTGGCTCTTCGCCATTCTGAATATGTCGGAGATAGGGCTGCAGGTAACGCAATATCTGGGCTATATCATCGGGCCGGGCGGGGACTGGCTTACAGGCAGCAAGTGGTTTACCGGCGTGATGAGCTTCACGGTCATCTGCTTTTTAGTCCTGCTTACGAGCGTAGGATTCGGCGTCGGCAAGTGGGTCCATAAGGCGGGCGGCGTGATGATGCTCGTGACGTTCGCCGCGCTCCTGGCGCTCCCCTGGCTCAACAAAGCGGCCGGGTCGCTGGCCGAGTACCACCCGCTCAGGATAGAGATGCCCGTGCTGTCGCTTATGAGCTTGAACCTTCTGGGCAAGATGGGGTTCGGCGCGCTGGGCGGGTTCGAGTACGTCGCCATTCATGCGGGAGAGTGTCGCGACCCGGTGCGCGCGATCAGCCGCTCGGTAGCGTTGGCCGCGCCTCTGATAGCCGTGATGTTCATCCTCGGCACGAGTTCGGTGCTGGGGCTGGTTCCGCACGACAGGATCGACCTTATCGCGCCTATCCCGCAGGTATTGAGCGAGGGCTTCCGCCCGCTCGGCATCGTGGCGGCCATCGCGCCGCTCACTATCATGGCCCTGCTCTGCATTCGCGTGGCGCAAGCGAGCGTTATGTTTGCCGGAAACACGCGGCTGCCGATGGTCGCGGGCTGGGATCAGTTGCTTCCGGACTGGTTCACGAGGTTGCACGCGACGTACAAGACCCCCGTCAACTCGGTCCTGTTCGTAGGCGCCGCCACGCTCGCGCTCGGAGTAGCGGGGCTTATAGGCGTGGGCAAACAGGAGGCATTTCAATTGTTGTGGAATGCTTCGGCGGTATTCTACGCGCTTACCTATCTCGCTATGTTCGCCATACCGCTCGTCGGGCTCAGGGGCCTCGACCCGCGCCCGCCCGCGTGGTTGAAGGCGGCAGCGCTCTCCGGCTTTTTGATGACGCTCCTGTTCGTCGCGCTCTCGATCGTTCCGATAATACAGGTGGAGAGCCGCCTGGTATTCGCGCTCAAGATCTCGGGGCTGATCCTGATTACCAATGTCCTGGGACTCGCGATATTTCTCGCGGTCGGCAGGAAGCGTCAGGCCCGGCAAGCGGCGGCAGTAAGCGCGCCCGGCGACTGAAACCGGCCCACGATCCGCATGATCGGTCGGACCGGCCACCGCGGCGCGAGTCCGCGCTCTTCAATTCATTACTTCTCGTCATTCCTTCTCGATTTGACGCGGGCATTTAGAAGAAAGATGGCGGGACGAACGGCTTTCCGCCACTCGGAATTTGTTGTAAAATGCCGCCATACTATTTGAGCCTCGTGGACTACAACGTTGCTTTTCGCGCGGCTCTCTATCGTTCACTCTGAGCCGGTACTGTAAATATTCGACGACCGTCCGAAAGAGGAGAGCAGGGATGATCCCAAAGTCAATAATAGCGCGCGTCTTCCTGACCTTAATTGTCGCCGCGTCGGCGTCCGTCTCCGCCTCAGCGCAGAGGAGAGGCGACCCGCTGTCGCGCTCGACTCAGCCGAGCCTGATAGGAGCCGGAAGCATCGTCGGGCGCGTCTATCTCCCGTCGGGGAAGCCGGCGGGCATCCGATTCAAAGTAACGGTGAGCTCGATGCAGAACACGGGCACCATGATCCACACGGATTACAATGGAGAGTTCAGCTTCACGAACCTGCCCGAATCGACTTACGTGCTTGAAGTGGTGGGCGACAGCAAGCTCTACGAGCCCGCGAGCGAGCAGGTGGTCGTCGTGCGCGGAGGCAAATCGAGCGTGACGATCTACCTGAGGGAGCGGAGCGAGGCAGGCGCGGGCAAGCCCGCGGGCGGCGTGGTCTCGGCGGCCGAGCTGGCTCAGCCGGTGCCCGCTCCGGCGAAAAAAGAGTTCGAGAAGGCAAGCAGCCTGCTCAAGGAAGGCAGGCGCGACGAAGCCATCGAGCACCTCAAACAGGCCCTGGCGATCTATCCCGAGTATCTCATGGCGCTCAACGACCTGGGCGTGCAGTACCTCAAGCTTAAACGGCTCGACGCGGCGGCAGAGCAGCTCGGTGCGGCCATCGAGGTAAACGCGAAAGTCTTCAACCCGCGCCTCAACCTCGGGATAGTGCTGGTCGAGCAGAATAAGTACTCGGAGGCCGTCGAACAGCTCAACGAGGCTATAGCCATCAACAGCTCGCTGCCGGCGCCGCGCCTCTACCTGGGCATCGCATTGTTGAGAATGGACGATCTGGATGCGGCCGAAGAAGAGCTGTCGAAAGCCATAAGCCTCGGCGACGAGAGCTATACCCTGGCTCACTATTACATGGCGCAGGTGCAGATGAAGAAGGGCAATCGCGAGAAGGCCATAGCGGAATTGAAGGCCTACATCGAGAAGAACCCCGAAGGAGAGGAGATAACTTCGGCTCGCGCAATGTTGAGTAAAGTGACGGGTGAAAAGTGAAGGTCCGAGCCCGAGGGGCGCGGGCCGTGTGCCCGCGCCCCCGGATACTCATGGCCTCTCCGACTTCAGGACTGGCCCTTCGGCTTCAGGTAATTATCGAACCAGCCGAGCACCGTGTCATACCACAGCTCGGAGTTTTGCGGCTTCAGGACCCAGTGTCCTTCGTCCGGGTAGTAGAGCAGCTTCGATTCGACTCCCTGCCGCTGAAGCGCCGTGAATAATTGCAGCCCTTCTCCCACCGGGACCCGGTAATCGAGCTCGCCGTGAACGACAAGCGTCGGGGTCTTGAAGTTCTTCACGTGCATATTGGGGGACCATCGGGCGAACATCTCCGGGTTGGTCCAGGGCGTGCCTTTGAACTCCCATTCGGCGAACCACAGCTCTTCGGTCGCGCCATACATGCTCGTAAGATTGTAGACGCCCGCGTGCGAGACCAGGGCTTTGAACTTAACGCGCGGATCGTCGTTGTGCCCCAGAATCCAGTTGACCATGTAGCCGCCGTAGCTTCCGCCCGCCGCGCCCACCCGCTCACGGTCCACGTAAGGCATCCCCGCTACCTGCGCCACTCCATTCATAAGGTCCACGTAGACCTTTCCGGCCCAGTCGCCCGAAATCTCATCGGTAAATTTCTGGCCGTACCCGGTCGAGCCCCTCGGATTGGGCGCGAAGACGACGTAGCCCGCGGAGGCGAAGACCTGGGGATTCCAGCGATAGCTCCAGGCGTCGTTCCACGCGCCCTGCGGCCCTCCGTGAATCAGCACGATCAAGGGCCACTTCTTCGTAGGGGTGAAGTTCGCGGGCTTGACTAAAAACCCGTGAATCTTCGCTCCGGCCCCGCCTTCCCACGTCACCTCTTCGGCGGGCTTCAGGTTGAAAGCCGAGAGGAGCGCCTCGTTGGTCCGGGTGAGCTGGGACATATTGCCGCCGTCGGAGTCGGCGCGGAAGATTTCGACCGGGCGGGTCATGCTATTGCGCGTAAGCACGAACGTCTTGCCGTCCGCGGTCACCTGCAGGTCGTCGTTGAACCCCTCGGCGATCACTTTCTTTGGCGCGCCGCCTTCGACAGGGACCTCGTATATGGGCTGCCGCCCGCGTTCCGGCGCGGCGAAGTAGATCTTCTTGGCGTCGGGCGAGAAGGTGAATCCTTCGGCCGACAGGTCGAGCGCGTCGGTGAGCGAGCGGCTCTGATTCGCCTTGCGGTCGTATAGCATCAGGCGCCATTTGGCAGCTTCGAACCCCGCGGTCGCCTGCGAGCGATAAGCGACGAACCGCCCGTCGGGCGAGTAGAGAGGCGACAGGTCCGCGCCGAAATTGTCGCCCGTAATTCGCTTTGCCTCGCCCCCCGTTACGGGCACGAGGAAGATGTCGCCGTTGGTCGAAGTGGCTTCGATCTTGTCGGTGTTGCGCGCGAACGCCAGCTCTTTCGAGTCGGGAGAGAAGGCGTAATCGGGCGGCCCGCCCAGAGAGAAGGGCGGCGCGTCGTAGTCGCCCGGCGTAAGATCGCGCGCCGGGCCGCCCTCGCTTGAAACGACGAAGACGTGCGAGCGCTTCCCTTCCTTCCACGTCGTCCAGTGGCGAAAGAGCAGGCGGTCGGCTATCTTCGCCCGCACCTTGCTCTCGCTCGCCTTCTGCTCCCGCTCCCTGTTGCAGTCGTCGCTCGCGCAATCGGGATAGATTTCGGACGCGAAGGCGAGCATCTTTCCGTCGGGCGACCAGACGGGGCCGTCGGCTCCCGTGGAGATCGCGGATACTCTCTTCTGCTCCCCGCTCGCGACATCGAGAGTCCAGATTTGCGGCGCCCCGTCGCGCGCGGAGATGAAGGCGAGCTTCTTTCCGTCGGGCGACCACCGCGGCGAGCTCGACGATTGAGGGGCGCTCGTCAACTGGCGCGGCTCTCCTCCGCCGATCGAAAGAAGATAGATCTGCGTCGTCCGCTTGTTGGCGGCCTTGTCCGTGTCGGCGATCGTATAGGCGATCCATTTTCCGTCGGGAGATACCTGCGGTTCCGCGACCCGGCGGACCGAGATGAGATCATCGATGGTGAACGGCTTGGCGGCCTGCCTCGCCGGCCCGGCCACAACCGACGCGAACGCGAGCACGACCAGGGCCGCAGACGTGATAAAACGGTTCATATACTCCTCCTGGGTAAAGCGCAGCCTGCGCGGTAGCATCTCTCTTTTCGCCGCAGGCGGGCGCCGCTGGTGTAATGATTAGGCAAGAACCAACAAAAACGTAGGCTATCAGCAGGGATTCGCGAAGTCAATCTGAGTGAACTGCGGGCTCGCGGAGATGAAAATACCCGCTCGCGGATTCAAGCGCGAGCGGGTATTGAGATCAGTCAGGCGCGAGCGCCCGAAAAATCGCGGGCGGGCCTTCTCTTACTTGCCCGCGTCCGCTCCCTTCAAGTGCGCGTCCAGGAAATCGACTATGGCCTTGTACGCGCGAATCTCGTTCGCCTTCTTGGAGAAGCCGTGTCCTTCATCGGGAAATACTACGTACTCGACGATGCCGCCTTTCTTCTTGACCGCCTCGACTATCTCGTCGGATTCCGGCTTGATGACGCGCGGGTCGTTCGCCCCCTGCAAGACCATCAGGGGTTTGGTGATCTTGTCGGCGTGGAAGAGGGGCGACGCGGCCTTCAACATCTCCAGGTCGGTCTTCGGATTCCCGATCTCCTTGTAAAGCGCGAGGCGGAACGATTCCCAGTAAGGCGGAATCGATTCGAGGGTCCTCACCCAGTTCGACACGCCGAATATATCGACGCCGACCGCGAACTCTTCAGGCTTGAAGGCGAGCGCGGCGAGCACCATATAACCGCCGTAGCTTCCGCCTATGATGCCGATCTTCGCCGGGTCAACGTAGCCGAGCGAGGCGAGGTACTTCTTGGCCTCGACGCAATCCCACAACGGCTCGCGCCCGTGTTTCTGATCGTCCGCCGCGAAGAAGGTCTTGCCGTAGCCCGAGCTGCCACGGTTGTTGACATCGAGCACGAGGTATCCCTGGTTGGCCAAGTACTGCGCCACGGCTTTATACGCCGTACGGGCCTGGCCGCCCGGCCCGCCGTGCACCATCACCATCGCGGGCACCTTGTTCGTCGCGCTGGCCTGGTGCGGCTTGTAAAGAATCGCCGGGATCTCGAGGCCGTCGAAAGATTTGTAACGGACGACTTTGGATTCGACCAGGTCCGAGGGATCGATCTCGGGGTTCAGGCTTTCGGTCAACTGCCGCACCTGCTTCGTCGCGAAGTCGTAAACGCAGAGGTTGTTGGGAGAGCGGTCGCCGTTGAAATAGAAGGCCATCAGCCGCTCGCTTCTCGAGATGTTGACCGAAGTGATCTCTCCTTGAGGCAGGGTCGGAAGCGGCACCGGCCTGCCCGTCGCGTTCTCGTATACCTTGATCTTCGTGCGCGCGTCTTCGTTTACCCCCACGACTCGATACTTCCCGTTGTGCGAGAAATAGGTGAACATAACGTCCCAGCCGGCCTTCTCGACCGGCTCGCTCTTGCCCGTGGACAGGTCGTAGCGCGCCGCGTAAGCGAACTCGCCCCCCTGGTCGGTGAGGTAGTAGAGGTACCGCCCCGCGGGGTCGAAGGAGTTGGCCGAGAAAGTGACATCGCCCTTGTGCGGCGTGAGGTGCTTCAGCTCTTTCGTCGCCACGTTGTAGAGATAGATATCGGAATCGACCGTGGTGCTGGCCTTGTTCAGAGCGATGTACTTCTCGTCCGGGGTTATGTCTCCGAACGTATAGCCTTTATCGTCCTGGTAGAGAAGCTTGCGGTCGTAGCTCGCCGCATCCATCTTGTAGATGTCGAAGAATCGCGCGTCGCGCTCGTTCGTCATCAGGTAGAAAGCCTTGCCGTCCCGGCTCCAGCCGAGAAACTCGGCCTTAAGCTTATCGCCCGGGGTCAGGTCGCGCTCCTTGCCGCCCGCGTCGAGGACGTAGAGGTGGTTGTTCTCGTTGCCGCCCTGATCGTAGGTATAGATGAAGCGCGAATCGGCCGGGAAGGAAGAGACGACGTAGGTGCTCTCTTTGGTCGAGCGCGTCAGCTGTTTCGGCTCGCCTCCGGCGACCGGGACCGAGTAGGCGTTGAAGATTCCGGTCTTGTTGCTCGAAAAAAGGATCGATTTTTCATCGGGAGAGAACGAGCTTCCGGTTATCGAAGTCGTGGTCATGAACTGCTCGATAGTGTACTTCTTGACCCTCTTCTTTGCGCCCGCTTTCGCCTTCTGGCCGTAAGCCGCACTGCCGGCCTGCGCGAGAACGGCGAAGGTCATAAGCGCGATCGTCGCGAATCTATAGCCCCGCTTTATAGTTGTCGAAATAAGCATTTTCTGTCTCCTGTCGATTGATTCCGTGATCTTGTACGAATCAACCCGGCTCGCTCGCCGACTGGTCTTATGGTTGCGAAACCTATTACGGCCCCGCCATTATCAAAGTTTCGCCCTACTTCACGAGAGAGAAGTCGACGAGGTGGCGTGCCCGGTCTACCCTGTCGACGGAGACTCGCACGGCGTCTCCCAGGCGAAACTTGCGGCCCGAGCGCTGGCCCACGAGCCTGTGCTTGCGCTCCTGGAATTCGTAATGGTCATCCAAAAGCGTCGATACGTGAACGAGTCCCTCGATGAAAAACTCGTTCAGCTCGACGTAAAGCCCATACTCCTTGACGCCCGTGACGATGCCGTCGAACTCTTCCCCGATACGCTCGGCCATGAAGTCGGCCTTGCGCCAGTCCATAAGCTCGCGCTCCGCGTCACTGGCCGCGCGCTCGCGCTCGCTGGAGTGGTCCGCAATCGATTCGAGCTTGCCGCGCAGCTCTCTCTCCCGCTCCTCGTCGAAGAGCGGCCACGAAACGAGCTTCGTCGCTTTCTTGCGCCCGAGGTCGACCCGGTGCCGCCCGTCTTCATCGCTCTCGCCGCGCTCTATCACCTCGCGCAGGCAGCGGTGCACGATCAGGTCGGGGTAGCGCCTGATGGGCGAAGTGAAATGGGTGTAAGTCTTCATGGCCAGGCCGTAATGGCCGCGGTTTTGCGGGCTGTACCTGGCGCGCTGCATGGAGCGAAGCATCAGGTAAGAGAGCATGCGCTCTTCCGGGCGGCCCTGGATCTCGCGCATCAGGTGCTGGAAGCCGCGTTGCGGAACGGGGCCGCGCGCGGAGAACTTGTGGCCGAAAGAGTCGGCGATATCGGCGAACTCCTCGACCTTCACCGGGTTCGGCTCTTCGTGAACGCGATAGATGGACGGGACGGCGAGAGCTTCGAGATGCCTGGCGACCGTTTC
>DATLMR010000177.1:0-2522 GCA_035537555.1 Blastocatellia bacterium
GTGGAGGCCCCGGAGGGCACGGCCGCCCGGCCCACCGCCCCACCCGACAGCTGCACCTCCACCTCGACCGTCGGGTTCCCCCGCGAATCGAGAATCTCTCTGGCGTTGACTCTTTCGATGACTGTCATGATCGCTCCAATCCTATCCATTTTTGGGGGCAATCGCGCGGATCTTCAAAGCGGCGATTGCCGGAACCGGCTATCTTAGCCGCGCCCGCGCGGCGGAAGCAAGCCGGGGCTCACGGGCCGCTCCTCTAAGCCCGCTCCTCTAAGCCCGCTCGCGAATGACGAACAGGGGCGTGGCGGAGCCGCCTCCCGCCGAGACGTTCAGCAGAGCCAGGGACGAGAGGCGAACGCCGCACCCGTCCACGTGCTCGCCCCTCCAGACATACGGGTCGAGGTCGAGATACCGCTCGTCGAAGCTGAGCGTGCCGTCGACGATTGAGGGGAAAGTCTCGCGCCCGAGAGGAACCCTCTCCTGAACGATGTAAGAGCCCGCGAGCCCTTCCTGGAGCGCCTCGCTCCAGGTCGTCGCGTCGCACTCCCAGCCGAGCACTACTCCCCTGCCGCCGTATTCTCCATTGGGCTTGAGCACGAGAGTCTCTCGATTCTCTTCGATGAAAGGCAAGAGATCGACTCTCCGCTCGCGGTAGGCGGTCACGCACTCGCGGACTTTGCGGGTCCAGGGGATGTGCTCGGCGAGCGCGGCGGCGACCCGGGGCTCGAACATCTGCCGGTTCGAGTCGTCGCTCAACATCGCGAAGATGCCCTTCTTGTAGAGCATCTGCACGCCGAAGCCGTTGGCCATGCAGACCGCGCCGTCCCTGACCGCTTCGACGAGCGGGTGCCGCGCGCCGAACTTCGCCAGGAGCTCTCCGATCACGACTCGCTTGTAGACGAGGTCTACCGGGAAGGTATCGAGGAAGAGGCGCCCGTTCCCGTATTCCAGCTCGTCGGGGTCGCCGATGCGGACCCTGCACCCCTTCGCTTCGAAATACTCCTTCATCAGGAGGAATTCGTTATAGGTGCTGACCCCTCGCCAATCGACGATTGCAATATTCGGGAGCCCCCGCCCTCCCCACCTGTGATAGGAATCGAGGAGGGATTCGAAGACGTAGTCGCGGACCGGGAGCGAGCGAAAGTCGTACCGGGCCGCGAACTCCTCCATCACCGGCATCGAGGCGAAGGCCTCCCCGAGCACCGCTCCATAAGCGAGCCCGCCCGGGGATTCGGCGTTGTACTCGACAAAGCTGAACCGGCCCTCGGGGCTCAGGAACCCGTCCAGCCTCGCGCTCACGTCGGGAGCGCCGTAGCCGGAAGGGATCAGGGCCAGCTCCTCTTCTTCCGGCGTGAGGTCGAGCTCGCTTCTGAGCGCGGGGTCTCTGAAGAGCCGTTGACCAAGGGTCGAGATGCCGCGCATCACGAGCGCGGAGGTTCGCCTGACTTCCGAGTATTGAGCTTCGTCTAAGAACGCGGGCCGCAGCACCGTGCAGACCGGGCGCGTTCCGAAGAGCAGTTTGTGCCGCTCGGTGGCGCGGGCCAGGACATCCCGGGTGCTCTCCAGGTGGCGGCTTTCGAGCATCTCGTCATAGAAATCGATCGCCTCGCGTGACGGAGCAAAAGGCATGGCTTCCCCTCCAGGAATTTCTCTGCTCGACCGGCTCAGTCCTGATTCAGGAGCGCGTCCCAGCGCCGGGGCTCGGGGTGCTCGGCGGGCCGGAGGGCGCGCTCGATCACATAATCGGCCATCGCGTTGACGACCCACGGGAAATAGACCTCCGTGAGCGAAGAGATATCGAAATCCGGAGCCGAGTTCGTAAAGTCGATGGCGTACGGGACCCGATCGCGAATCGCGAACTCGACCGTATTCATGTCGTATCCGAGCGCCTCGTTGATCTTGATCGCGTCGGCTTCGATCCGTCCGGAGAGCTCCGGGTCGAGGGTTTGATCGACGTTGCGGTAACGCTCGAAATGCGGCTTGCTCGGGTCCCAGTTCGTAATCAGCACGTTCTTCCTTCCGATGCAGACGCAGCGCACATACTGCTGCCAGTCGATGAATTCCTGGAGCATCATCACGAGCCGCCCCGTCTTATTGTAGGCAGAGAGCAGCTCGCCGATCGAATCGACCCGGTAGACATCCTTCCACCCGCCTCCGGAATGGGGCTTGAGAATCGCGGGAAGGCCCGTATAAGCGGCGATGGCCTCCCAGTCGAGCGGGTGCTTCAGGTTGCCGAGGCTTTCGGAAATGATCGAATCGGGGTAGGAATTCGAGGGGAGAATCAGGGTCTTCGGCACCGCGACGCCGAGACGCTCGACCAGGGCCGTGCCGAAGAACTTGTCGTCCGCGTTGCGCCAGAACGTGTTGTTGATGACGGTCGTTCCCGAAAGCGCGGCCGCTTTCAGGAAGGGCTGATAGAAGACTACTTCGTGCGATATGCGATCGACTATCACGTCGTACGCTCTCGATTCGACCGTCGTCACGTGGCCGACCTTTACATACTCGGCCTCAACGCCCTGAGCGCG
>DATLMR010000178.1:0-3064 GCA_035537555.1 Blastocatellia bacterium
ATCTTCTGGGCCGTGTAGAACTCGGACGGGTCCGGCTTGTTCTGGGCGAATTGCCTCAGCTCCAGCTTCTGCGCGCGCATGAAGTCCTTGATATTCTCGTAAACGCGCGAGATCTCTATCTGGTCAGGCAGCAGGTCGCGCAGGCGGTCCATCTCTTCGCGCTTCTGCTTGAGCGTCTCTTCGGTGGCGAGGAGGTTCTGCCGGATGATGCTCGCCTGCGCGTTCTTAGCCTTAAGAGTCTCTACCTGCTCTTGAATCTTGACCGTCTCGGCGCGCGTGTCGCTGTAGAGCAATGTGTCCGCGGCGAATATCAAAAGGGCGACGAGAGCCAGAAGCAATCCCATCTGGTAGTACCAGGGCATGCGGTTGAGGAAGCCGCTGGACTCCTCCGCCCCTTTCATCACTGATGTCATAGATGCTGCCATAACTTACCTCCTTCACTTGCTCTTGGCCGTCGTGTCCTGGTTGACTTCGGCTTCGGCGCGCGGCTTGTTGTAGTCGCAGTCGATGGTGAAGTCGAATACGCGCGTGGCTTCGGTCGGCTCGCCCTTCTTGTCGGAGTCGTCCTGCTTGATCTCCTTGCCGTCCACCGAAAGCATCAGGTTGGTGAAGAGGCCGTTGGAGAATTCAAGCTGCTTGACGAAATCGGCTATGACCTGCTGGTTGAGCGAGCTGCCCTTGACCTGAAGGCGAGTGCCTTTCTGGACGACGCTGATGAGCCTGAAGTCCGCCTGGCCGCCCGGCATGCGCTCGTTGATCGCGGACATCATCGCCACCGGCCCCTTCTGCTCCGCGCGCAGCTGCTTGATTATCTTGATCCGCTCTTCGACCTGTTTCAGCTCGGCTTCCAGCTCGTTCTTGCGCTTGATGTCGGCCTCGAGCTTCTTGGCCTCTTCCTGCTCGCGTTCGAGCTCGGTCTGCGCCTCGGCGTGGGCGTTGTTGGTCCACAGGTGGTCTGCGCCGACGGCGATCGCCAGTATGAGCAGGGCGCTTGCGAGCATGAATAGCTGCTGGCCGCGACGGGCGGCCACCTTGGTCTTCTGAACGGAGACGCGCTGTTCGGCGGTGCCTTCGAGTAGATTGACCCTGATCATTTCACCACCTCCGCTACCCGAACCGCGAGCCCGACGGCCACGGCCATGTTCGGCGAGAGCTCCCTCAGGTACTCGTCGTCGAACCGTTTATGGTCCAGCTTGATCGAGCGGAACGAGTCGAATCGCTCGACGGGCATCTGAAACTTGTCCGAGAGATAATCGGTCAGGTGCGCGACCTTCGACGACCCGCCCGCTATCAGCATCCGGTCGATGGCGGGTGATTCGACGGCGGTCGAACGGAAGAAGTCCAGCGTGCGGTGTATCTCCTGCCCGAGCATCTCCGACACCGATTGTAGCGCGGGCTCGGTCTGGTCTTTCGGCACGTTGAGGTCGAAGTCCCCCCCCCGCTTGACGGCCTCCGCCTGCTCGAACGTCAGGTCGAGCTCTTTCTGGAGGAGGTCCGTGTACTGGTTGCCGCCCGCGGAGATGTCGCGCGTAAAGATCGAGGTTATGCCTCGCACGACATTGATGGTCATAACCGACGCTCCGATGTCGAGCAGCGCGACGGTCTGGGCCGGCGTCGGGTGGTAGTTCGCTTCGTAAGCGTTCTGGAGCGCGAAGGCGTCGACATCGACGATGACCGGCTGCTTGCCCGCCTGCGAGATGACCTGGGTGAACTGCGCTATCTTATCGCGCTTGCAGGCGACCAGCAGCACTTCCATGTTCTGGCCCGTGTGATCGTAGCTTATCACTTCGTGATAGAGGTTCACGTCGTTGATGTCGAAGGGAATGTATTGCTCCGCCTCCCAGTGGATCTGCTCGTCGAGCTCCTCTTCCGGCATTGCCGGGAGCGTTATCTTCTTCACGATGACGGCGTGGCCCGAAAGCGAGGTGGCGATCTGGTTGGTCTTGATGTTGTGCTCGCTCCAGATGCGGCTTATGCAATCGCTGACGTGGTTGAGATCGATGATGTGGCCGTCGACTATGGTGTCGGATTGGAGATTCTGGTGGGCGATGTGCACCAGCTCGAAGCCCCCGCGAACCTGTTTCATTTCCACGGCTTTCAAGGCGCTGGAACCGATATCAAGCCCGACGATGCTTCTATTCTTTTTCCCTAGCATATGATCCCCCGGGAAGGACGTTGATCCGAATCCTACGTCGATCGCCAATGACACGACCGGCGATCCGGAATCGAGTCGCAGGGGCAGACTTGAATCTAGTACGCGTCGAGAAGATATCTGAGAGCTTGAGGGAGCGATTCCAGGGGCTAAGGACCAGGGCGAGAAGACTGTCAACACGCTTGCTGAAGATCACTTCGGTAACCAAACATTCTTTGAAGAGTTCGAGCAGGAACCCCTTCAAAGACCACGGCTTTGCGACCCAGGATCACTCCTGGTGTGCCATTTTCGGCGCCTTCAGTCTTCACAACCGATCAAATATCAAAGCGACACTTTCGCCGCCGACGAGAGTTCTACCACCCGCCCTTACCTATGTCAACACTATTTTTTTCGCACTCTTTTACGCGCTTCTCCTCACCCGTTCGGGCGGCAAGGTGCGGCGGCCGCGCGCCCGCCCGCTCGATTTCTCGGGAGCTCTTGCCCAAATAGGCGGCGGAAAGAGGAAAGCCTGAGGGCGATGTCTCTCGGGATTTCTACAACGTTTGACTAGCCGTGTGGCATCAAATAGAATTCCATATCGGTATTCTTAGCAACTTGAAGGCTGGATGTGACCGTATCTCAGTAGAGTCGATATCGAAGCCTGTTGCCAAAGGAACGCGCGGGCCTGCGGGTCGCGGACCTGAGGTCAGCAGGCTGATTGTTTTAATTGCCCCGATACTTCACGCGGGGCGGCTCCCGGGCGGCGAAGGCCGTCGGACGGCGCTCAGAGGCCCGGAGCAAGGGACCGGAAATTAGAGAGACGTATGACCGCTATATTCAATAAAGTCGCAACGAAGGTGTTCGGCAGCGCAAACGAGCGATTGATCAAGCGCCTGTGGCCTCTGGTCCACGAGATCACCGCGCTTGAGCCCG
>DATLMR010000179.1:0-17801 GCA_035537555.1 Blastocatellia bacterium
ATCGAGCCGCGATGTCTGGGCGAACGCCCGCCCGCCCGCGCCGACCGCGATCAAGAGAACGAGCGCGAGGAGCAAGGATAAGCGCCGGATGCCCGGGAGCGCGGGCGTCCCGCCCGCAGGCCCCGAATACGGAGTTTTGTAAAGTAACGTACCGATTACCTTGCGCATAAGCCTTCATCAGGGAGCACGGGCGTCCCGCCCGCGCTCGCCGGTATCTACTTCGCCGTAACGACGCGAACGGAATCCCAGTTGTTTTCCGATGTGCCGTACCCGTAGAGCATGACGTGGAATGAGCGCGGCATGTTCTTGATGGTCTTTTGAAGGCCGGTCTGCCCGTTCAGCATGAACATGAACTCGTCGCCCCTTCTCACGATGCCAAGCGTCGGGTTTGCGACCTTGGTGGCGAGCTTGCGATTGTCCAACCGCTCGCCCCGCCCGTCGACAATCGACCAGGCCTCGAAGGTGCCTTCGCTCGTCAGCACCCATTCGATCCTGTTGCGGCCCGACCCGTCGAAGAGCACCGTGACGATCGCGTTGCCGATGGGCGCGCCCCTGTCTCCGGGCTCGGCCAGCGCCACGGCGACCCTGGCCAGAGTCGCTTCCACTATGAAGCGATCGCTTACGAACGTCGCCTTGCTGCGAACGCCCGAGCGTGACCCGCTCATGCCCCTCTGCCGCAGCTCTCCCTCTTCTACCCTCGACTTGCCGCTTCCGCCTTCAAAGGTGAAGCGCTCCCATCTGCTTTCGTCGAGGGCCTCGCCGTCGAAGTTGTCGATCCATTCGTCGACGGCCGGCTGGCCCTGCGGCGCTGAAGGCGCCGGCTGGGGCTGTTGGCGGCCCGCTAAGGCCGCGCTCGAAAAAATGAGCGCCGAGACGAGACACACACGTATTATGACCAACATAGTTGTTCCCTTTAAAATGTGGCTGAGTGCGGAGCCTCTCTGTCCACGTTAGAGGATTCACGCCTTCATGCTCCCGAGCCTGCCATGATCCGGGAATCGAAAAAAGCATCATTTCAAGCGGCTGAGCGCGAGCCCCTGCGCTCTTTAAAAGCGCACATTGGCCAGGCGGCGAACGATCTTGTCCCGCTCGTCGCGCGCCCGCTCTTCCTTCGTCCCGCCCAGTCGCTTGAAAGCCGCGAATTCGATATCGGCCTCGGGCTTCCGCTTGAGCCGCATGTAAACGCGGCCCAGCTGGTAATGCGCGTCCGCGAGGTCGGGCTCGTCTATTACCAGCCGTTCGAGAAGGGGCGCGGCCTCCTGGAGCCGGTTCAGGCGAAAATAGAGCTTGGCCAGGGCGACCCGCGCCAGGGCGAAGGACGGATCGAGCGAGATGGCGCGCGTGAGGTGCTTCTCCGCGAGCGCGAGGTCCCCATCGGTGCTGTTTATCAGCCCGTCGGCCACCAGATAATGCGCGGGTGCGAGCTTGTCGTCGAGCGAGACGGCGCGTTTGTACAGCGCGACCGAGTCGCTGAATCTTCCTTGCTCCGCGTAGGCCATGCCGAGATACGCGTACGAGGGAGCGAACGCCGGGTCGAGCTCGATCGAGCGCGCGAAGGCTTTGGCGGCCTCGTCCGATTTATGCTCGGCCGCGTGGGCGACCCCGAGCGCGAAATAGAGCCGGGCCGAGCGGGGGAATTCCTTGAGCGCTTCTTCTAATCTTATAACCGCGGCGGCCGGCGCTCTCGTGTCGGTCAACAGCATTCCATACCGGAACCGGTAAGCTTCGTTCCTGGGATCGCGCTCGATCGCGAGCCGCATGGCCGGGATCGCATTTTCTATGTGCCCGCTCATCTCGTAGACTTCCACGAGCGCGGCGTAGATCGGCGCGGAGTCGATTCCGCGCGCGACGGCCGATTCGAGCAGGCGGCCCGCCGCTACAATTTCGCGCCGCGCCATGTACGCCTGCGCCAGGAGCCTGATCGACTCCACGTCGGCAGGATTGGCTTCCAGAGCCACTTTCAGCTCTTCCACCGATTCGGCTGTCAGGCCCGCTTCCAGCAAGGCCCGGCCAAGCTCGGCGCGAGACTGAGCGGTCGCCGCCGCGCCGGGTGTTGCAAGGCGAGCCGCGTAATCCCGGTAATAAGTCGACGCGCCATCGCGGTCGCCGAGCCGCAAGGCGATAACCACGAGCGCGCGCGATATGTCGGCGGCAGGGGCGATGGCGCGGGCGCGCTCGAACAGGGCGCGCGCTTCGCGGAGGCGGGCCGGAGAGCTGCTTGCGAACCGTATCTGGGCGAGATTGATGAGCGCGCTCGCCTGCTCGGGATCGAGTTTCAGCGAGGCTTCGAACTCGGCCGAGGCGCGCTCCGGGCGGCCGAGCTTCAGCAGTATGGCTCCGTAATTATTGCGAGAGGCCGGCGAAGAAGGCGCGATTCGCACGGCGGAGGCAAAGTGCCGCTCGGCTTCCGGCAGGTCGCCCGCGCGGTCGGCGAGTATTCCCAGGTAGGTATGGGCCATCAGGTCATCGGGCTTGACGGCGAGCGCGCGTTGGAAAGCCGCCTTCGCCGCGCCCGCGTCGTTTCTCTCAAGCGCGGCGACCCCCTCTTCGACGAGCGAGGTTGCCGCGGCGGCCCGCGAGGCCCCCCGGTTCAAGGTCGAGGCCGTCTGCGCCGCGAGCGCCCCCGGACAGACCGCAAGCGTCGTCAGCAGGATCGCGAGCGGGAGGGCGAAGGGGTGAATAGCCAGGCGTCTCATGATGGATGTCGAAAGAGTTGGATCGATCGAGTTTATAATTGATGATCGCATTACTGAAGCGGGCGGCGCGGAAAAGCATAACGTGACTGCTCAACGCTCTACTTCTTACGCGTCGCCCGGCCGTGCCCCGGACCTAGAATATTACCTTCAATCCGAGCTGAATGGTACGCGGCTTCGATATCTCGTTGTTTACGACATTCGAGAAGCCGAAAGTGTTCAGGTTCCTGAAGTCCTGGTCGGGGAAAAAGTAGCGCACGCGGTTGAACATGTTGAAGATCTCGACCCGGAATTCGACGTTGACCGTCTCCGTAACGCGAGTCTTCTTCAATATGCTGAAGTCCTCATTCTTGAACGGCAGTATTCGCTCGCCGTCGAGTACGGGCGCGGCGTTCCCGAAGAACCGCAACGGGTCCGCGTAATAGGCCCTGTAGGCGGGGCTCGTGACGTCGGCCGTGGGCGGCGCCTGGAAATTCGGCGGAGCCGCGAACGCCGCCGGGTTCACGGGCAAAAATCTCAGCCCGCTCGGCGAGGTGTCGAGCAGGATGGGTGCGCCCGTGAGGTTGAGCCTGAGGTTTCCGCCGAAGCCCACGACGTCCAGGAAGTCCCTGTTCTCCGACGTGAAGATAGAGATGGGCAGCCCAGATTGATAGCGATGTATGCCGCCGATCTGCCAGCCGCCGACGACCCTATCGACCCACCCGCCTTGATCCAGGAACCGCCTCCCCCTTCCGAACGGAAGCTCGAAGATGTAGTTGAAGACGAGCACGTGCGGGGCGTTGTTCTGGGAGACGGAGCGAAGCGACCTGCGGTCTTCGGGATTCTGCAGCACTCCGCCGAGGGGGGAGCCGCCGAAGAGGTCTTCCGCCGCGTTGGTGATCAGCTTCGAGAACGTGTAAGAGAGGCCGAACTGCAACCCCCGCGAGAAGCGGCGGTCGAGCTTGACCTGCAAGGCGTTGTACCAGCTCTCGCCCTGGCTTTCGAGCAGGTTGTTGATGCGCCCGTATTGCGGGAAGGGGCGCAACGACTCGGCGACGGTGCCGTTGAATCCCGCGAAGACCGCGTTCGGGCTCGAAGGCAGCGTCACGCCGACGCTCGCCGCATAGCTGCGCTCCTGGGCAGAGACATCCGCGAGCCGCTTGGTCAGAAGCGGGAAGCCGAGCTTCAGCGCGTCGAGGGGCAGGGCGTTCAGGCGAGTGAAGTTCGATTTCAGGCGGGTGCCCTTCGAGCCGATGTAGCCGACCGACGCGGCGAAGTTCGCGCCCAGCTCGCGCTGCACGTCGAGGCTCCACTGGGCCGTCCGGCCGGTCTTGAAGTTCGGGTCGAAAAACTCGACGTCCGAGCCGATGAACTGGCCGTTCGGGTCGGGTTCGAGTCTGTTCGGCAGGGTGTCCAGGAAGACGGTCGCCTGCCGCCCGTTCGGCGTCCGCAGGGCGGTCGGGCTGCTGTAACCGATCGTGCCCTCGCTTATGGAGTTCGAGCCGCCGAAGCCATAGAGCAGCGGGGCGTAATAGAGCCCGAAGCCGCCGCGTACGACGGTCTTGTTATCGATAGAATAGGCGAGCCCGAATCGCGGGGAGATGTTCGAGTAATCGGTGTCGACGAGGCTTTCATTCTCCGCCTGGAGCCCGCCCTGTCCCGCCGCGCCGACGATAGCGCCGGGGCGGTTGACTATGGGGTTGACCGCGTTCGGGTCGAAGCCGCGCAGCCGGTCACGGTACTCGGTGCGCGGGTAGGGGATGTCGTAGCGAATGCCGAGATTGAGCGTCAGCCTCGGAGTGACTTTGAAATCGTCATTGACGAAAAATCCGGGGGTGAAGTACCTCCAGCCCGGATCGATCGACTTGAAGTTGACGAAGGAGAATTCAGTCGCGCCGGTGACCAGGCTCGCGATGGGCCAGCCGCCCTCCGGGTCGCGGTCGGCGGCCGTCTGGTCGTGCCGGAAGTTGAACGTGCCGCCCGGGTCGATCAGCTGGTGCACGTTGAAGCGCTGCCATTGCGCGCTCGCGCCGAACTTGAGCGTGTGCTTCCCTCTCGCCCAGGTGGCGAAGTCGGAGAGCGACAGGGTGTTATCGGCCAGGTTGTCCGAGAAGAAGGTCGAGCCAATATTCTGGTAAGAGCGAACGTCCCCGACCGGGTTCGCCACGTCTCCGTAACCGGGAAAGCCGACGCGCGGGAACGCGGCGTTCTGAGTCCCGAGAGGATTAAAGCCCAGCTCGGCGGCGGGGTCGAAGCCTTCGGTGAAATTCCTGTTCGTCACCAGGATGCGGCTCACGCCCACGTTCAAGTGGTTCAGCAGAGTCGGGCTGAAGCTGTAGTCGTGCTGCAATCGCACGTAGTGAGAGCGGAAAGTCTGGTCCCACACGTCCTGCGCGACGAACGGCTCAGGGAATCTCGTGAAGCCTCCCTTGTTGCCGACCTGCTTGCGAAACGAGTAGCTGCCGTTCAGCCTCTGATTGTCCGAGATCACCTGGTCGATCTTCGTGACATAGCTGTTCATGTCTATGGGGTTGCTGCTGTTAGAGACGTAATTGCGGAAGACTCCGGGACTGGTCGGCTCCGGGAACCTCTGAAGAATCGCGAGGCCGGCGCGGTCCAGTATGGCGCCGTTCCTGTAAAGGTCGAGCCGGTTGCCGGGGATGGCGGCCCTGGTGGCCGGGTCCTGGGTCGGGTCGTAGATCTGCACTCCGTGCCCGAACTGTCGGATCACGGCCGGGTCGGTAAGCAGCTCCGAGAAATCGCCGGTCCGCATCTTCAGAGTCGGCACGCTCAGCACTCTCGTTTCGCCGAGGGTGAAGCGGTAGCCTTCGTAATTGAAGAAGAAGAAGGTGCGGTTCCGCCCGTCATAAAACTTGGGGATCCAGATCGGCCCGCCGACACTCAGCCCGAAATTGTTCTGCCGGTCGAGATCCCTCCTCGACACTGTAGGGTCGCTCTGAGCATTCTTGAAGAAGCTGTTCGCGTTCAGCCACTCGTTGCGAAAATACTCGTAGAGCTCGCCGTGAAATTCGTTGCCGCCCGATTTGATCGTGAAATTGATGATGCCGCCGGTAGAGTTTCCGTATTCGGCCGAGTAGGTGCTGGTGCTGAGGGTGAACTCCTGAAAGGCGTTCGGCCCCGGGGCCACTTCGGTGAAGAAGGTGCCGTTCTGCGCGCGGCGCGTGCTCGAGCCGTCGATCAGAATCTCCGTGCCGAGCCCCTGCCCGCCGCTCACCCTGAAGTTCGAGGCATCCGTGCCGCGACCGCTCGTGCCGGTGGTCGAGGTGACGTTGCTGTCGAGGAAGATGAAGGAGAGAGGCGTGCGCCCGGCGGTCTCCGCGCTGACAGAGAGAGGCAGCTCGCGGACCTGCCTTTCGGTGATGTTGGTCTGTCGCGTGGCATTCTCCACCTGAATTACGGGAGCCTCGCTCGTGACGGTGACCACGTCGCTCACGTTGCCGATTTCGAGCGTGACATCGGCGCGGCGCGTCACCTGCACCGCCACCTGAATATTTTCGAACGTCGAGTTCTTGAACCCCTGCCCCTCCACTGTCAGCTTGTAAGGTCCCGCTTTCAGCTCGGGCAGGTTGTAGATTCCTTCATCATTTGTGACCGTGTCGCGCACTTCGCCTGTATCAAGGTTAGTGGCGGTTACCTTCACACCTGCTACGGCAGCCCCACTCGGGTCTTTAACCGTTCCGGTGATCGAGCCTCTGTCGCTTTGGGCAGACGCCGTCCATACCGGAATAAGCATCATAAGCGCGAGCGCAAGAAACTTCCTGGTTTTCATCGCCCCTCCAAGTCTGATTGGTAGCTGGAAAATTTTGCAGTAATTGCTGAATTGCTTGTGCCTTAACAAGAAATGCATGTGTGGTCGCCTGAACACAAACCTGCATCGTGCCGCCGATTACCACGGCGACATACAGGATCTCCGAAATTTTTTTCAGGAGATTACCCTCAAAGCGTCCACTGCTTTGGTTAGTTTTATTTCAGTTAAGCGGTTACGTAAATCGTAAGACGTTTTTGTGTATAGCACGAGGGCATTTTTCATGTCAATGAGTATTTGGATTAAAGCGATTAATCTTTATAGATGATGAAGCGGAGGCGGGCAGCTTGTCCGGGTTCGGGACGATTTGAAGAGCTGAAGGGCGGCTTTATCGGCCGCCCTTCAGCCGAAACGGAGAAGATTCAAGGATCAAAGACCGCTGTGGCGCTGGGCTATCTTGGCGAGCGCCACGGTGAGCGCGGCCCCGCCCAGGGTCTTGATAAGGGTCGGATGCTCAGCATAAAAGTTGCTGAACGTGTCGATGATCGACGGGTCTTTCTGTTCGGCTCGCGCCGCGATCTCCTGAACTTCCTCGGGTGATACCTGCTCAGCCTGCTCGGGCGTGAGCTGCGTATGCCCGCCGCCCAGCATGGAAGCGAGCCCGGACGACCCTCCGCGAGAGAGTAGCTGGGCCACGAGCGTGGGGCCGAGAGTGGATATGAGCGTATTGAGGATGCTGGCGCGCTGCGAGCCGTTTGAATGCCCGAAGAGCTGGCCCGCCATCTGGCCGAAGGCGGGCGTCTGGTCCGAGCGGAAGGCCTCCGATAGCGCTTCGGCAATCGTACCGTGCGGCGCGGCCTGCGCGAAGTTGTCGAAGTCATCGTTGACCGATTGCGGCGCCCTTTGAGCGCTTGCTCCGGAATATTGCTGCAACATTCCTCCAAGCTGGTTTAACCATTCCATCTATTTCTACCTCCAATATGCCCGGGGGCACGGATTTGAGAGAGCGGCCCGCGGGCGTGATTTGCCGGCAAGCCGCTCTCGAATCAAGGCCGAGGCGCGGGCGCCGCTCGCGATGGAACAGGCGCGCGTTTCTCGGCTCCGCCGAAGGCGATTACGCATTGTCGTCGGGTGGAATGATCAACTGCTGGCCCACCTGAATGCGATCCGGGTCATGGAGCTTGTCGCGGTTGGCATAGAAGATGCGCATGTACTCGTTCGAGTCTCCGTAGAACTGTTTGCTGAGCTTCGAAAGAGTGTCTCCGCTCTTCACGGTATAGGTCTGACCGCCTGATTGCTGGCCGGCCCCGGCGCTCTGGCCGCCGCCGGCCGAAACCGTCTGCGCCTGGCTCTCGTTCACTTTGAGGTCGAGCGTTATGTCATCCAGACCGGGATTGACCAGCTTGACCTGATCCCATATCTTATTGACCACGTCCGCCGAGGGCGCGATCCCTCTGACGAGAAGCTTGTCGTCTTCCACGTGCAGGTTCTGAAATTGTACATGCTGCTGATCGGCCACGGTCAGAGCCGTCCGGTATTTCTCCTTCAACTCGTCGAACCGCGCCTGAGCGTTCGGTTGTTCCTCGGCCTTGGACGCGCCGCGTCCGAACATCTTATCGAATATTCCCATGTTGCTTCCTACCTTTCCGTCTTGAGGTTACATCGATACACCCGGGCGAATCATTTCGCCGGGGACTCGACGCGATTACTTAGGCAACCAGAAGGCCGCTCGGCGGCAAAGGCTCCCGGCACTCCCCGGGAGTGTTTTCTCCTATTTCTTAAGTATTTATTCAATCTTCTCTCCAGTCTCTCGTTTGAGGGTGTAAAAGCCCGATACCGAAAACCGTACAACTCAGCCCCCCTGGAGACAGGAATCATACAGGAGATCGCGGGCCTTGCCGGCGGATCTTGCCCTCGTGGCACAGTAGGTGTTTTATTTTCTCTTTCCGCAATTTGAAGCGAGGAGCTTGTGAATTCTCCGGGGAGTGAGATCGATCTCCAAAACAAAAATGAAATCTAAAGCGGGACCCTCGGTATTGACCGATCGATTCATGCGCGGATGGGCTTTGCCTCAGCCTCTCGAAGAGGGGGATAAGGAGGAGCGCGGGCGCGTTCTCGTGATCGGAGGAGCGCCTGAAATGCCGGGCGCGGCCGTCCTGGCGGCAACCGCCGCCCTCAGAGCCGGGGCAGGCAAGCTCAGGATCGCGACCTGCCGCAGCATCGCCCCTTTTGTCGCCATCGCCCTCCCCGAAGCGCGGGTCTTCGCCATGCCTGAGACGCGCCGGGGAGGCATAGCCCTTTCCGGCTCCGCCGACCTCGCGAAGCAGGCGGGTCAGGTCAATGCCGTGCTGATCGGCCCCGGCCTCGTCGATAAGACAGCGGTCGATAAACTGATGAGAAAACTGATCCCGCTCTTGAAGGACTCGCTGGTCGTCCTCGACGCCGCGGCCCTCTCATTTCTCAGGCAAGAGCCGGAGAGCCTGCGCGGGCTGGGGGGCAGGGTGATACTGACTCCGCACGCGGGCGAGATGGCGGACCTTTTGAGGGTCGATAAAGAGGAGATCGCGCGCGCGCGATCGGCCTTCGCGAAAGAGGCGGCGGAGCTTTTCCGCGCGGTCGTCGTCCTCAAGGGCGCGGAAACGCACATCGCTACTCCCGAAGGCGCGGTCTATCTAAACAGGAGCGGCAACGTGGGGCTCGCGACCTCGGGCTCGGGCGACACGCTCGCGGGAATAATCGCGGGGCTCGCGGCGCGCGGGGCCGAGCCCGCGCAGGCTTCGGCGTGGGCGACTTACCTGCACGGCCGCGCGGGCGACCGGCTCGCGAAGAAGATAGGCCGTCTCGGCTTCCTCGCGCGCGAGCTGCTGGCTGAGATTCCGATCTTGATGTCGGGGCTCGACCCCGGGAGAAAATAGTGATCCGTCGGTATCGCAAGGCCGTCGTAGATTCGCGCCATGAAGCTCGGGCTTACCCGACCAGGCGCAGGCCTTCGGGCAGCGACTCTCCGAAGATCCGAAGCGCGTCGGTCCTGGCGGGCGGAATATACTCTCGCAGGCTTTCTATAAGGTCTTTCGACATGCCGGCCGATGAGAGTCGTTTGATTAAGGTCTCTCGAAGCTGGTCGCTTATATCGCGCGCCGGATCGTCCGTGCGCGCGGCAAGCTGGGCGAGCGCCGAGGCCAGGTCGGGCGTCATCTCTTCAAGCTTCAGCAATGCCCTGGCCCATTCCGCCGCCGTGTCGGCCGGCACGACGCAGTTGAGCGGGCCGTAAAGCGGTATCCGCGCGCCGAGGCGACCTAGGGACCATAGAAAGCTCTTATTGCCCGGATTCGCCTTTATTCTTTCGAGCAGCTCGCGGCCAAGAGATACGCGCGACGTGGCGGCGAGATGCTCGAGACCGGCGAGCAGCCGCCAGCCTTCGCGCTCGATCTGCGTGTTGAGCCGCGCAACCTGCTTCTTGCCGCCTATCCCGAGCATGGACATGTATCTCTGATAGAGCTCCTGCTGCTGCCCGGACTTGAGCCCTCCCGCAACGCGCCGCCAGAGGATGAACCACTCGACCTGGCACTGCACGTCTTTCGGGAAAGCGAGGCCCGACATGTATATCTTGCGCGCCTGAGTGACCCTCCAGTCATCGACGGGCGCGCCGAAGCCGGGCCTGAGGCAGAAGCCGAACAGATTCAGCCATCGCGCTTCATACCTCGCGCTCTTTTTCCGCCCGTCCGCGACATCCGCGAGCACGTCGCACAGCTTGCGAATGACATCCATGGGCCACGCATCCTTGCCGTACCCGAGGGCCGCTTCGAGCCTGCCGACGAGCATCTCGGGCGTGACCTGCTCGCCGTCCGTGAAGTCGCGCGAGCCCCCGAAGACCGCGCGCGCAAGGCGCTCGGCCGAGGCGACCGCCTGCTCTGAGATGACCGTCCGCGGCTTCTCGGCCTCCTCCTCTTCCGGCTCCTGCCCCTCGCCATCGGCCGCGCCGCCCTCGCCTCTCAGTTGAAACTGCAATCGCCACCTGTGCCCGGTCTTCAGAGAATTGCACCACAGCTCGAGCGTGCCCACTTCCGTGAAGGTGGCGGCGAGCTGCACGGCCAGCTCCGCGACGCGCGACTTCTTTCCGTAGCGCAGGACGGTTATCAGGGGCGCGTGCTTATGAGCTTCCGCTTCATCGAGCTCGATTATCTCCCCGTGCCGGTCGTGCCGCGTCGTCGAGCTGTAGAGCGTGAAAGAGACGGGGCGGTTGGCGAGGACCGAAAACTCCCTGCCCGAGAGGTCCAGGGTCGTCCCCTCTTCTGCGCCGCGCGGCATCACGCAGACGGCCCTGAGGCGGCCGCCCCGGTCGCCGGTCTGCACGCCGACATAATAGCCTCGCGCCGCGCCCCCGCTCACGCGAATGCCCCCGGCCCGCCGCGCATGGTTGTAATAAGCCGCGCCGATCGCCACGGCGTTTTCGGGAGCTTCGTTGCTCAATATTTTAGGCCGCCACCGCCTGCCCTTCTCGTGAAACCAGTTCGAGACGGCCTGCGCCACGCGCTCGCGCATGGGCTCGGGGGCGAAGAAGCCGCCGTTGAACAGGATCGCGTCGGGCCGGGCGAGCGCCGGAGAGGGCCGGGCATCCGACTCTTCGGCCGAAGAGTCGGCGCGCGCGCTCTTCACGAGAAATTCCGCCAGGTGTCTCGTTATCGCGGGCTCGCTTGCGTAGGGCAGCCCCAGCTCCCGCAATCCGGCTCGTCTGTCGCGCGCCGGGAGATCGTTCAAGGGCGTGAGGGGTAGGAAGCCGTCCAGTATGGTCTGCTCGACTTCCGCGCGCGTGAGCTCCGCGCTCAACGCGCCGCCGATGACCGAGCGCCCGCTGCCCATTATATTTATATTCACCCGGTCGAGCTCGGGATCGTTGAGCAGGCGCTCCTTCGCCGAGCAGCATTGCCGCGTGAGCGCGTTGCGCTGTCGGAGGGTCAACCTGGGATGTCCGAGCCTCTCTTCGACGCGTCGAGCCAGGGAGAGGTCGACGTTATCGCCTCCGAGCAGAAGGTGGTCTCCGATGGCGGTGCGCTCGAAGCGCACTTCCTTATCGACGATGCGGACGCGGATGAGGCTCAGGTCGGTCGTGCCTCCGCCCACGTCGCAGATGAGGACGAGGTAGCCGTCTTTCAGATGGCGTTTCAGAGAGCGGTAATGGGCGGCGATCCAGGCGTAAAAAGCGGCGAGCGGCTCTTCGAGCAGGGTGAGCTTCTCTATCCCGGCGGCCCGCGCCGCTTCGACGGTCAGCTCGCGCGCCTCCTCGTCGAACGAAGCGGGGACGGTGAGCACGATCTCCTGGCGCTCGAAGCGGGATTGCTCGGACGCGAAGACGTGATTCCATGCGTCGCGGATATGGGCGATATAGGCGGCGGCCGCTTCGACCGGAGAGCACGACTGTTGAGGCTGCTCGGCCGCCCAGGGCAGAATCCTCGCCGTGCGGTCCACCGCGCCGTGAGAGAGCCATGACTTGGCGGAAGAGACCTGCCTGCCCGGGACGAGCGCGCCCTGCTCGCGGGCGAAGAGTCCGACGACGGTCGAGGGCCGATCCTCCCAGGGCAGCTTGAGCGCGCCCGCCGCGGCTTCGTTCTCGGCGGGAAAGTAGAGGAAAGAGGGGAGGGTCGGAAGGCTCGCCACCTCGCCTTCGGCGATCAGCTGCGGGACGTTGAAGGTATGGATTTTTGGCAGAGTGGGGCCGCTCGATTCCTGAGAATCGACGTAGGCTACGGCCGAATTGGTGGTCCCCAGATCAATGCCGATCAGGAAACGGCTCGATGCTTCCATACTAAAAAGTGGCGCGCTCCCTACTCTCCGTCTTTCTCCCGAATGTTGAGCTCCAGCTTCCAGCGCTGCTTCCCATCGCGAGAGACGCACCAGAGCTCAAGGGTGCCGACTTCGGTGACCTGGCTTTCAAGGCGGACGGGCATCATCGTGTCCTCTTTCCCTTCTAGCTCCAGAGTTACCTCGAGAGGGCTGAGCTCTTCGATCTCGTCGCCCCAGTCTTCTATCAGGCTCCCGATCTCGTCCTGCTTGCGAACGGTGGAGCTGAGGAATCGGAATTCGGCGGGCTCTCCGACGATCAATCCGAATTCGCGGTCGGAAAGCTTCGCCTCCGTTCCCTCCTCCATTCCGAACGGGACCACGCAGAGGGCTTTGAGCGGCGCTTCAAGGCCGGGAACGGCGGGCATCGCGCTCTCGATGCCGATATAGTACGTGCGCGGAGCGCCGCTGCGAATCCGCACTCCGCGACCTCGCCGCGCCTTCCCGTAGTAGGCCGCGCCGCGCGCGACCGCGTGGTCGAGGTCGGGCGAGTCGAGCACGCGCACGGGCTCGAATCCCGCGACGGAGAGCCAGGAGTCGAGCACTTCGACGAGACGGTCTCTGAGCATCCCTGCCTTCATCACTCCCCCGTTGAAGAGGATGTGCGTGGGGCAGGCGAGGCCGTTCGCGCCGCGCCTGAGGCCTTCCGACTCGGGGCTGTTGCGCGTCTGCTGAGCGAGGAAGCGCGCGAGGTGCTTAGTGACCGCCGCGTCGGCCGCGTAAGGAAGGCCCAGCTCTTGAAAGCCGATTCTCCTTTGCCGGGCAGGCATCTCGTCGCTCGCTACTTTCGGGAAGAAGCCTTCGACCAGCACCTCTGCGAGGTCTTCGCGCAACAGCTCCGTCTTGATCGTCCCGCCGACGAGCTTCGTGCCTTTTCCCAGGATCGTTATGGGCTGCTTCTGGCTCTTCGGGTCCGAGAGCAGCTTCTCTTTGGCGAGGCGGCACTTGTGCCACAGGGTTTGAAGCTGCCACGTGTCGATGCGATGGCCCGCGTCCTGAAGGCGCTGCTGAAGCAGGCGCGCAAGCGCGAGGTCCATATTGTCTCCACCCAGCAGTATGTGGTCTCCCACGGCCACGCGCTTCAGGGCCAGCTCCCCGTCCTCTTCCGAGACCGCGATAAGGCTGAAGTCGGTCGTGCCTCCGCCCACGTCGCAGACCAGGATCAGGTCGCCCACCTTGACCTCGTCGCGCCAGCGGTCGCCCCTCTTCTCGATCCAGGCATAAAAGGCCGCCTGCGGCTCTTCGAGCAGAGTCACGTGCTTCAAGCCCGCCTGCTCGGCGGCGCGCAGGGTCAGCTCGCGCGCCTCTTCATCGAACGAGGCAGGTACGGTCAGGAAGACATCCTGCTCGGTCAACGCGGGCCCGCCTTTTTTTCCGGAGACCTGGCTGTCCCACACGCTGCGCAAGTATCCAAGGTAGGTCGCCGACGCATCGACCGGAGAGACCTTGGAGACCTCGTCCGGCGAGCGCCAGGGCAGTATGGGAGATGTCCTATTGACCGCCGAGTACGAGAGCCAGGACTTGGCCGACGCGACGAGTCGGGCGGGGTTTTCAGCGCCGCGCTTGCGGGCCAGCTCTCCGACCACGAGCTTCGGGCTGCGCTCCCAGGGAAGAGAGAGGCTTCCCGCGGGAAAATCGGCATCGGAAGGTATATAAATGAATGACGGGAGCAAGGGCTGCTCCGCGACCTCGCCCGGATTTACGAGCTGGGCGAGCTCTTTCACTTCGATGCGCGCGTCCTCTTCGCCGGCGGCATCGTCGATGAAAGCCAGCGCCGTATTGGTCGTTCCGAGATCGATTCCTATTATGTATTGCGTATCCAAACTGCTCTCCTGTTTCTTTGCGCCGAGTCATGAGTTTTGCAGCTCGACGTTTCGGCCATCTTGAGACTGCGTGCTGATAAGGCCTGCGACGGGTCCGCCGGGCTCCCGGCTCGTTTACCACCACGATTAACATTACCCGGCACTCGTCAATTCCCTTTTACCCCTGAACCTCAACTTCGGCGGGCGCGATGATGGAGCGCGCGTTGCCGTCGAGCAGAGGCGGCAGGCTTAATTCCTTCACGCGCCAGCCGCGATGGCGCAGCAGGCCGCTAACCGGGGGCTTGCCCGTGACGCTGCCGACCAGCTTTATGGTTGAGGGGTCGAAGCCCTCCTGCACCGTGACGGTTTCGCCTTCGGTCGTATCGAGGACGGGTTCGAGTTTCACGTAGCGCTCAAGGGACTGGCGGCAGCTCTGTTGCAAATCGCGCACGGCGGCCCCTATCTGCGCGTCTGAATAGGGCGAAATATCCTCCGTGAAGAAATCTATCAGCCTCCCGTCGCGCTGCAGGATGGAGAGTATCTGAACGGCCCTGTCGCCTCTATCCGCCGGGGGCGGCTCGACGCTTTTCGGGGCCGTGGCAGGCGCGCGAAGCTCGGGTACGGGCCGGGCGTTCGCGGGCTCTTTGGCGACTTCCCGGGCTATGTCTCCGGGAATCTCTCCGCTCGCCAGCAAGTTGAAGAAGGATCGAAAGGCGTAAGATATGCGTTTACCAAATCCAATCATAAATACTCCAAGATCAAATGAATCCGAGGGGTCTCCCGACGCGGCGAAGCTCTCCGGGCCGCGATCTCCGCTTCGTGAGAAAACATCATGCTACAGGCTCGCCCGCTGCCTTGGCAATATAGGCCGGGAAAGAAGCGGCCGGCGCAGAGTAATTCCCGGGAGAGTCACCCTTCCCTGCTTTCGAGCAGGAACCAGTAAAATCCGTACGGGCCGAGGGCGAGCTGATAAGGCCGGTTCTCGACGCGGGGAAAGGGCGTACGGCCCGTCATCTCTACCGGCGTCGCCCCGGCGTAACGGCCGAGGTCGAGCTCGACGGGCTGCGCCTGGTGCGAGAGGTTGAATACGCAGAGGACGATCTCCTTCTCGTACGACCGCGTGAAGGCGAAGACCTTGTGATTTTCGGGCTTGATGAACTCTATCGAGCCGCGCCCGAAGATCGGGTGCTGCTTGCGAAGGTGGATTATCCTCCGCATCCAGTTGAGCAGAGAGGTGTCGTACCTTTTTTGAGCTTCGACGTTGACCGACTGGTATCCGTAAACGGGGTCCATGATCACGGGGAAGTAGAGCTGCGCGAAGTCCGCGCGCGAAAAGCCCGCGTTGCGGTCATCCGACCATTGCATGGGTGTGCGGACCCCGTCCCTGTCGCCGAGGTAGATGTTGTCTCCCATGCCTATCTCGTCGCCGTAGTAAAGAAACGGGCTGCCGGGCAGACTGAAGAGCAAGGCGTGCAGCAGCTCGATCCGGCGGCGGCCGTTGTCGAGCAGCGGGGCGAGGCGGCGGCGAATGCCGAGGTTCAGGCGCATCCTGCGGTCTTTCGCGTACTCGGTGTAGAGGTAGTCGCGCTCCTCGTCCGTGACCATTTCGAGGGTCAGCTCGTCGTGATTGCGGAGGAACATTCCCCACTGGCAGCCTTCGGGTATACCGGGCGTTCGCTCAAGAATCTCGACTATGGGCCTCCTGTTCTCCTGCCGCAACGCCATAAAGAGCCGAGGCATGATCGGGAAGTGATAACACATGTGGACTTCGTCACCTCTTCCGAAATACTCCACGACATCCTCGGGCCACTGGTTGGCTTCGGCGAGCAAGAGGCGGCCCGGGTAGCGCTCTTCGACGAAGGCGCGCAATCGCTTCAGAAAAGCGTGCGTCTCCGGGAGGTTCTCGCAGTTGGTGCCTTCGCGCTCGAAGAGGTAAGGGACGGCGTCGATGCGGAACCCGTCGAGCCCGAGGTCGAGCCAGAAGGCCACGGCGTCGAGCATCGCCTGCCGGACCTCCGGGTTGTCGTAATTGAGGTCGGGCTGGTGGCTGAAGAAGCGGTGAAAATAGAAGGCCTGCGCCTGCTCGTCCCACGTCCAGTTCGACCGCTCGGTATCGGTGAAGATGATGCGGGCGTCCGTGTACCTCTGGTCCGTGTCGCTCCAGACGTACCAGTCCCGAAGAGGAGAATCGATCGAGCTGCGCGACTCCTGAAACCACGCGTGCTGGTCGGAAGTGTGGTTGACTACGAGGTCGGCGATCACGCGAATGCCGCGCATGTGCGCGGCTTCGAGAAACTCCTGAAAGTCTTCGAGCGTCCCGTATTCGGGGAGCAGGCTGTAATAATCACTGATGTCGTACCCGCCGTCGCGCAGGGGAGAGGCGTACATCGGCAGGAGCCATATGCAGTCGATTCCGAGCCATTGAAGGTAGTCCAGCTTCGCCGTAAGGCCGCGGAAGTCTCCCACGCCGTCGGCCGTGGAATCATAAAAGCCGCGGACATAAATCTCGTAAAATATCGCGTCCCTGTACCACAGGGGGTCGCCCTCGAGCGCGCGCAAACCAGCCATGCCTGCCGCCTTTCTTCGATCTACCGGGCGATCTGCCGGGTCGGTCTTCAATACTCGTGATCGGGAAGTCGCGGGCGTCCACGTTAAATATATACCATGAAGAATCGCCCCCGCCGACTCCCTCTTCGGCGGGGGCGCGCGGCCGGAATAAAGAGTCGGGCCACCTGTTGCGCCCGTGCCGCCAGCCTGTATAATCGTCGCGGCCGGCTTAAAAACAGTCCTCGAACGATCAGCCAGGGACCAAATTCGAATGGAAATGTGAGGAGTCTTCACCGTGTCAGAGCAGCGTCCGATCACCATACTTTGCCTGGCCAGTTATGAAAAAGGCGCGGAATTCATGCGCGAGTGCAAGAGGCGCGGCTGTCGCGTGCTGCTCGTAACCATCGAAAAGCTAGCCAGAGCCGACTGGCCGCGAGAGGCCATAGACGAGATCTTCTACATGACCTCGCTCTCCAACCGCGACGATATTATCAAGGGCATCTCTTATCTCGCGCGCACGCAGCGCATCGACCGCATCGTGCCGATGGACGACTTCGACGTGGAGACGGCGGCCATCCTTCGCGAGCACCTTCGCATTCCGGGCATGGGAGACACGACCGCCCGCCACTTCCGCGACAAGCTGGCCATGCGCGTGAAGGCGCGCGGCGAGGGCATACTGGTCCCGGAATTCGTCCACGTCCTCAACTATGACCTCCTCCGCGAGTACATGGAGCGAGTGCCTCCGCCCTGGGTGCTCAAGCCGCGCTCGGAAGCTTCGGCCATCGGCATCAAGAAGATCAAACAGCCGCAAGAGCTGTGGCCCATCCTCGACGTGCTGGGCGACAAGCAGTCCTTTTACGTCCTGGAGCAGTTCATTCCCGGAGACATATATCACGTCGATTCGATAGTCTCGGAGCGGGAAGTGGTCTTCGCCGTGCCGCACAAATACGGCCATCCGCCCATGAACGTCGCGCACGACGGCGGCATATTCACTTCGCGGAAGATTCCCCGAGACTCGCCCGACGCGCAGGTGCTCGAATCGCTCAACAGGGAGCTTATGGCCGCCCTCGGGCTCGTGCGAGGGGTCACGCACACGGAGTTTATCAAGGGGAAAGAGGACGGGCGTTTCTACTTTCTGGAGACCGCGGCGCGCGTGGGCGGGGCCAACATAGCCGA
>DATLMR010000180.1:0-3366 GCA_035537555.1 Blastocatellia bacterium
AATCCGCCCGCGACCATCGCCGCTATCATCGCAAGCAACACGACCAGGAGAGTGGGCCACCCCGCCAGGGTGATCCCGACCCATGCCGTGGCGAAGGCCGCGACTACAAGCTGGCCCTCGGCCCCGATGTTCAAGAGGCCGCACTTGAAGGCGACCGAGACCGCGAGCCCCGTGAAGATCAGAGGGGTCGCGTAAAAGAGCGTGTAGCCGATCCCGTCGATCGACCCGAACGCGCTCGTTAGGAATAGCTCGTAGACGAGCAGCGGGTCATCCCCGATGAACCAGACGATGATGCCTCCGACAAGAAAGGCGGCGAGCACCGCGATAAGCGGAAAGACCAGCTCTTTCAGATTATTTCTCATAGGTTCTCGTGCGCGAACGGTGAAAGCTGCGGCAGGGCCGCACCGTCTCCGGCCCTGCCCTCTCAGGTGGCCTCTCCCTGCCTGCCCCCGGCCATCATCAGCCCTATCTGCTCCACGCTGGCCGATTTCGGATCGACTTCACCCACTATGCGCCCTTCGTATATGACCATCACGCGGTCGCTCAGGCTGAGCACCTCGTCAAGCTCGGCGGAGACCAGGAGCACGCCGGCGCCCCCGTCGCGAAGCTCGACCAGCTTTCCATGAATGAATTCGGTCGCTCCTATATCGACTCCCCTCGTTGGCTGAGAGACGAGGACCAGCTTCGGCTTGATGTCGAATTCGCGGGCGACGATCAGCTTCTGCTGATTGCCGCCTGACAGAGCCCTCGCGGGAAGATTGATGTCGGGCGGCCTCACGTCATAATCGCTCACGAGCCTGCGCGCGCGCTCGACTATCACCTGCTGGTCGAGCAGGACCCTGCCGGAGACGGGCGCGTCCTTGTGAACACCGAGTATGGAATTGCTCGCGAGATCGAAATTGAGCAGCAGCCCGCGCCTGTGCCGGTCTTCCGGAATGTGCGCGATGCCGAGCCGCTTGCGCTCGTACGGGTCCAGAGCGCCGATCTCTCTCCCATTCAATACAACGGAGCCCTCGGAGGGCCTCCTGAGTCCCGCCAGTACCTCTATCAATTCGGTCTGCCCGTTGCCCTCGACTCCGGCGATCCCGAGTATCTCCCCTCCGCGAATCTCGAACGAGATGCCGTCGAGGACGGGAGAGCCTTCCTTGTCCCCCAGCGCGAGCCCCCCGACGGAGAGGACCACGCCCCTCGGCTCCGCCTCTCTCTTCACCACTCGCAGCAGCACTTCGCGGCCGACCATCATCCGGGCCAGACCCGCCGCCGTCGCTTCTCGGGTCGCGAGGTCGCCGACGACGTGGCCGTCTCGCATCACCGTGATGTTGTCGGAGAGCGAGAGGACCTCTTCGAGCTTGTGAGTGATTATGATGATCGTCTTTCCCTGCTCTCGCAGCCCGCGCAGGATGGCGAACATCTCTTCGACCTCCTGCGGAGTGAGCACCGCGGTCGGCTCGTCGAGGATCAGCACGCGAGCGCCGCGATAAAGGGTCTTGAGAATCTCGACGCGCTGTTGCTGTCCCACGGAAAGGTTGCCCACCCTCGCGTCCGGATCGATCCGCAGGCCGTACTGCCCCGAGATTTCGCGGACGCGGGCGCGGGCGCTTTTGTAGTCGATGGCCAGTCCCGAAGTAGGCTCCGCGCCCAGGACGATGTTCTCGGTCACGGAGAGCGGCTCGACCAGCATGAAGTGCTGGTGCACCATGCCGAGCCCGAGGGCTATGGCATCGCGGGGGCTGTCGATCGAGCGAGGCGCGCCGTCGATGAGTATCTCGCCCCGGTCCGCTTTGTAGAACCCGTAGAGGATGTTCATCGCGGTCGATTTGCCCGCGCCGTTTTCTCCGACGATCGCGTGAATCGATTGGGCTGGGATGCGGAGGTCGATCTGATCGTTAGCTACGACATCGCCGAACTGCTTGGTCACTCCACGCATTTCGACCGCGTATTTCGGTTCTTCGCTCATATCTTGTTAATTACAAAATACTGTTAATTACAAAATACTGCCGGCCCGAGCTTACTTTTCATAATGATGACGATTAATGTAGGCCGCGTAATGATAATTGATAGAAAGCCGGATGGGAAGCCTGCAAGAGAGCCGTCATACATAAAGCCCTGAGAGGGCGATACGCGGATAAACATTATCCGCGTATCGCCCTCTCAGGGCTCGGTCTTCGACCGCTAGTGAAAGGTTTGAACGTTGCGCCCCTCGGGGTCCTTCCTACTTGACCATCTTCGCTATCAAAACGACGATGATTCCCTTGTCCCTCAGCGTCGATGTCCCGACTACGACCTTCTCCCCGTCGCGCAGGGTGAGTCCCGTGCGGATGTTGGCCCGCTCGTCATTCGATCGCAGATTGAAATTGAAGTCATTTATTTGGAAGACGGACGCTCCGGCAGGGGACGTGGAGAGAGAGATCGAGTTTCCGGCGAATGAATAGTAGGTCAGCGCCGGTTTTTCTACGAGCGGAGAAGTAAACTCCGTCACGCCCTCTCCCTGCAATTGAAAGGACCCCTCCTTCACCCTCTGAACGCTCGACGTGAGCAAGTAATAGTTCTTATAGCTGAGCGTCGTCTGGAGCTGCTTGACCACGTCGTTCAAGTCTGTCGGGTAAGGGTTCTTCGCGCCTTCGATGTTCGAAGCGACCAGAATGTACATTCGCAGCTCCATGTCCGAGCGCGGGGCTTGCGGCGTATCGAGCCGACTTAGCGCCCCTTCTATGGCGGCGAGGTTCTCGGGAAAGTCCCGCACCGTGAGCGTCTTGAACTCGTCGCTATAGGTTATGGTCGCCCCCTTGAAGCCGCTGCCGAGCGGCGACAAGGCTTTGACGAGGGCCCTCCCCTCGCGGTTCTTGACCTCGAACACCTTCCCTTTGAAGCCGCTTAAAGTCACGAACTCGTCGGTGTTTGCAGGCGAGGCGGGAGCCTGCCCCGCCAGAGCCACCGGCGCGAGCGATAGCGCAAGTATCAGCGCGGTGATGATTCCTCTCTTAGTCGGATACATGATTTATCTCCTGTTCAGTCTCGGTTCTCGTCATCAATTTCATATTCCCCGTCGTCGATTCCGTTGGAGCGAACCAGATGATCCTGATATTCGGGTCGCCCGTCTGAAACTCGATACGAAGCGTCTCGCGCGCGGGCTCCGCTTTGATTAGCGTCGCGGCCACGGGCTCTCTTTCCAGCGTCCTTCTTTGAGTAGGTCGAACCGGAATCTTCGCGCGGGCCGCGCGAATAAAAGGTCGCGGGCTCTTGATCTCCGAGGGGGCTCCGGTATCGAGGCCCGGCAACGGCATCGGGTCAGCATCCCCCCTGAGGTAAGGCGGTATCTCATCGATTGCGAGGCCGCGGCTCATACTCGAGTAGGCATAAAGAGCG
>DATLMR010000181.1:0-13365 GCA_035537555.1 Blastocatellia bacterium
CTATCGGCTTGCCGATTATATCCGGGTCCGACCTGAAGCGACGCTGCCACAGGCCATGGCTCAAGATCACCTTTCGCCAGGCGTCGGGGCGGTCGTCTTCAGGTTGAAGATCTCTGCCCATGATCGGCCTTATGCCCAGAAGATCGAAGAAGCCCGATGAGACGCGCATCGCCGACAGGCGCTCGGGCTCGCCTTCGCCCGTGAGCGTCGGGTTCCAGGACCTGACGGCCGCGATCTGATCGAAGCTGTGACTTTGCGACTGCCAGTCGGCGATGGTCGAATAACCGCTCGTCTCGCCCGGCCCATCCTTATCGTGCTCCATCACGGACAGCAAGCGATCGGGCTCGGGGTAGGGCAAAGGGCTGAGCAGGACCGCGTTGACGACGCTGAAAATAGCGGTGTTCGCGCCTATCCCCAGAGCCAGAGTGACCACGGCCACGATCGTGAACCCCGGCCTGTTGAAAAGCATTCGCAGAGCGTAACGCAGGTCCTGCATGGCGTTTATGATCTCCTTCCGGGCGTTTATAACTTCTGGTGCCTGCCCGGCCGCGCGGCCGGACCGGTTACGGTTAATCCTCGCCCCTCCTATGGAATCGCCGTGCCGTTGCGCTTGCCGCGCCGGGGTGCATTCTAAAGGGGTTTATTGGAACGGAATGGGGAGAGAAGCCAGCGGGTGTTCACTTGCGACATCGGCTATTCCCAGAATCGACCAGTATGCGGGCCAGTATGCAGCCATGCCGCCCGCGTCCGCCGGGGGCTCAATCGCCGAACAATATCGAGACACGCCTGATCGAGGCACTCCTGCGGGATCGTCGCGCCTGGCCGCGGGGACGGAGCGACGATCCCGGTTCAGACTCTGGTACACAAGACTGTTAGGGCAAAGCGGGCTCGTCAACGGCCGGGAGCCGCAGGGGCCGCCTGCCTGTCGAATCGCATGTTTCTCACCCGCCCGCCCGTGAGCCGGAACCCGTTGACCCGGTTCTGGCCGTCGCGCGTGAAGACGACGTGGCGAAAGTAGAACTGCCCTCCCCTGAATTGATCCGTAAAAGCCGGGGCGAGGGGAACGTCGCCCGTACGCCTGTGTTTGGCCACCAGCTTCCCCTTTTCTACCGCTATCGTGTACGTGGTGCCAAGCTCGGCGCTGTAATAGTCGCCCGTGAAATCGGCGAGTTTTTCGAGGCCCGGAGAGAAAGGGACGACCCGCGTCGCGCGGAGCCCGCGATAGATCAAGTGATCGACCCTGCCCTCTCCGTTCTTTACGAATTCGAGCGGGCCGCCGTAAGAAGGGGCGGAGAACCGGCTTTCCGATTCGGCGAAGGCGCGAACTTTCTCTTCGCCAGAAGCCTGGGTCATCAAATGGCCGTCCTCGACCGAGACTGACAGCACGAAGCCGGGCCTGATCTGGTACGTCCCTTCGTAGCTTTTGAGGACCGAGGCGGCGACGGGCACGTCGGCCCGTTTCGGCTCTTCCGCCCTGGCCCGCTCGGGCTTGAGCTGATCGGCGAGGTAGATATCCGCTATCTGCCCGGCAAGCTGGCCCGGATTGAAGGTGGCGAGATTGCTCAGGACGACGACGGCAAACTTCTGATCGGGCATGCGAGTCACGTAGCTGCGGTACCCGGCATCCCCTCCCGAGTGGCCCACGGTCTTCAGCCCTTTCCGCTGGCCTATCGCCAGTCCGAAGGCGTAGCCCGTCGGCTCTCCGCTGTTGAGGACTCCAACCTCGTACATCTGCTCGATGACGGCCCTGTTGCCCGCGCGCGGCTCGTCGAAATTCCGCACCCACTTCGCGAGGTCTTCGACCGTAGTGAAAAGGCTCGTCGCGCCGACGGTCGCGTAATTGAGGGCGAGTAACTTGAACTCTTTGCCGTTCCCCGGAGCGTAGGAGTACGCCCTGTTCCTTACTATCATCTCGTGATCGTCGTGAAAGTGAGAGCTGGTCATGCCGAGGGGCTTGAAGATCGCTTCTTCCGTGTAGCTCCTGAACGACTTGCCGCTCACGCGCGCGACTATTTCGGCGAGCAGAGTATAGCCGGTGTTGCAGTAGAGCATCTCCTGCCCGGGATCGAAGTTCAGCTCCTTTTCGTGCGACACCATTTCAAGGATCTGCGCGGTCGTTATCACGTCGTCTAGCCGCCAGCCCCCCATGGCAAGCATCTCCCACTGGTCGCGCAGGCCGCTCACGTGGAAGATCAGGTGCCTGATCGTGATCTTCTTTCCGAAATCGGGCACCTCGGGCAGGTACTTGCGAATGTCGTCGTCGAGCGAGAGCTTCTTCTGGTCCGCGAGCATCGCGACGGCGAAGGCCGTGAACTGCTTGGAGACCGACGCGACGTGAAAGACGGTCGAGGGCGTGATCGGAATATCGTACTCCAGGTTGGCCGAGCCGTAGCCCTTCTTGTAGATGATCTGACCGTCTTTGATGATCGCTACCGCGGCGCCCGGAGAGCCGGGCTTGTCCCACTGGGCGAATAGCTGGTCCACTTTTCCCGCCGGGTCCTTCGCGGCCGCCCGCACCTGCTCGATCTTTATCTCGTAACGGCCCGCCGCCGCCTTCTCTTCGATGGGCAGGACCTCGATCCGGTACTCGCCCGTGGATTCCGCGGTCACGAAGATAGGCTCGGGCCCCTCGTCTCCGTTAGGGCTGTCGATCTCCGCGAGCTGCTTCCCCTGAGGGCTCGTGACCCTGACCAGAACGTCTATTCCGCGCTGATAAAGGATGGCGTTCAGCCACTGACCGCTCGTGAGATGAACTCGGTATGAGTGCTTGCCTCCCCCGGCAAGCTCCCTCTCGACCGGCTTGCCGATGATAAGCTCGACCTCCTCGGCCCGGCTTCCGCCGCCCGTCTGACCGATCGCGGCGGGCGACGGCGCGAGCAGCACCGCGAAAGCAAACAGCAGAGCAATAAAGGACCTTTTCATTCGTCAGCCTCCTTCAACCTGATAAATCCAAAACCGTATAAACCCTGAGCGGCATGGGGTTACGAAATGCCCGCTTTTTTAGATTTGTATTCTTAAACAGGAAGAGGGAGTCAAAAGTTGCATAAGTGGCGGCGAATTATACCTTGTCGTCACTTTTTCTTCGGACCCGAGGCTGCTCGCACCGCGCTCAACTGGTTCGACAGCTCTTCTGAAAGTATGTTCGCGCGCACGCCCCGCGCGGTGAGGGCCTTGCGGCAATGAGCGCAAACTATCTCGGGAGTCGCGGGGTTTCCGCACTCTTTGTGGATCAGCTCGACCGCGGGGCCTTCTTCACCCGGCAGCCACCGGTCCCCCCACGCCATCAGAGAGATCAGAATCGGGTAGAGGTCTATGCCCCGCTCCGTGAGCATGTACTCGAACCGCTCGGGATTGCTCTGGTACGGCCTCCGTTCCAGAATCTCATTCTCCACGAGCGTCTGAAGCCTGTCCGTCAATATGTTCCGCGAGATCCCGAGGTGCGTGAGCAATCCTTCGAATCGCCTCACCCCATAAAATATGTCCCGCAGTATCAGAGGCGTCCACCACTCCCCTATCAGGTCCAGAGTCTGCGCTATCGAACACTTCATGCCTCGAAAATTAGTCCTTTTCATCGTGCCTCATTTTATCAGTTGCATTACGAGACGGTCTAGTGTATAAGGGGTAAGTCTTTTTATGCAACCGACTTTTACGAGAGAGACGGGAAGGAGACACAGAGATGTTGAAGGCAGGTAAAGATCTTCGAAGCCGACGGGGAGCGAATCTATCGCTGAGCTTTTTAGCGCCGATCTTTTTTACGCTGATCTTTTTTGGGCTTACGGGCACGAGCGCTCGCGCGCAGGCGTCGGCGAGCCGGGCACACGGGAGTGATTACGCGCGCCCGGGGGGCGAGCATAACCGGGGGGTTGGGAGCTACGATGTCGCGACGCCCCTGAACTACGCCCTCGCATATTACAAGCGCGGCAACGAGCGCAAGGAGCGGGGCGACCTGGCGGGGGCTCTTTCCGATTACACGAGGGCGATCGACCTCGATTCGAATCTCCCCCAGGTCTACAACAATCGCGGCAACACGCTCAAGGCCATGGGCGATTACGAGGCGGCAATCAAAGACTACGACAGGGCGATCGAGATCAACCCGCGCTTCGCCTTCGCCTACAACAATCGCGGGGCCGCGTGGTTCCTGAAAGGCGATCCGGACCGCGCCGTCTCCGACTACAACAAGGCCATCAAGCTCAAGCCGGACTATGCTCTGGCGTACGCGAACCGGGGCCTGGCCTTCCTCGCGCGGGGCGATTCCAGGCGCGCCGAAAGCGACTTCGATAAATGCTCGAAGCTTCAGCCTTCGGAGACGCTTTGCAATCCCGCTTTGAAACAGGTGAAGCTATCGAGGCCGATGGGGTGAAACGCGGGCCGGGCGGGCGAGATGCCCCGGCCCGCGTTTCGGCGGTTGCTTTTTGCTCGCGATACGATTATCTTTTCCGGGTAGTTTCGATACTCGTTGAAGCAGCTATCGTTCATGATGAACTTATTTTCCACCGCTATTGAATCCACCCGCGAGGGACTCGTCGACAGGGCGTTCGCCTGCATCTGTACGTGTATGCGCCTCACCTTAGACGGAGCGGGCTGATGCTTTGACGTAAAAGACTTCCAGGTTACTCAGAAGACACCAGGGCCGCTCACACCGAGCGGCCCTTTATTTTTTTTCAGGAGCCCGACAGATGAGCAAGACTTCTCTCCCGATCGCAATCTACTACGAGCACCCGGACTGGTTCCGCCCGCTCTTCTCCGAGCTCGACCGGCGAGGGCTGCCCTACGTCCCGCTCGACGCCAGGCGCCACGCATACGACCCTTCGGCCATCGAGGTCGAGCACGCGCTCTTCTTCAATCGCATGAGCCCTTCGGCCTACCTCCGGGGCGGCAAAGGCTCGATCTTCTACACGCTCAATTACCTTTCGCACCTCGAAAGGATGGGGACCCGCGTGGTCAACGGGCGAGAGGCCTTCACCGTCGAAACGAGCAAGGCCCTTCAGCTCTCCCTGCTCGAATGGCTCGGGCTCCCGTCGCCGCGCACTATAGTGATCAACAGCCCGGAAGAGGCTCCCAGAGCCGCTCACGAGCTCAGGTTCCCCGTGATAGTGAAAGCCAACGTGGGCGGAAGCGGCGCGGGACTCGCCCGCTTCGACTCGCCTTTCGCGCTTGAGCTGGCGGTCGAAGAGCGGCGGCTCGACCTCGGAATAGACGGCACGGCCCTCGTGCAGGAGTTCGTGCCCGCGCGCGGCGGCCACATCGTCCGGGTAGAGACGCTCGGCGGCAGGTACCTTTACGCGATCAAGGTCTTCGCCTCGGGCGACAGCTTCAACCTCTGCCCGGCGGACATCTGCCGGACAACGTCCGGCGAAGAGCTGACCCGCTCAGCCTGCCCCGTCAATGCTCCCAAGAACGGCCTCAAGGTCGAAGCCTATGCGCCGCCCCCGGAAGTGATCGAAGCGGTCGAGGCTATAGTAGAGACCGCGAACATCGAAGTGGGAGGAGTCGAATACATGGTCGATGACCGCGACGGCCGGATCAACTACTACGACATCAACGCTCTCTCGAACTTCGTCGCGGACGCCGAGCGCGTCATCGGATTCAACCCTCACTCGCGGCTCGTGGATTACCTGGAAAAGGAGGCGATATAAGATGCGATACGGTTACTGGCTCCCCGTCTTCGGGGGATGGCTCAGAAACGTCGACGACGAGGGGATGGAGGCGAGCTGGCAGTACGCGAGCAACCTCGCCCGTCGCAGCGAAGAGCTCGGCTTCGACCTCACGCTCATCGCCGAGCTGAACCTCAACGACATCAAAGGCGAGGAAGCCCCCGCGCTCGACGCCTGGTCCACCGCCGCCGCGCTCGCGGCCGTGACTTCGAGGCTGGAGCTGATGGTGGCCGTCCGCCCCACGTTCCACCCGCCTGCGCTGCTGGCCAAGCAGGCCGCCAACATCGACCACATCTGCGGGGGCGGGCGGCTCTCGCTCAACGTCGTCTCTTCCTGGTGGGCCGACGAGGCAAAGAAATACGGCGTCCATTTCGAAGAACACGACTCGCGCTATGCGCGCACTTCCGAGTGGCTCGAGATCGTAGACCGCCTCTGGAAGGAAGACCATTTCTCCTTCAGCGGAGAGTACTATCGCGTAGAGGACGCCGTGTTGCGGCCTAAGCCCGTCACGCGGCCGCGCCCCGTGATCTACGCCGGGGGCGAATCCGAAGCGGCAAAGGAGCTGATCGCCTCCCGCTGCGATGCATACGTGATGCACGGGGACCCGCCCTTCCGGATCAAAGAGAAGGTCGAAGACATGTCCGCCCGGCGCGACCGCCTGGGCCTCCCTCCCATGAAGTACGGAGTCGCCGCTTACAGTATCGTGCGCGAGTCTGAAAGAGAGGCGCGGGCCGAGCTGGAACGCATCACCAATGTCAACCAGAGCGCGGCCGGCTATAGCAACTACCGGCAATGGCTCGCGGGCACGAAGCTGGACCAGCAGGTCTCTCTCGGAGATTATTCCGTCTCCAATCGCGGGCTGAGGTCCGGACTGGTCGGCACTTCCGAACAGGTCCGCGAGCAGGTCCACGCCTTCGAAGAAGCGGGCGTCGATCTGCTGCTCCTTCAATGCAGCCCGCAGCTTGAAGAGATGGAGCGCTTCTCGGCCGAGGTCATCGGGAAAAGCGCCGGGGATCGACTCGGCCGTGCCGCCCGCTCGCGAGCGGGAGAGGCATCGGCTTCGGCGGTTTCATAGGCTTTTCGATTCATCTGCTCCTTTCATCTGCTCCTTTCATCTACTCCCTCTCGCGCGGCCCTGTCTTCTTCGGGAAGATGCGGGCCGCATTTTTTTGCCGCGGAGCCCGGCGAGAGCTTTCACTCCCCTGTCACGCGCAAGCCTCTGTTCATAAGGCCCTATTCATAAAACCCTATTCATAGCGAAGCGCCTGCATCGGGTCCACCTGCGTGGCCCTGCGCGCGGGCACGTAGCACGCGAGGCAGGACAGGGAGACCAGCAGCGCGGCCACCGAGATGAAGGTGAGAGGGTCGGTCGGGGCCACGCCGAACAGCAGGCTCGTAAGGAGCCGCATAAGGGCGAAGGCCGCCACGGTCCCGATCGCCACTCCCAGCAGGGCCAGAGTCATGCCCCGCCCGACCACCTGCTTCAAGATGTCGAGCTTTTGCGCGCCCAGAGCCATGCGAATGCCGATCTCGTGTGTCTGCTGGCTGACCGAATACGAGATCACGCCGTAAATTCCGAGGGCGGCCAGCACCAGGGCTACCGCCGCGAACAGGCCGATGAGAAGGGCCGGATAGCGGCGCAGGAAAGTCGCGTTGGAGCCCTCGATCAACTGCTCCATCGTCCTCACGCCGTAAACCGGCACGTCCCTGTCGAGCGACTGAACTTCGCTTGCCACGCCCTTCGCCATGCCCCGGGGGTCCGCATCGGTTTTGACGAGGAGGCTCATCGCCGAATCGGCTCCTTGCAGGTACGAGAAGTAGATCACGGGTGTCGTTCTGGCATCCAGGCTCACCACCTTCTCGTCGCCGACCACTCCCACGATCTCCCACGGCACGGGCTGGCCGAACGTAAAGGTGATTCGCTTGCCGACCGGGTCCTCGTTCGGAAAATAGCGGCTCGCCAACGTCTGATTTATCACCACCGAGTTCGGGCTGTTGCCGGTATCCCGCTCCGTAAACGGCCGCCCCTTTATCAGGGCGATCCCCATCACGTCGAAGTAACTCGTGCTGATCGTCCGCAGGTTGCACTCGCGCCTCTCGCGGTCGGCCATCGACTCTCCCTCCTTCAGAAAGCCGCCCGAATCTCCGCCTACCAGCGGGAGCACGCTCACCGTGGCGGCCCCCTTGACGCCCGAGAGCGCGTCCACGCGCGCGAGGAGCTGCCTGTGAAACTCCGCCAGTTTGCCGGGGTCGGAATAGCGCGCGGGCGGAAGCGAGATTCGCATCGTCAGGAGGTTGTTCGGATCGAAGCCGGGATCGACGTGCAACAGTTGCAGGAGGCTCCGTATCATGAGCCCCGCGCCTATCAGAAGAACGAGCGCGAGGGCTATCTCGGATACCACCAGTATATTTCGCAAGCGGTGGCGCGAGGCGCCGCCCGAAGACCGCAGGCCGTCCTTCAAAGCCGAGTGCAGATCGAGCCTGGAAGATTGGATGGCGGGCGCGAGCCCGAACAGGATGGAGGTCAGCAGAGTTACGGCGCAGGTGAAGGCGAGGACTTCCCGGTCGAGCGAGAGGCCCTTAAGAAACGGCATCGAGCTCATCTGCGCCTCGGGAATCGCCGCGATCAGGAGATCGACCGCCCATTGCGACCAGAGCAGCCCGAGCGCCCCGCCGACGCAGGCGAGCAGCAGGCTTTCCGTCAACAGTTGCCTGACGAGGCGCACGCGACCGGCTCCCAGAGCCGTTCTCACGGCGAACTCCCTGCGCCGCGCCATCGACCGCGCGAGCAGGAGGTTGGCTATGTTGGAGCAGGCGATGAGCAGCACGAAGCCCACCGCTCCGAGCAGCAGCAGCAGCACCGGCCTGACCGTCCCGACCACCTGCTCGTGCATGGGCACAAGCCTGAGCTCTGCCCCCTGGTGCGATTCCCTGTTCTCTTCCTCGATGCGGCTCGAAATGAGCTTCATGTCGGCCCGCGCCTGATCCATCGTCACATCCGGCTTGAGGCGCGCGATCACGCGGAGCCAGTGCTGGTAACGGCGTGAGAGCTGCATCTGATTCGGGCGGACCGGAGCCCATAGCTCCGCCTGTCCGACGGGCGCGAAGCTGAAGTCCCGGGGCAGCACTCCGATCACCGTGTACGGATCGCCGTTCAGAGTGAGAGCCTTCCCGATTATGTCGCGGTCCCCGCCGAAGCGCCGCTCCCACAGGCCGTGGCTCAGCACCACGACCCGCGCGTCGCTCGGGGTATCCTCTTCGGGCTCGAAGAGGCGTCCGAGCGCGGGCGCGACGCCCAGAACTGAAAAGAAGCCGGGCGTCGCGCGCGCGGCCGGGAGTTGCTCCGGCGCGTCGAGGCCCGTAAGGGTAAAGCTCCCCCGCGTGTAGCCGCCGATCTCGGCGAACGATTTGTTGTGGCTCTTGTAGTCGAGATAGTCCGGATAAGAGGCCTCCCGCTCATTGAACTCCAGTTGCTGGTTGGTCTCCCATATGTGAACGATACGATCCGGCTCACGGTACTGGAGCGGGCGAATCAGCGCCGCATTGACCACGGTGAAGATGGCGCTGTTGGTCCCGATGCACAGGGCGAGGGTCATCAGAGCTATGATGGTGAACCCTTTGTTTTTCAGGAGCATCCGGGTTCCATAACGGATGTCTTTCAGGAAATCTTCCATAGAAGCACCTCCGTGCCTAATTTAACCGACTCTCGATCGCGTGGGCCGTCGCATATCGCGCAAATCGGCCATCAAATTCGGGGCCAGGGAAAGCAGCGGTGAAAGCGCCCTAATGAAAGCGTTTGGCGAGGCGGGCGAGATTGACGGCGCGGTCTTATGACCGGTTCTGGGAGAGGCTTATCCCACGAGCGGGAAAAAGGGGTTCGAGCGCGGCCATACGATAATTCGAAGATTTCATGCGAAGCCTCGCGCGGGCTCTCGACAGCTTTGCCCCGTGGCTTCAGGGGGCCAGGTACTTGTCCTTAGCGCCGCCGCAGTTCAGAGAGACGAGGCGGCAGAGAAAGTCGTCCCGGCCGGTCTTCACGAGGTGGGCGGCCCCGGGATTGACGACGATCATATCGCCCGCCTTCAGGCGGTAATCGACCCCTTCCACTTCGATCACCATCGACCCTTCCATGACCATATAGATCTCGGTGGCCGCTTCGTGGAAGTGGCGGTCCTGGCGGGCCGCGCCGTTAAAGACGGCCACTTCCGTATGGGCCGTGAGCCGGACCGGGCACTTATCGGAGCCCGAGGGCGGGCTCCATTCGATATCTGAGGCCTCCATCTCCGTCTCGGCGAAGATGCCGGTCACGAGGATCTTTCTTGCGCCGCGCCCTCCGTGCCGCAAAGCAGGATCGCGCTCCAGGGCCTCGCGCGTGACGAGTAATGCGGGCAACGTCTTCATAGGCCTCCTGGCGCGAAGAGGTGCAAGTCTGGGACGACACCGCGCTCCGGAGCGCGGTGTTCTTTCAATGCTCGATCTCGACCGGCGTCCTGACGGGCACGGCCTCGAAGAGCTCTTTCATGTCTTTGTCGTCGAGCGCGATGCACCCCCAGGTCCAGTCGCTTTGCGAGCCGTTACCGTGGATGAAGATGTCTCCGCCGAGCGGTGTATTTTGAGGCGGCCTCTCCTTCCGTCTTATTGCGCGGGCTATGAGGTCACGCTGAGCGCGCGAGATCAAGCCTTCGCGCAGGCCGCGCTCCGCGTCTTCGATGTCGGGGTAGCTCAGGCCGAGCGAGAGGTAGAATGAGCTGTTCGGATTCTTGATGAAGATATAGAAAGAGCCTTCAGGCGTTCGGCGGTCTCCCTGCCTCAGCTTGTCGTTCACCGGATCGAGCCCGAGCCCGACCCTGTAGGATCGAACGATCTCGCCGCCGGAGTAAAGGTCCAGGCGGCGGCGGCTCTTGGATACGACGATCTTCGGCCCGACCAGGGGCAGGCTCAAAATCTCCGGCGCGCGGCCGGTAGAGAACGGGACGGCCGCGAGGATGGCCAGCCAGGAGGCAGCGGCCGCAAATAATTTCACACTCGACGGAATCATAAGAGATTCGCTTCAGCCGGGCGGCTACTTCTTCCTGTGCTTCTCGATGTAGGCGCGGGCGAACTCGTTCAGGTGCGGGCTCTCTTTGAGGCCGACCTTCTGGGCCTCTTCCTCGGCCGCTTGAATGGTCCAGCCGTCGCGCAGCACGCGCCTGATCAACCAGAAGGCGCCCACGCGAATCGCCGCCGTGCAGTGGATGAAGACCGGGCGGTTTTCAGGGTCGTCGGTGAGCTTGAGGAACTCCGTCACCTGCTCTTCTTTCGGGTCGCCGAAAGCGACGGGGATGTTGTAATAGCGGAGGCCGACCTCTTTGGCCATCGCCTCCTCCTCCGAAGCCCTATGCTCGCTCGGCTGGCGAAGGTTTATGATGGAGCGGACGCCTTCGGCCTTCAGCTTCGCCAGGTGCTCCGGCCTCGGCTGCCCGCCCGTGCAGAACTGATCGTTCACGCGCAGGAAGTTCCGAATGGGAGGAAGCTCCTGCCGGGCAAAAATGGGCAGGGCCGCCAAGAGCGCGGTCAGGGTGAGAATCAGGCTTTTTCGCATGTAATCTCCTGCCTGCGGATCATCGTTCCTTATCGAACAGTTGCGTGGTGTGGTCCACGGCGCTCGGCGGATGGGCCATGTCGGCCGTGTTGTGGCGCTGCGGGTCCGCGACCATCACGCGGTTATCTTCCGGCCTCAGCATCTGGCGGGGAGGCGGCCCCTGCATCTGTCTCGGATATTGAATCACGCGCTCGTCCTCGTCCGTGAAGAGGCGGTGGTACATCACCCAGAGCAGGCCCACGAGAAATAGCGTGAACGGAAGAATAAGGGGGCCGGGCGTGTCGTTGACGATGCTCAGGCCCAGGGCGATGGGCAGCAGGGCCACGCTGAAGAATATAATCTTGCCCCCCTGGCGGATTTTCTTCTTGCGGGTCGAAGGGCCGGGCGGAGAAGCCGCGGCCTCCCGCCCCGGAACCGTGCCGTCTAACTGTAGAAGATCGGTCACAGCCCCGAGATAGAATCCGCACCGGGAGCAGTACTTCACTTCATTGCTGGACTGTTGGTTACCACATTTAGGACAGTACATCAGAGCCTCGCTTGAAATAATCGTATTTTCCCGCAATCGCAGATAAGTTACGTCCGGGATAAGCTCAACGTTCGAAATCTTTCAATCGGCTCGTACTCCTCGTACTCATGGCCCGTCACGTCCGGCGTGAGACTCTCCCGCTCACTTCTGTTCGAGCAACCCGCTGAGCCAGTGGAGCACGTTGAGCAGGAAGCGGTAATTCTGTGAGGCGACGGGGTCGTTCATTCCCATCGGGCCGCGGTTTGGCCCGGCAAGCTGGGCCGAAAACATCGCGGCCTCTCCGAACAGCGCGACCCTCCCTTTGCCGAACCTGAGCGCCGCGCCCTGCTGCCAGTCCTTCACGTCAACCCGGGGAGTGTCCGGCTTGAGCTCCCCCGCGACCGTCGTCAGGAAAGAGACGACGTTGCCTTTGAAGGTGAGCAACGGAAGCGCGCCTTCGGCCCGGAAGGCCGAGCCGGTAAAGGTGGCCACCGAATCTATCCGCTCGGCGCTGCTTCTGCCGTTCGTGATCGGGTGGTCGGCCAGCGACCCGTCCGAGCGCTTGAAGATCATCGGGCCATCCGAGGCCGGGTCGATCGCATACCCGTTGACCCACTTCACGCCGAAGGCGGCCCCGAGTTTTTCGGCCGCGCCCGGCATCGGCATGTGATCGACGATCAGGAAAAGCGAGCCCCCGCCCCGGACCCACTCGCGCACGCTCGCGATCTCTTCGTCGGTGAAAGCCGACGGGGTAGGCAGAGACCAGTCCTGCTGGTTGCGCTCCGCCAGGGCGTTGGCGATGACCAGGATATCGCCCTCCTTCAGAGACTCTTTGCTGAATTTAGCTTTGAAGGGCAACACCTTGTAGCCGTCTCGCCTGAGCAGGTCCGCGAAAGGCTTGTACCGGCCTTCGGCCGTATGAAAGTTGAAGTGCGCTTCATCGAGCATAACTACCGGGCCGCGCCCGGCCTGGTAGGCGGGCTTATCGATGCGGGGGTTGAAGTCAGGGTCGGAGACCTGCTGCGCGCGGATGCCCGCGCACGCAAGGACGTTCAACAGCATCAGTGAGAGGACCGAAATACGGGCTTTCATCATCGTTTGCTCCTCGTATTTTTCCGGGCCGTTGCGAATGCGTATCGTTGGAGAATAATTGCAGCATAAGGCGGCTTATGCAAGGCGGGGAGGGCTCAGTCCCGGGGAGCCTGAGTTCCCCGCGTGACTTTCGGAGGCGGCTTCGAGCTCAACACCCTCTTGATCCGATTGTATGCCGGGAGCAGGACCCCGTACTTCACGGGGCCAAAACGGCTGAGCAGGCGCCAGCCTAAAGAGCCCGTGATCTTCCGCAACCGCTCTTCCCTGTCCGCCAGCTCGGTCGATAGCAGGCGGAGGCTCCGCTCGCTCTCTACAAGCTCATTCGACAGCAGGCGGAGGCCCTCTTCCTTCTCGGCAAGCTCGGCCGAGAGCTTGCGCATACTCCGCTCCCGCTCGGACGCCTCCGCCTGCAGCAGCTCGATGGATGCGGCCAGCCGCCCGTGCTCCTCGCGGGCGCGGGACAGTTCTGCTCTGAGCGCCGAGTCCTGTTCGGCCGCGCGAGCTTCGAGGCTCCGTATCAGCTCGTCGCTCCT
>DATLMR010000182.1:0-6076 GCA_035537555.1 Blastocatellia bacterium
CGGGCGTGAAGCTCCAGGGAATCTCGAAGATGTATTTCGCGGCCGCGTATGACAGCCCCACCGCCGAAATGGAACCTATCACTCCCGCGACGAGCCCGAGCAGGCTGTACTCGCCCAGTAGGATCAGGAGCAACGTCCTGCGCTTCGCTCCGAGCATCTTGAGCACGGCGGCCTCGTAGACGCGCTGAAACTTCGTCATCGCGATCGAGCCTATCAGGATCAGCGCCCCGCTCAGGAACACGAATCCGCCGACGAATGTGACCGCGAGAGTGACGTTATCTATTATTCTCTTCACGGAGCGGACGATGTCGGTCACGTCGATCATTGAGATATTCGGGTACTTGTCGAGCAGGACGCGCTGAAAGCGGGACCTCTCTACTTCGTCGGTCGGCCCGTTGATCGCGCCGATCAGCATCTGCGGCGCGTTCTCGAGCGTGCCCGGGCGGAAGACCACCATGAAGCCCGTGCGGGCATTTCGCCAGTCAACTCGCCGGATGCTCGTGACGCGGGCCGGTATCCTGCGCCCCTGGATGTCGAAGGTGATCGTGCCGCCGACGTCGAGCCCCGCCAACCCCCGCATGCTCTCTTCGATCGACACCTGAGGCTCCGGCGACGGCTGATCGTCCCAGAACTGGCCGCCGACGATTGTCTCGTTCGGCTCGAGGTTCGGCCTGTAGGTCAGCACGTACTCGCGCCCGAGCCGCCCGCGCTCGCGCTTCATATCCTGCTGCTCCAGATCGATGTCGCGATCATCTATTGCCACGATGCGCGCGCGCACGGTCGGGACCAGGACCGGGGGCGCTCCCGTCGTCTGAGCGAGCAAATCTTTTACTCCCTGCTCCTGGTCCTTCTGTATGTCTATGAGGTACATGTTCGGGAGATTGCCGCGCCGCCCCAGGTCGAATTCCTGGAGCAGGTTGGATTGCAGAGACTGCGTGGCGATCACGAGGAAGACGCCGAGCCCGACCACCATCACGATCACGCGCGTTTGATTGCCCGGCCTGTAGAGGCTGTTGATGGCCTGGCGGAACTCGAATGACGAGACATGGCGCGCGCGCCGCACGAGAGCTATGAGCAGCACCGCCGCGAGGTGAAGCACCCCGGCGGTCAGCGCGAGGCCCGCAAGAAAGATGGCCCCGACGCGCAGGGAGCCTGCCTGCCAGGAGACCAGGGTCAGCAGCCCCGCTACGACCATAGCGACCATCACCCACCTCGTCACGTCGAAGGAGCGGGCCACGCCTTCCGCGTCTTCTCTGAGCAACACATTGGGCTTGATGTTCCGTATGCGGAGAAGGGGAAGCGCGGAAAACAGGATCGAGATCAGGATTCCCACGCTCAGCCCCTGGGCTATGGCTCCTGGCCGCAGCCCGTAATTCATGTTAGGCGGCAGGCTCTCGACGAACTTGTACCCGATATATGAGAGCGCGAGCTTGGCAAGCAGGACCCCGAGAATGCTTCCCGCGAGCCCGAGGGCGATGACCTGCCCGAGGTAGGCGACCGTGATCTTTCCGCCGGTCGCGCCCACGCACTTGAGCACGGCGATGGTCTTCTTCTTCTGCTCGATGAATACGCGCGTGACGTTGGAGATGCCGATGCCTCCGAGCACGAGGATGATCAATCCCGTGAGCGACAGGTAGTTCTCCGTGCGTGTGAACTGCTCGTTGAGGTTCTCCTGCGAGTTCTTGTAGGATCGCACGTTTACGAGATTGTTCTTGAGCGCCTCGCGCAGTTGCCCCGACAGGTTATCGACCTGGCCTTCGGGGGTGAGGAACTGAATCTTGCGCCGGGCGCGACTGCCAAAGCCGGTAAGTCCGGTCGCCTCGACCGCGCCTCGCTCGATGAAGACTCGCGGGCCGAGGCGGAACCCTCCGCCCCCGCCTCCGGGCTCCTGCATGACCGCCCCCCGAATTTGAAATGTGCTGTTGCCGATCCTCACCTCGTCGCCCACCCGGAGGCTCAGGCGGTCGAGCAGCGCGGGAGAGACGACCGCGCCGTTACCCGCGAGCAGCGAATAATCGAAAGGCTCGCCGCTCGCGAGCTTGAACTCGCCGACCAGAGGGAAGGGGCTCTCGATCCCCTTCAGCTCGATCATCATCGCGCCCTCGCGCGCAGAGTCGGCGGGCCTGATCATGGTTGACGCCTCGATGGTCTCCGCCCTCCGCTCGACGAGGGGCGGGCGGGCTATGCGGTCGATCGCGGCGAGCGTCTCTTCGCTCCAGGGGCGGTCGGAATCGATCTGCACGTCGGCGGTCAATAGGGCGCGCGCTTCGGAGGCGACGGCGGCGCTCGCATTTTGAATTATCGAGCGGAGGGCGACGATCGAGCCGACGCCGATGGCTATGCAGAGGAAGAAGAACAGGAGCCTGCGCCACGAGGATCGAAGCTCGCGCAGGGCCATCTGTAAAGCGAATTTCATATCTGTGTGGCCTCCACGGCGGTCTCCTGGGAGGGGGCCGCCTCCGCCAGGCTATCGCTCACTATGCTTCCGTCCCTCAAAGCGATGCGGCGGTCCGCGAGCGAGGCCAGCTCGTGGTCGTGCGTGACCAGGACGAGCGTGGCTTTACGCCTGCGATTCATCTCGACCATCAGGTCGAAGACGTGGCGGCCGTTCAGGGAATCGAGGTTGCCCGTCGGCTCGTCGGCCAGCAGGATCGGCGGGTCGTTCGAGAAGGCGCGGGCGATGGCTATGCGCTGCTGCTCTCCGCCCGAGAGCTGGGACGGGTAGTGATGCGCGCGCCCGGTGAGGCCCACGTCTTCCAGGAGCTGTCGGGCGTGCTCTCTGGCTCCGTCGGCGCCCGCGATCTCCATCGGCACGAGGATGTTTTCGAAGGCCGTGAGCGAAGGGATGAGGTGGAACGATTGAAATATAATGCCGATCTTTTTACCCCGAAGCTCGGCCAGCTTGTCTTCGCTCATGCTGGTGATCGACTGATTATCGATTCGAATATCGCCCGAGGTGGGCGAATCCAGGCCGGCCATAAGGCCCAGGAGAGTGGACTTGCCGCTGCCGGAAGGCCCGACTATCGAGACGAACTGGCCGTCCGGGATGACGAGGTCGAGCGACTTGACGATGGTGAGGACTTCCGCACCCGAAGGAACTTTTTTCGAAACCTTGTATAATTCAATCATGAAAGTTTTTCTTCTCAGCTTAATCTTTATCGTTATTCCGGGCTTAGCGGCCTGCGGCTCCAGGGAGCGCCCCGCGTCTCCGGAAGCTACCCAATCCACGCCGCCGCGGGCCTCCACTGCTTCCTCTAAAAGTGTAGCGAAGATCGTGGCTTTCGGCGATAGCCTGACCGCCGGATACGGCCTTTCTACCTCCGAAAGTTACCCGGCGCTCCTGCAAAAGAAGCTGGAAGCCGACGGATTCAATTACGAAGTGGTCAATGCGGGAGTTTCCGGAGATACGTCGGCCGGCGGGCTGAGGCGAATCGACTGGGCCCTGGACGGCGACGTGAAGTTCGTTATTCTCGAGTTAGGCGCGAACGACATCCTGCGAGGCCAGCCCGTCCCGGCGATGAAGAAGAACCTCGCCGGGATCATAGAACGCGCGAAAGCGCGCGGCGCTCAGGTGGTCCTGGCGGGAATGGAGGCTCCGGTCAACGCGGGCGCCGAATACCGGAAGGACGTGCAGGAAGCTTACCGAGAGCTGGCGCGGCAGCACGAGGTGCCATACATACCTTTCTTCCTGGACCGCGTCGCGATGATCGAATCCCTGAACCAGGGCGACGGCGTCCACCCCAATGCGGAGGGGACGAAGATAGTAGCCGAGACGGTCTACCAGGCGCTCCGCCCGCTGCTCGAATCGCAGAAGGCCGCCGGCGGTTAGAGGGTCGAGACTGCATCGCAAGGGGCGGGGCGCCGGTCGCGCGGCTTCCGGGCTCGTTCCGCTTCTGCAACTTTTCTTCACGGGTGGCGTTTCTTTGTGTTAGATTTAATTCTAGTTTCGAAGTAAGAGTGGAGACCGATATTAGTGATAACCACCGCCGGTAAGATCGAACAACTCCAGTCGACAATTGAGAGCGTTATCCGGGGCAAGTCGGAGGTCGTGGAGCTTGCTCTGGTATCGCTGCTGGCGGGCGGCCACTTGCTGATCGAAGACGTGCCGGGCGTGGGCAAGACGACCCTGGCCCAGGCGATAGCGCGCAGCTTCGACTGCTCTTTCCAGCGCATCCAGTTCACTTCGGACATGCTTCCGTCCGATATACTCGGGCTCGAAGTCTACAACCAGCAGCAGGGGACTTTCGAGTTCAAGTCGGGAGCCATATTTGCCAACGTCATCCTCGCCGACGAGATCAACCGGACGACGCCCAAGACGCAGTCCGCTCTGCTGGAGGCGATGGCCGAAGGGCACGTGACGGTCGAGCAGTCGACGTATCAATTGCCGCGCCCGTTCCTGGTCCTCGCCACCCAGAACCCGGTCGAGCACCACGGCACCTACCCTCTGCCCGAGTCTCAGCTCGACCGTTTCCTGATGCGTTTGCGCATGGGGTATCCGGACCCGGAGAATGAAAAGGCGATCCTGCGCCAGCAGACGATCAACTCTCCGCTCGAGCACATGACTCCCGTGATGCACGGCGACGACGTGCTGGCGCTTCAGGCCGAGGTGCGCGAGGTGTCGGTCGACGATGCTCTGATCGATTACCTGATTCGGATCGTGCGCGCCACGCGCGAGGCGGAGATACTCGACCTCGGGGTCAGCCCGCGCGGGAGCCTTGCCCTGCATCGCGCCTCACAGGCGCTCGCTTACATAGAAGGGCGGGACTTCGTCATTCCGGACGATATCAAGCGCCTCGTCGTTCCCATCTTCGCCCACCGAATAGTCGTCAACTCGCGTTACTCGACCGGCCTCCGCCGCTCGGATGAAGCCGAAGCTGCCCTCCAGGAGATACTCAAGACCGTCAGCGTGCCTTTGTGAGGTAGCTTATGAACTGGCAGGCATGGCGTGATTTTCTCATAACGGCTTTCTTTCTCGGCGTGGCCTTCGTCATAGCCCTGCTCAGCTCTATCGCCGCCGAGCAGCGCAAGGGAGAGATGGCCGCCGTCGCCGCGGCGATCTCTCTGGTCATGGCCTTGCTCGGCGCGCTCTATATCGTGCCTCGCCTCGCCCGCAACGTCCGGCTGGAGATCCTTCGTTTCGCCGTCCGGACCACGGTCACGGTCGAAGGCCTGCTCTTCATCGTCTTCCTCGTGGTCATAGCGTTCGCCGCGTGGAATACCGGCAATAACCTCCTTTACATGGTGCTCTCGGTGATGCTCGCCTTCCTGGTGGCGGCGAACCTGATCGCGCGCCTGTCGCTCGTAGACGTGTCGGTGCAATTACGATTTCCCGATCACATGTTCGCGGGCGAGCCTGCAAGCCTCACGATCACGCTCATGAATCACAAGCGCGTGACCCCCAGCTACAGCATGATGGTCGAAGGGCTGACCGACTCCGACGAGGGCGACGGGGAGGATGAAGAGGGCGAAACGGCTGTAAAAGCCGGGAAGCGCGGGAAGGCATCTTCGCCGCCCGACAGGGGCGGGCTCGGCAAACTGGCTTACTTCGTGCTGGCTCCCGCGCGCGCCAGCGTTCGCCAGCGCGTCGAGTATACCTTCGCGCGGCGCGGGTGCTATCCCGTGACCGGCTTTCGCCTCTCCACGAAATTCCCGGCCGGCTTCTTCAAGAAATGGCGCAGGATCGACGCCACGGGAGAGATACTCGTCTACCCGAAGCCGAAGCCTCTCGACGATTTCTACCACGCGCTCCCGATGCTGTCCGGACAGGTCCAGAGCCACGCGCGGGGCTCGGGCGACGACCTCTATTCGATCCGCGCCTACCAGCCGTCGGACCACATGCGGCACATCGACTGGAAGGCCACGGCCAAGTCGAGGGGGATGATGGTTCGCGAGCACATGCGCGAAGATGAATGGCGTCTCACCATAGTCTTCGATACGACGCGGCCCGAGCGCCTCAAGGGCCCGCCAGGCCCGGCCGGAGACGCTCCGCGCGAGGAGGCCGGGGGCTTCGAAGAGAAGTTCGAGCGCGCCATCATTATGGCCGCCTCGCTTGCGAACCACCTTATGCTTGAGCGCG
>DATLMR010000183.1:0-22102 GCA_035537555.1 Blastocatellia bacterium
GGACGCTCTGCGGGCGCGCCGAAATCGATTGATGCGCGATTGATGAATGTTTGATGAAAATTGACGGGCATTGACGGGCATTGATGAGCATTGATGAGCAGGGCCTTTCGTATCGCGGCGCGAGAGCCGGACCCGATCCGGCATCTTCTCGCGCGGGCTACCTGCGCCGGGCGCTTCTTCTGTTAATATCTAATGGTCGAGTGGACGCGGGCCGGGCAGGCTGAAGATTCTTTACTCGAGAGGTGAACCATGCGATGGGCCGGGCGTAGGGAGAGCGGTAATATTGAAGATCGGCGCGGACTTTCAACCGGGGGTGTTGTGGCCGGCGGAGGGCTCGGGACCGTAGTCCTGCTTTTGCTGGCGCTTTTTTTCGGGGTCGATCCCCGCGCGCTTTTAGAGGAAGGCGGCCCGCCGCCCGATGGCGGCGGCACCGTTCGCCGCCAGACCGATCCCAACGAAGACAAGCTCAAGCAGTTCACGGCCGTCGTCCTGGCCGACACGGAAGATGTCTGGAACGACCTGCTCCCGAGGACGGTCCGCAAGCAGTACACCAACCCGACGGTCGTGGTCTTTTCCGGCAGCACTCAATCGGCGTGCGGGTCCGCTTCCGCCGCCACGGGGCCGTTCTACTGCCCCTCCGATCAGAAGGTCTACCTCGACCTCCAATTCTTCGAAGAGATGGCGAGGCGATTCCGCGCGGCGGGCGATTTCGCGGAGGCTTACGTGGTAGCCCACGAGATCGGGCACCACGTCCAGGATATTATGGGGGTTCTCAACGAAGTGCACGGGAGGCGCGGACGCGTGAGCAACGCCGATTATAATCGCCTCTCGGTCCGCCTGGAGCTACAGGCCGATTTCCTGGCCGGGGTCTGGGCACACCACGCCCAGAAGGCCAAGGACTTTCTCGAACCGGGCGACATCGATGAGGCGTTGAACGCGGCCAATGCCATCGGAGACGACCGCCTGCAAAAGCAGGCCCAGGGGTACGTGGTGCCCGACTCATTCACGCACGGCACCTCCGCGCAGCGAGCCCGCTGGTTCCGCCTGGGCTTCGAGACGGGAGACATGTCGCACGCCATGGACCTCTTTAAGCTGGACTACGGCCAGCTTTAGCGCCGGCATCGAACCGCTCGCGCCTCACTCGTACTTGAGCGCCACCATCGGATCGACCCTGGTGGCGCGGCGCGCGGGGATATAGCACGCGACCAGCGCCACGAGCGCCAGGAGCGTCGCGATCCCTCCGAAGGTGGTCGCGTCGGTCGGGGTGACCGCAAACAGCAGGCTCGAAAGAAACCGGGTCAGAGCGAACGAGGTCCCCAGGCCGATTGCCAGGCCCGCAAGAATCATCAGCATTCCCTGCCGCATCACCATGCCCAGAATTGCGCCCGGGTTCGCGCCCAGGGCCATCCGTATCCCTATTTCGTGGGTTCGCTGGTTGACCGAGTACGTGATCACTCCATAAATGCCGACCGCCGCGAGCATGAGGGCGATGCCGGAAAATAGCCCGAGCAGGACCGCTATGAATCTTCTCTGCCCGACCGAGCCGTCGAGCAGAGACTGCTGGGTCCTTATCTTCCAGACCGGCTGATCCTTATCGACCGACCATATGCTGCCACGGACGGCTCCGGCCATGCTCATGGGATCGGTCTGCGTGCGAACGATCAGCGTGGCGAAGATGAACGGGTTCTGTGAATAGGGCGCGTAGATCTGCGGCATGCTCGGATCGTCGAGCTCGCCTTGCTTCACGTCGCCGACGACTCCGACGATGGTCGCGGTGATCTTGGGATTGTTCAGGCGCACCCGGGTGCCGACCGGGTCGCCGTCGGGCCAGTACTGCCGAGCCATGGTCTGATTGATGACGACGACGGGGGTCGAGCCCGAATCATCCTGGTCGGAGAAGGCCCGGCCTCTCATCAACGGGATACCCATCGTCTCGAAAAAATTCTTGTCGGCCAGGTTCATCTGGGATTGCGGCTCCGAGCCGGGCGCGGGCTCCGCGCGGTCGAGCAGGGCGAATTCCGTCGAGCCGCTATTGCCGCTGAAGGGCAGCCCCCGCACCACGGCCGCCGAGCGCACGCCGGGGATCTCCCGGACTCGCTCGACCACTTGCTTATGAAAATTCCACTGCTGGCCGCCTTCCGGGTATTTGGTCCTGGGGATGCGGTATTCCATCGTGAGCAGGCTGGACGCATCGAAGCCCGGATCGACTTTCAATACTTCGACCAGGCTCCTTACCATCAGGCCGGAGCCGATCAATACGACGAGCGCCAGCGCGACCTGAGAGACCACGAGCGCCTTGCGTATGCGGCTGTTGCCGGCGCTTTCGCCGGGATTTCGCCCGCCCTCGTTGAGCGACTCGACAAGGTTCGGCCTCGAATACCTGACGGCGGGAGCAAGGCCGAAGGCGAGCCCGGTCAGGAGTGAAACGCCCGCGGTGAACCCGAGCACCGTGGCGTTGAGGCTGATCGCGGAAATATCGGGCAGAAGGCTGCCGGGGCTGATGCTCCTGAGCAGGTCAAGCCCCCATAGCCCGACGAGAAGGCCCGCGCCCCCTCCGATCAGCGAGAGCAGCAGGGTCTCGGTGAGAAACTGGCGAGCTATTCTGGCCCTGGTCGCGCCCAGGGCCGAGCGCACGGCGATCTCTCTCTGGCGGCTGACGGTGCGGGCGAGCAAGAGGTTCCCCACGTTGGCGCAGGCGATCAGGAGCACGAGCCCCACGGTGCCGAGCAGGATCAAGAGGGCGGGGCGAATGCCTTCCACGAGCAAGTCCTGAAGCCCCGTCACGTAGACGCCCCTGTCGGCATTCGTCTCCGGGTATTTCGCGGCAAGCGCGGCGGCGATGGTCTCAAGCTCCGAGCGCGCCTGCTCGATCTTCACGCCCGGCTTCATGCGGGCGACGACGCCGGTCGTGGGCGTCTTTCGATCCGGGGAGAGATTGAGATAACTCGAAAAAGGGATCCAGACTTCGACCTCGTCGATAGGGAAGCGAAAGCTCTCAGGCATGATCCCGACGACGGTGAAGGCCTCTCCGTTGAGAATCATCCTCCTTCCCACCATGGAAGGATCGCCCCCGTAGCGGGTTTGCCACAGATTGTGATTGATGACGGCGACCCGCTCCGCGCCGGGCTGGTCTTCGCCCGGCAAGAAGCCCCGCCCCGCTTCAGGCTCCACTGCGACGAGCCTGAGAAAGTTCTCCGATACGTAGCCGCCCCGGACGCGGGCCGGTTCTTCTTCGCCCGTGAGGTTGACGCTCTGAGTGGCGAAGGCGGACATCTCGGCGAAGGAGCCGCTCTGCTCGCGCCAGTCCTGAAAATCGGGATAGGAGACGAATTGCCGGGGGCCGCGGCTCGTCTTTGAGAACGCGAGTACGAGCTGGCCGGAATCCCGGAAGGGGAGAGGGCGAAGCAGTAACGCATCCACGATGCTGAAGATGGCCGTGTTGGCCCCGATGCCGATCGCCAGAGTCAGTACCGCCACGAGGGTAAATCCGGGCTTCTTCAAAAGCATCCGAATCCCATAGCGCGCATCTTTAAACAGCTTTTCCATATTCTCTCCTGTTCTTACTTCTATACGGGCGGCACGGCAGCCGGGAGGCAGAAAGATGAAACCGCTCAACCGGAATCATTTACCGTGCCAGAAGACGTGACGAGCCAAATGGCGCAATAAGAGCGGAATCTTTGAGTCGGGAGCCGGGGGCCGCGCCTCGCTCTGTCCGGTTCCGGGATTGGGCGTGTCGAAAGTGGGACTATGTTCCGGGACAATGAAAGCCTCGCTCTGGCTTAATGCGCGATAGACGTGGTATTAGTATTGGCCGTTTCCATTGACCGACGGCAGCAAATCCCGCCGCGAGGAAGATAACATGGCCCGGATCAACACCGTAAGAGGCCCGATCGATGCCGCGCAGCTCGGCACGACCCTCATGCATGAGCACGTCTTCGTGCTCTCTCCCGAGATAATGCAGAACTTTCCCGAGAGCTGGGGTGATGAAGAAGAGCGGGTCTCTCAGGCGGTCGCCCGTCTGCGCGAGCTCAAATCGCGCGGAGTGGATTCGATCGTGGACCTCACGGTGATCGGCCTGGGCCGTTACATCCCGCGCATTCGGAGAGTGGCCGAGCAGACGGAGATCAATATCATCGTCGCGACCGGCGTCTATACTTACAACGACGTGCCGATGTACTTCCATTTTCAGGGGCCGGGCACGGAGCTGGGCGGCCCGGAGTTCATGGTCGATATGTTCGTGCGAGACATAGAGCAGGGGATCGCGAATACGGGCGTGAAGGCGGCCATTCTCAAATGCGCGACCGACCAGCCGGGGCTTACGCCGGGAGTCGAGCGCGTGCTCAGAGCCGTCGCGCGGGCGCACAGGCTCACGGGAGTCCCTATCTCCACGCACACGCACGCGGGGACGAGGCGCGGCCTCGAACAGCAGCGCATATTCGAAGAGGAAGGCGTCGACCTCTCTCGCGTCGTCATCGGCCACTCGGGCGATACGACCGACCTGGACTACCTTGAGGAGATGATAGCCAGGGGCTCTTATCTCGGCATGGACCGCTTCGGCATAGACGTGCTTCTTCCCTTTGAAGCGCGCGTCGACACGGTCGCGCGAATGTGCGAGCGGGGGCACTCGGGGAAGATGGTGCTCTCGCACGACGCGGCCTGCTTCAACGACTGGCTCCCGGAGGAGGCGCTCCCCGTGGTCCTTCCGAACTGGCACTACCTCCACATCCACAACGACGTGATCCCGGCTTTGAAGGAGCGAGGCGTGACCGACCGGCAGATCGAAACGATGCTCGTCGATAATCCCCGCGAGATTCTTGAGAGACAGGGTGCATACTGATGATCAGACCGTTCGATTATTCCCGAATCTCCCGCGATCCCGGCGGAGTGGCCCATTATGAAGGCCGCCCCGCTTCTCTGGTCGAGATGCTCCGCGCGACCGTGGAGAAGAGCCCGGAGGCCGAAGCCATAGTCGAGCTCGGGGGCGAGCGCGTCACCTACCGGGAGCTTTGGGACCGCTCGGCCCGCGTCGCGGGCGGCTTGAAAGAGCTGGGCGCGACGCGAGGCGAGCGCGTCGCCATTCAACTGGGCAACGGCCTTAGCTGGTGTGTCGCCTTCTTCGCCGCGCAGATGGCGGGCGCTATCGTCGTGCCCGTAAACACGCGGTTCAGCGAGTCCGAAGTCGAGTACGTCATCAAGGACTCGGGGGCGGTCTTCTCTTTCCTGCCGGGCCGAACGATGCCTTCGGGCGATCCTTTCGCGGTCGAAGATGCGATGCCCGGAGACGTGGCGGCCATCTTCTACACGAGCGGCACCACGGGCTTTCCGAAGGGCGCGATGATGACGCAGGAGAACTTCATCAACAACAGCGAGACATGCCGCCGCGTCGTCTCGCTCCCCATGGACGGCAGCGTCCGCAATCTCGTGTCGGTCCCGCTCTTTCACGTGACCGGGTGCAACAGCCAGCTCGTCCCGACCTGCGAGGGAGGCAACACTCTGGTCATTATGCCCGCGTTCGAGGTCCAGGCTTTTCTGGCGGCCGTCCGAGACGAGCGCATCAACCTGCTCACCTCCGTCCCGGCCGTCTACTGGCTGGCGATCAATCAGCCGAACTTCAAGGAGTTCGATACCGCGAACGTCAACTGGGTCTGCTACGGCGGCGCTCCCATCGCGCCCGAGCTCGTCGCGCGGATCATGGAGGCCTTTCCGCAGGCCCGCCTCGGCAACGGGTTCGGCCTCACCGAAACGTCGTCGGTGGCGACCTTCCTGCCCCACGAGTATGCCCGCGGCCGCCCCGAGACCGTGGGATTCGCCGCGCCCATAGTCGATCTCGACCTCTTCGAGCCGGACCCGGAGACGGGCGTCGGAGAGCTGCTCGTGCGCGGCTCGAATGTGGTCAAGGGGTACTGGAACAAGCCGGAGGCGACGGCCGAGGCCTTCGTCGACGGCTGGCTGCATACGGGCGACATGGCGCGCCTCGACGAAGACGGGTTCGTGCAGATAGTAGACCGCAAGAAGGACATGATCTGCCGCGGCGGCGAAAACGTCTACTGCGTGGAAGTGGAGAACGCCCTGGCCGCGCACCCGGCGGTCTTCGAGGTGTCGGTCATCGGCGTGCCCGACGAAGTCATGGGCGAGAAGGTGGGCGCCGTGATCGTGCCCAGGCCCGGCAGGCAGATCGACGTGGACGACATCATCTCGTTTGCGCGAAAGCACCTCGCGGACTTCAAAGTCCCGCAATACGTCTCCGTTCGCAAAGAAGCTCTGCCGCGCAACCCCGGCGGGAAGATGTTGAAGCCGGTCCTCAGGAAAGAGACCGAATGGGGCAGGCCCGTTCGCTGAGCACGCTTCCGAGAGCTTCATTGCCGCGGAGTAATCAACCCGAATGGCGTCAGGAGAAGATAAATGGAAGAGCAAGCAATGAACGTTAAAGACCTCTTTTCAATCGCGGGAAAGGTCGCGCTCGTGACGGGCGGCTCGCGCGGCATCGGCCTGATGATAGCGCGCGCGTACGTGGAGGCCGGGGCCAGGGTCTACATCTCTTCGCGCAAGAAGGAAGTATGCGATCAGGTAGCGTCCGAGCTCTCGGAGACCGGCCCATGCTTTTCGATCCCCGCCGACCTGTCGTCGGTGGAAGGGTGCAAGCACCTGGCCGCAGAGCTGTCGTCGCGAGAGGAGGCCCTGCATATCCTCGTGAACAATGCGGGCGCGGCATGGGGCGCATCCATAGAAGAGTATCCCGAGGCGGGGTTCGATAAGGTCATGGATACGAATGTCAAGGGAGTCTTCTTTCTCACCCAGGCACTTCTGCCGCTTCTCGAGAAAGCCGGGAGCCTCGCCGACCCCGCGCGCGTCATCAACGTCGGCTCGATCGACGGGCTCACGGTCCCGTTCCAGATAGACAATTATGCGTACGGCCCGAGCAAGGCGGCGGTCCATCACCTGACCCGAATGCTGGCCGTGAAGCTGGGCGAGCGCGGAATCACCGTGAACGCGATCGCTCCCGGCCCCTTCGAGAGCCAGATGACGAAATGGCTGCTTGAGACTTATAAAGACAGCGTCGAGGCCAACTGCCCTCTGAAGCGGATCGGGTCGCCCGAGGATATGGCCGGGGCCGCCATCTACCTCGCCTCGCGCGCCGGGGCGTACGTGAATGGGGTCGTGATCCCGGTGGACGGCGGAATCTCCATAAAGTGAAGCGTGACGGACTTGGGCTTCAGCGTTTATTCGGCTAAAGCACGCTCTCCTGAAGGCGGCGCATGCCGCGCAGCCACCGGTCGTAATCGTCGGCCTTGCGGCGGAAATATTCGAGCACTTCCGGGTGCGGCAGTATCAGGAAGCTCTCTTTCTCGATCCCGGCGACTACCGCTTCGGCGACCTCTTCGGGATCGAGCGCGCCCGGCACCAGGAAGTTATCGCCCTTGCCGTCCTCGCCGAACAGCATCCGCGTCCGCACGCCCTGAGGGCAGAGGCAGGAGACCTTTATTCCCCGATCGCCGTATGTCATCGCAAGCCATTCGGCGAAGGCGACCGCCGCGTGCTTGGTGACCGCGTAGGGCGCCGCCCCGATCTGCGTGAGCAGGCCCGCCGCCGATGCGGTCTGCAACAGGTAGCCTTCGCCGCGAGCGAGCATGCCGGGCAGGACGGCTCTCGCGGCGTGGATGTGGGCCATCACGTTGATCTCCCATATCTGCCGCCACGCATCGTCCGGCACCTCCGCGCCGCCGCGCTCGCCCAGGATTCCCGCGTTGGAGCAGAAGAGGTCTATCCGGCCATATTCCTGTATAGTGCGCTCGACGAGGCGAACGATATCGGCTTCGACGGCGACATCGACGGTTACGGCCAGGCCTCCGATCTCTTCGGCGACTTCCGCCGCTCTCGCCTGATCGAGGTCGGCGACCACGACGGCCCGGGCACCTTCGGCGGCGAAGCGGCGACAGAGGGCGCGCCCTATGCCGTTGGCTCCTCCCGTCACGACTACAACTCTACCTTGCAGTTTCATGTCTGAATCCCGGCCTATTCGTACTTCTTCTGTTCGAGCTTGGCGATGGCTTCGGTGTGCACTTCATCGGGCCCGTCGGCGAGGCGAAGCGTGCGTGAGTGCGCCCACGCCATAGCCAGGAAGAAGTCCTGGCAGACGCCCGCGCCGCCGTGGGCCTGGATCGCGCGGTCGATCACGCGCAGGGCCATGTTGGGGGCGATGACCTTGATCATCGCGATCTCGGCTCGCGCGGCTTTGTTGCCGACCGTATCCATCATGTGAGCCGCCTTGAGCACGAGCAAACGCGCCTGCTCGATCTCCATTCGCGACTGCGCGATGTCCGCGCGGATCGTGCCCTTTTCGGCGAGGGGCTTGCCGAAGGCGACGCGCGCGCGCACCCGCCTGCACATGGCTTCGAGGGCGCGCTCGGCCTGGCCGACGAGGCGCATGCAGTGGTGGATGCGGCCCGGCCCGAGGCGGCCCTGCGCGATCTCGAATCCGCGCCCTTCGCCGAGGAGCATGTTCGAGGCCGGGACGCGGACGTTCTCATAAATCACCTCCCCGTGACCGTGCGGCGCGTCGTCGTAGCCGAAGACCGTGAGCATCCGCTTGATCCTGAGGCCCGGCGCATCCATCGGCACCAGGATCATCGATTGCTGCCTGTGTTTCGGAGCGTTCGGGTCGGTCTTTCCCATGAAGATCGATATCTTGCAGCGCGTGTCGCCCGCGCCCGACGACCACCACTTGCGCCCGTTGATTACGTACTCGTCTCCCTCGCGCACGATGCTCGACTGGATGTTGGTCGCGTCGGAAGAAGCGACTTCGGGCTCCGTCATCGCGAAGCAGGACCGTATCTCTCCTTCGAGCAGGGGCCTGAGCCATCGCTCCTTCTGCTCGGGCGAGCCGTAGCGCACCAGCACTTCCATGTTTCCCGTGTCCGGCGCGGAGCAGTTGAAGACTTCGGGGGCCATCACCGAACGCCCCATGATTTCGCACAGTGGCGCGTACTCGACGTTCGTCAGCCCCGCCCCGAACTCACTCTCGGGCAAAAAGAGGTTCCACAGTCCGTCGGCCCTCGCCTTCTTCTTCAGCTCCTCGATGATGGCGGTCGGCAGCCATCGGTCGCCTTGATTGATCTGCTCCTGGAAGAGGGCTTCATTCGGGTATATGTGCTCGTCCATGAAAGCCGCGAGCCTGCCTTGCAACTCCTTTACCTTGGGAGAGTATTCGAAGTCCATCTTGAATTCCTTTCAGTAGTGATCCGCTTCGATCGTGTCCGAAACCGCATCCGGAGAGGCCGTGGAGCAACTCCTTGACATCGCGTCAACCGGTCGCTAAGTTTAGGTCTCGCTCCAACCTAAGTCAACCGGCGCGTGCCGGCGCGCCGTTTTACGGCCCGGCAAAAAATCGATAAAGGGCGCGAAAGAGCGCGGATTTCCGAAGAAAAGGGGGTATATGAAAGCCTGGCGAGTGAGTGAATGGTGTGAGCCCGAGCAGATGGCGCTCGAAGATGTCGCGGTGCCCGAGCCCGCGCCGGGAGAGGTGCGCATCCGAAATCACGCGGCCGCTCTGAACTTCTACGACATTCTCATGATACAGGGGAAGTATCAGGTGAAGCCGCCTCTGCCCTTTACTCCCGGCTCTGAAGTCGCGGGCGTCGTAGACGCGGTCGCCCCTGGTGTCGCGGGCCTGTCCGTCGGCGACCGCGTGCAGGCGATAGCGTCCGCCGGAGGCTACGGCGAGTACTCGCTCGCCCCCTCGGACAAGACCTTCCGCATTCCGTCGGAGATGAGCTTCGAAGAGGCCGCGGCGATGATCGTCATCTACCAGACCTCTTTCTTCGCTTTGAAAAACAGGACCTCGCTCAGGGCGGGCGAATGGCTGCTCGTGCACGCGGCGGCCGGAGGCGTGGGCCTGTCGGCGACGCAGATCGGGAAGGCGGCCGGCGCGCGCGTAATCGCCACGGCCGGGAGCCGGGAGAAGCTCGATTTTTGCCTCTCGCAAGGAGCCGAGCACGCGCTCAACTACCGCGAGGACGGCTGGGCGGAGCAGGTCAAAAAGATCACCGGAGGGCGCGGGGCCGATTGTATCTACGATCCTGTAGGCGGAGACATATTCGACCTGTCGACCAGATGCATAGCATCCGAAGGCAGGCTCCTGGTGATAGGCTTTGCCGGCGGCCGCATCCCTTCCATCGCGGCCAATCGCATTCTGCTCAAGAACATCTCCGTGATCGGATGTTACTGGGGCGGATACCTGGAGCATAACCCCCGATTTATGTCCGAGGCGCAGGCTGAGCTGTTCAAGATGTACGACGCCGGGCAGATCAAGCCCATAGTCTCGCGGGCCTACGCTCTGGCCGAGGCCCCGTCGGCGCTCCGCGCGCTCGCCGGGCGCGAGACCCACGGCAAAGTCGTCCTGACAATGTAGGGATATGCGCCGGGGCCTTTGCTATGTGAAGCTGCGCGGCGGCGGCGAAGATCTCCAGGCCCCGGTCGGAATAAGGCTCGACTCTCTACGGCCTGAATCCCCGGCGCTTGGGGCCGATGTCGGAGGGCAGGCGCTCGTAGGCGGTTGCGACCCATTCGCACAGCAATGAACGGGTATCGCGCGGGTCGATGATCTCCTCTATGCCGAATCCTTCGGCGGTGCGAAATGGAGAGCGCAGCTCGCCCAGCATCTCTTCGATCTCGCGCCGCCTCGCGTCCGGGTCGGGCGCGGCCTCGATCTCGCGGCGATAAGCGGCCATCACCCCTCCTTCTATCGGCAACGATCCCCAGTCGCCGCTCGGCCACGCGTACCGGAAATTCACGCCCTGCGCGTTACCGTGCGCGGCGCCCGCGACTCCGAATACCCGCCTCAGGATTACCGAAATCCAGGGCACCGTGGCCTGGTAGACGGCCGCCATCGCCCGCGCGCCATAGCGCACCGTGCCCGCCCGCTCGGCGGCGGTCCCGATCAGAAAACCCGGCTGGTCTACGAAATTGATTACGGGCAGGTGGAACGTGTCGCAGAGATCGACGAAGCGGGTCATCTTCTCGCTTCCCGGCGCGTCGAGCCCGCCTCCGCCCTGCTGCGGGTCGTTGGCCATAACTCCTACCGGGAAGCCGTTCAGGCGGGCCAGCCCCGTCACGAGCGGCCTCCCGAAAAACCGGCCCATCTCGAAGAAAGAGTCTGTGTCGAGCACGAGGCCGAGCAGCCTTCGCGCGTCGTAGGACTGCCGCCGGTCACGCGGGATGATCGAGATCAAATCCTCCTCGCGCCGGTTCGGGTCGTCGCGGCTCTGCGACCGGGGAGGGAGCTGCCAGACGTTCGGAGGTAGATAGGAGAGAAAGCGGCGAATCGCGGCGAAGGCTTCCTCTTCACTATCGACCTCGTTATCGACCGCGCCGCTGCCCCTCGCATGAATGTGCGGCCCGCCCAGTTCTTCTTTGGAGACTTTTTGGCCTACGCCTCGCTCGACGACGGGCGGGCCGGCGACGAAGAGCTGGCTGGTCCCTTTCACCATGAGAGAGAAGTGCGACGTGACCACGCGCACGGCCCCGAGCCCGGCGACCGACCCCATGCACGCGCCGACGACCGGCACCTCCGACATCAGCGCCACGACCACGTCCCACGACGGATTCGCGGGCACGTAGGTCCTCTGCATGGTCTCGAGCATCTTGACGCTACCGCCTCCGCCGGTGCCGTCGACGAGCCTGATTATGGGAAGCCTCAGCTCGCGGGCGAGCTTCTCCGCGTAGCCCGCCTTGTTACCGACGGCGGCATCGGCCGCGCCGCCTCGCACCGTGAAGTCGTCGCCGCCGACGACCACGCGCCGCCCGTCGATGCGCCCCGTACCCATGACATAATTCGAGGGCACGAATGACTCCAGGCGCCCATCCTGGTACGTCGCTTTTCCCGCGAGCGCGCCGATTTCGTGAAACGAGCCGGCATCGACCAGCCGGTCTATTCTCTCCCTCACGGTCAGCTTGCCGCTCGAATGCTGGCGCGCGATATTGGCCGGGCCACCCATCTGGCGGGCCAGCTCGACGCGGCGCTTGATCTCTTCAACCTCGGACTGCCAGACCAAAACGATCCCTCCGCCTCATAAATCGTCAATCGCGAAAAGAGGAGTCGAGCCTGTCGAGCTTGCGGAGCAGTCCGGGCCAGACGAGCAGCCCGCCCAGGCCTTTGGTGGCGGCTTTGGCCTGTTCGGTTATGCCTTCGAGGATCGGCCTCGGGATCGAGAGCAGCTCGCCGCCGCCCGCCTGCGCGCGGATCTGAATCTCGCACGATCGCTGGAGGTTGTACATCATCAGGAACGCATCGGCCGTGGTGGCTCCCACGGTCAGCAGCCCGTGATTTCTCAGCATCAGGCAGCTCTTGTTCCCGAGGTCCGTGACGAGGCGAGGCTTTTCGTCCTCGTTCAGAGCGACCCCTTCATAATCGTGATAGCCTATCGAGGCGACCGCAAACAGCGAGTGCTGTGAGATCGGCAGCAGCCCTCCTTTTTGCGCGGACACGGCGACGCCGTCGATCGTGTGCAGGTGCATGACGCACAACGCATCCTCGCGCGCCGCGTGGACCGCGCTGTGAATCGTAAAGCCCGCGGGATTTACCTGGTAAGGAGTCTCCATCACGATGCGCCCGTCGAGATCGACTTTGACCAGGCTGGACGCGGTGATCTCCTCGAACATCATGCCGTAGGGGTTGATCAGGAAGTGGTGCTCGGGGCCGGGCACTCGCGCCGAGATGTGCGTGAAGACGAGATCGTCCCAGCCATAAAGGGCTACGAGCCGGTAAGCGGCGGCGAGATCGACGCGCGCCTGCCACTCTTCCTCCGAGACCTGTTCACGAAGAGAAGCCGTCTTTGCTTGCGACATAGTACTCATTACACTCCTTTGATGATTTTCATCCGCCGGTCGAGAAGCCAACGACTCAGCATTCTAATTCAGTCCGCGACGGATTCAAACAGGTACAGGCGGAAATGGCGAGGGTGGCCCGGCATTTCTTCTTCGCGCGCGCCGCGCATATAATCTATCGACATCGAGAAAGACGAGAGGTGAAACGGATATGGAGCATATCAAAACAGAGGACGCGGAAGGCCTGCTGATCGTCCATATGTCGCGGGGGAAGGCGAACCCGATCAACGAGGTGATGGTCGAAGAGCTCAACGCCGCCGTCTCGCAGGCCGCGAACGATCCTGGCGTGCGCGGAGTCGTTCTGGCGAGCGACCGCCCGAAATTCTTCTCGGCGGGATTCGACGTGACGGAGGTCTTCAGTTACGACCGCGATACCATGACGACTTTCTTCGGGCGATTCATCGACCTTTATGAAGGCATGATCAAATTGCCGAAGCCGGTCATCGCCGCCGTGAACGGACACGCTTTCGCGGGCGGCGCCGTGCTGGCCCTGGCCTGCGATTCGCGCGTCATGTCGGAGGGGGATTTCGGCTTCGCTCTGAACGAAGTCAATATAGGCCTCGTGCTGCCACCGGGCATGATCCGCATGGCCTCCGGCGCGGTCGGCGTGGCAAAGGCCCGAGATCTCGTGCTGGAGGGCAAGACTCTCACGCCCGCCGAAGCGCTCGAGACGGGGCTCGCGAGCGAGCTGGCCGCGCCCGAAGCCGTGCTCGAACGGGCTATTGCAAGGGCCCGCGTGCTGTCGGAGAAGCCTCCTTTGACCTTCGGCAGGGTCAAACGCTACTTCGTCGAAGTAGCCGGGCTCCTTTCGCCGCGAGGCGACCGGGAATTTCTCGACCGCTTCATCGAACACTGGTTTTCGCCCGAATCGACCCGGCACAGGCAGGCGCTCATCGACTCGCTGCGGCGCTAGCGCCGCCCGCGCAGGCACGACGGCTTCGGAGATTCCAAAAGCATTGCAACTGCCCGTCCGTTCAATGGTAGGATAATAAAGCTCAAGCAACATGGCATGACGCCCGCGCCATAATCTGGACCTGGCTTTGCAAAGCGATGGAGAGTTGCAATGAAACACGGAAGACTTTTTATAATCCTGTTTGCGCTTGCGCTTGCGCAGACATCTATCGGAAGCGTTGCCCCGGAAGCCGACTGGCCGCAGTGGCACGGGCCGGACCGAACGGGCCTTTCAAAAGAGACGGGGCTGCTCAAGGCCTGGCCGGCAACGGGCCCGTCCACGGTCTGGACGATCTCTAACCTGGGCGAGGGATTCGGCTCGGTCGCGATCAAGGCCGATCGCATCTTCGTGCAGGGAGCCAGAAGCGGCGACAGCGTGATCTTTGGCCTCAACCGCGCGGACGGCAAAGTCGTCTGGACTCAGGCGCTCGGTCCCAAGGGGAACGACAGTCGCGGCAACGGGCCGCGCGCTACTCCCACCGTAGACGGCGACCGGGTCTACGGGCTGTCAGAGAACGGAGATCTTGCCTGCCTTAAGACCGGGGACGGGGCGGTCGTCTGGCGGCGCAACATCCTCAAGGATTTCGGAGGCAGTAATCCCGGCTGGCTTATAAGCGAATCGCCCCTCGTCGACGGCAATAACCTCATCGTGACTCCCGGCGGAGAGGGCGCGAGCCTGGTCGCCCTCGACAAGATGACCGGCAAGACCGTCTGGACCAGCAAAGAGCTGAGCGACCCGGCCGGGTACTCTTCCTGTCTCGCCGCCGACATCCAGGGCGTGCGCGCAATCGTAGGCTTTACGGCGAGAGCCGCCGTGGGCGTTCGCGCGACCGACGGCAAGCTGATGTGGAGATACGAGCCTGTCGCTAACCGCACGGCCAACATCACCACGCCGGTCATCTACGACAACAAGGTCTTCTACACGTCGGCCTACGGCACGGGCTGCGCCCTGCTCGGATTGAAAGCCCAGGGCGGAGAGGTGAAAGCCGAAGAGATTTACTTCAACCGCGAAATGCAGAACCATCACGGCGGAGTCGTTCTGGTCAACGGCTACGTCTACGGCTTTTCCAACAACATCCTGACCTGCATGGAATTCGCGACGGGGAAGACCCTGTGGAAAGATCGCAGCGTCGGCAAAGGCTCGCTCACGTACGCGGACGGCAATCTCTACCTGCTCAGCGAGAACAACGTCGTCGGGCTTGCCGAGGCTTCTCCCGAAGGCTACAAAGAGAAAGGCCGCTTTCAGATACCCGACCAGGGCTGGCCGAGCTGGGCGCACCCGGTCGTCTGCGGCGGCAGGCTTTATATCCGCAACCAGGGGACGCTTGCGTGTTATGAAATCAAGGCAAAGGGATAACGGATGGAAGACAAGACAATAACCTGCGAGAATTGCGGCAAATCATTTATATACCCCGCGGTCGAACAGGAATTCTTTCAGGGTCGCGGCATAGAAGACCCGAAGATCTGCAAGGAGTGTCGCCGCGCTCGCAAGGATGAGAAGAGCGAGATAATCGGCGAAGGCGAAGGCGGAGGGGTCGGCGGCCCCTTCAATACATAGCTAGGGAGCGCACGCGCCGTGACGGCGCGTGCGCCACCGAGCCGGATGGCCGCGCGCTTCTGCCGTCAAAGTCATGCCCCGGAGCCTGACAATTCGTTGTACCAGAGCGCTCGATCTCTTCGCGTATGAATGAACTCTTGAGAGCCATATACTCAACAGGCCGCGTCGAGGATAAAGACGGTAACGCGGTCGAATGCTTCCCGACCTCCGTCCCGTTTGAAACCGGCGCCCTCCTCTATGACCTCGTCCGCCGCCACAACTTGAGCCGGACCATAGAGATCGGCATGGCCTACGGCATGTCGGCGCTGTTCATATGCCAGGCCCTGAAAGACAACGACACGGGCCGCCACACCGCGATCGACCCGGCCCAGGAGACGAGCTGGGGGTCGATAGGCCGGTTGAATATCGAAAGGGCGGGGCTCGGAGACCGGCTCCGCTTCTTCCCCGGCTCCTCGCACGATGTCTTGCCCCGGCTGCTGATGGAGAAGGAGTCCTTCGATTTCGCTTTCGTCGATGGAATGCACCTGTTCGACTACACGCTCGTCGAGTTCTTTTACCTGGATAAGATGCTTGAGGCCGGGGGGTACGTCGCGTTCGATGATATAGGCCTGCCGTCGGTCAGAAAGGCCGTGTCGTTCATACTGAGAAACAGAGCCTATGAGATAGAAAGGCCGAAACGCGCGGGGCGGGGGCTCGTCAGGTCCGCGATGAGCACGGCGCGAAGAGTCGGACAGGAGCCTCTGGGAAGAGATTGGGCCTTGAAGCTGATGCCCGGCAACGTCTGCGTGTTGAGGAAGACCGCCGACGATGACCGGCACTGGAAGCATTACAATACCTTTTGAGAGAAAGCCTGCCGCCTGATTGATGCTCAATAAATCGAGCCTGAATAAATCGAGCGCGAATAAATCCAGTCTGAAAAGCCTGCCGTAATATCGAGTGGCACCCGGTCGGGTCGCTCAATCAAATCAGGAAAGGAATGAGCTTCACTCATGCAAAAGATACGGATCAACTTAATCGCGTTGTTCATTGTGGGCTGCGTCGGCCTGGCCAGCGCCTCCGCTTCAGCGCCGGGCTACCACGCAAGAGCGGGCCGGCAGAAATCGTTATATGACAGGCTTGGCGGAAAGAAGGCCATAACGGCGGTCGTCGATCAATTCGTCGCCAACGTCGCCAACGATAATCGCATCAACAAGTTCTTCGCCAAGACCGCATCCGACCCCAAGCGCCTCGCGGCTTTCAAGATGAAGCTGGTCGATCAGATATGCGAGGCCGGCGGCGGCCCCTGCAAGTACAAGGGTAAAGACATGAAGACGGCGCACGCCGGAATGGGCATAGCCGAAGCCGATTTCAACGCTCTGGTCGAAGACCTCGTGGCCGCGCTCGACAAGTTCAACGTGCCGGCGACGGAGAAGAACGAGCTGCTCGGCGCGCTCGGCCCGATGAAGGGCGACATCGTGGAGCGGTAACGGCAGGCCTCCGACTTCGCATGCAATTCTTCACGCGAAGCGCCCGCCTGACAGGGTAGAGCATTCTACCTCCCTGTCGAACGACTAATCATCAAAGCACAAGCCGGGTAGATCATGGCGGGAGGGGGCGCCTGCGTCTCTCCCGCTCGCTTTGTACTCATCCGGACTGAAACGCCGGCCCGCCCGGCAATCCACTCGCGCGGCTTCCGCGTAGAGACGCTGTGGCATGCATTTCAACGCATGCTCCGGGAGACAGACTCATGAACGGATTCCTCGGCACGGGAGCGACCCTCAGCGCCGACATCAATCTCGTAGCTCAGCTGGCGATGGGGCTTATGCTGCTGGCCGGTATGATGCTCGCCCGCCGGAAACGATTTCACGCGCACAAGCTCTGCCAGTCTTCCGTGATGCTTCTGAACCTAACGATCGGCCTCGGTCTCTATCTGTGCAAGAAGCGGGAAGTGGTCTGAAGCCTGGGCGAAGGCGTAGCTTCCGTTGACCACCCGGCAATCTTTCAGGCGCTCGGCGAAGGGCGCGGGCAGGAATACGTAGTCGAGCCGCACGTGTGGGTCCCAGGTGGGGAAGGTGAACCCCTTATCGAGAGGGTGATGAATGCGGTAGCCGTCCACGTAGCTCGCTTCGAGCATGATGCGGATCGTCTCCCAGCGAATCTTGCCGCCGCTCAGCCACACGAGCGCCCTCAGGCGGGGCGGCAATCTCCTCGTGTCGAGAGGCTCGCCCGGGGCCAGGGTGTTGAAGTCGCCCATAAGCACGTGAAAGCCTTGCTGGTGCTGCTCGATGCCCTTGAGCATGGCGCGCAACTCGCGGACCCGTCGCCTCTCGGTCAGGTTGGAGTGGATGGCGCTCAGGTGCAGGCCGAATATCCTGACGTCGATACCCTCCGGGACAATCTCGAGGAAAGGGTGCCTCGATCCCGGAGGCCTGTGCCATTCATAGTGCGCGATCTTCAGACTGCTCATGAAGCCGAGAGAATGGCCTTGTCGCGCCGCCCACGTGCTCATTCCCGTCTTCTCGGCAACGCGCTCGATGACTCCCGGCCGGCTCGCCTCCTGAAAGACGACCACGTCCGGCGCAATATCTCGGATCACGGAGGCCAGGTGGTCTTCCCGCCCGGCCCCCCCGAATCTAATGTTGTAGCTGAGCAGTCTCAGGGTCACGGCTCTTCGACTTTCTCGATAAGCGTGAGATAAGGCTGGCCCATCAGATCTCCCCTCAAAAACATCACGAAGTCTCTGGAGGCCTGGATGTTGACCGGCCGCCTTACCATCTGCTGTAGCTTCTGGCGAAGCGGCACCAGGTCCGGCGCGATGTCGGGATCTTTATCGCTCAACGGCTTCGTATGGACCAGCGGTATATAAAAACCGTCCAGTATATAAAGGCCGATAACTTTGTCTCCGATGAGCGTGAGGTCGAGATCGCTCGTGCCGGGTCCGTCGGCGTCGAAGGGTGAGCCGTCTTCCCACCGCACGCCCGTGATGGAGCTGCCGCGAAGGACCGCGCCCGTCCCCTCCGGCAGGCCCGCGCGCACGGCGTCGCAAAACTCCTGGAAGGCCCGCGGGTCCCCTCCGAAAGCGAGCTCGATAACCCGCTCCCGCATCTCCTCGTCGGTCAGCTTCTCATCCTTCTTCTCTTCTTCTTTAACTTCTTTAACGTTTTCAGTCATACAAAGATGCTCCAAGATCGAACAGTTTTGGCCCAGCCGCGCCCGAATACCCGCTTGCGCGAGGCCGCAAGTGATGTGAAAGCAATCACCGTACCTTCACGGGGAGACGGGAATTATTTCGGAGCGAATTCAAAAAAGCATCGGGGAAGCCGCGGATTCAGGCGACAGGTCTTCACGCCGTCAGGGTTTTGAGCAACGCCTCATGGCCGTAAGGAATGACGACCTGGGCGATGAGCAGGTCCGGCTTCCGTATGGAAGCCACGCCCGCGGCGACGGCCGTTCGTACGGCGCCCACCTCGCCGGTCAGCACGACCAGGCCTTTGCCTCCGGGCTGATTCCGCGCCTCGATGAGCGTAATGGCGGCGGACTTGACCGCGGCATCGCCCGCATAGATGGCGGGAGCGACTTCTTTCGTCTCGATTATGCCTACGGCTTCGACGCGGTCCACCTTCACCCGGCCCCTGATCGCGGGCGGAAGCTCCGGGTGGACGTTCTGAATGATGAAATGATCGAGCGCGAGGCTGCCCGCCGTGTCGAGGCCGGCCCTTAGAGAAGCCTCGACATCGGCCACTCTGCCTCCGATCATGATCAGGTATTTCCCGCGCGGGATGATGGCCGTCATGAGAAGCTCGACCTCGGCCATCTTCATCATGATGTCTACGGCTTCGATGCCTTTGGCAATCGAGGCGGTCTCTATGAACCCGATGCACGGGCCAATCTTCGACAAGTCATTTGCGCTCATATTCGCCTTTTATATCTCGCTCGTTTTCGCCCGAATTTCGAGCCGCAACGCCGATGTTAGCAATCGTTTCCCGGTTTGTCATCACCTGCCTCTTATGAAGTCGCTCAGGTAAGCCTGTAATCTGCCCGGCGAAGTATCCGAAGAGATGAATCCGATATAGTTGTCCGGCCTCAACAGCAGATTAAAAGGCTTCTCGGTGCCGAAGATTTCTGCCGCTTGCTCGTCGAGCGGGATGGCGTAGGAATCGACCGATTCGGCGAAGCGGCTTTCGACTTCCGGTTGCAGGGCTTGAATTTCGCTCGGCGAGTCGGAGAATGCGAGCAGATGGAACCTCGGTTCATGCAGTCTGTCATAGATGCTCTCGCCGCCGACTTGAAGATAGGGCATTCGATCTCCGGCTTTGACTTTGAAGTCTTCGTCGCCCGCGTGTTGGCTGAGCGAGCCGTGCCGGTAATTGATGCCGATTTGCGAGATCCTGTGAAAGATGAAATTCCTGATCGTATCGAAGCCGAGGACGTATCTTGCGACGGACGGCAGAACATTCGTGCGAAGAAATGCGAGTATCCACTCCGAGCCCGCGCCGAGCTGAAAAAGCCTGTCGGTCGTTTGCAAAAGGTCCTTGGCGTTTTCGAGCCGTTCTTCGTTGTAAGTGTCCAGGAGTTTTTCTCCGGCGCCGTCTCTCAAGACCATGGCCATTTTCCAGGCTAGATTGTATGCGTCCTGAATTCCCGTGTTCATTCCCTGCGCGCCGGCTGGCGAGTGAATGTGCGCGGAATCGCCGGCCAGGAAGCATCTTCCGGCAGAGAACCTATCCACGTGGCGCGTATGAACCTTGTAGGTTGAAAACCATTCGACGTCGTGAATATCGAGCTCGAGTTTCGCTTCTGCCTTGATTCGGCCCTCGATCTCCTCATACAGAATGTCGCCTTCGTCCTTCTTGAATTCTTCCGGAAAAGTGCCGACGATCCGGTAACGCTTTTCTCCTTTGAGCGGGAAGAAAAGAAGGAGCGAATCCTTCGACAGGCAGATGTGCAGGGCGTCGTGGCTGAATTTCCATTCGACATGCGCGTCGGCTACATAAAACAGGCGCTCGAACGTGCTACCTTGAAACCCGAGCCCGATCGCGCGCCTGACCATGCTTTTCGCGCCGTCGCAGCCGGCCAGATATTTAGCCTCGATGATCCTTGACGAGCCGTCGGCGGTCTTCACGCGCGCTGTCGTTCCCGCCTCCGTTTGCGAAATGCTTTCGAGCTCGGTCTTCCAGAGAACTTCCCTTTCGCGACTCCGCAGGTATTCGTAAAGAAGCTGCTCGTTCTTGCTTTGCTCGAGCAGGAGCATGTACGGGTAAGGGCTCAGACCCTGCCCGATATTGGACAGGTCGAGCTCGGCGCGCAATTCGCCGCCTTCGAGCATGCGCGCTTTCCCGGCGATTGCGCCCCGCTCGATTGCTTTTTGCGACAGGCCGATCTGCTCGTAAATCTCCAGTGTTCGCGCATGAACGCCGATGGCTTTCGAGTAGGGCGTAACGCCTTCGTTCTTCTCGATGATGACAAAATCGATGCCGTATCTTGCGAGCTGACACGCCAGCGAAAGACCCGTCGGGCCTGCCCCGACGATGATTACATCCGTTCTGCTTGCCGTCTCCATGTCTTCAATCCTAACCCGTCATCGCCGCTGATGTTATCCGGGCAAATCAGGACTTGCGCCGAACCCTCAGCACGGCGATCTTTGTTGAATGGTTAAATGGCGCGGGGTCGATTATAGGCCCCGCGACGAGCGTTTGCGGATAGCCCGTGAAGTCGGGCGGCACCGCGACCAGCTCTTCGATACTCAGGTATCCGTCCGCGCACAACGAATCGAGCTCTTTCAGGTAATCGGAGCCGCTCAGAAACAGGGCGTTATTGATCGCTACCAGATGGCCCCCGTCATTGATCAGCGGGCGGACCTTATTGATCAGACGGGTGTGATTCTTCTCCAGGTCGATGACGCCCTTTTGAGTCGCCGCGAAGAAAGGGGGGTCGAGAAATACGCAGTCGAATCGCTCGCCGGCCCGCTTCAATCGATTCATATGCGGCCAGAAGTCTCCGGTCTGAAAGTCCTTCCTGTCAATCGGGAACCCGTTCAGCGTGTAAGAGGTCTTCGCGACGTTCAGGAAGAGGCGGCTCCGGTCGAACTGGAGAACGCGCGCCGCGCCCGAGGCCCGCGCGGCGACGCCCAGGCTTCCCGTGTAGGCAAACGCGTTCAACACGGTCTTGCCCGCGAGGTTGCGCAACGCCCACGCGCGCAGGTTGCGCGTGTCGAGATAGAGGCTCGCGTCTCTATTCATAAACAGGTCGATGGCATACCAGACTCCGTGCTCGCGCACGCGGTTAGCGGCCGAGGCCCCGTAGACGAGCGACCCCTGCCTGTCCTGCGCGTTAGAGCCGCTGCGAGTTTTTAGAACCATCGCCCGGACCCAGGGCAACCGGCTCTGAAAAAACTCGCGGGCCGCATCGACTATCGAGGCTCCCTCTTCCGGAGGGTCGGAATAGTTATGGAGCACTACCGTCGCCGCGTACAGATCGACCGCGAGGCCCGGCCATCCTTCCGTGAATCCGTTGAACAGACGGAAGGCCGCCTCATGCCGCGCGTCGAACAACTCTTCCCGAGCGGCAAGGGCGCGGTCGAGCAGGGCAGGTATTTCTTCGTTATCGGATAAGATCACGCGTGATGGTTATACCACGTGCGAAGGCAGGATTCACGGCGGCTCTACTGAAGATAAGAGTGGAAGAGGCAATACGTATGCCTGCCTCTTCCACATGCGAGGGCCGGCCGCGGGC
>DATLMR010000184.1:0-11484 GCA_035537555.1 Blastocatellia bacterium
CTGAGGGTGCGCAGCCCGTCCGCGCGCGCCGGCCGGGTTCTGAGCTGGGCCAGCATCGCTTCCGCTTTAAGCGCGAAGCCGTCTCCATCGAGGGCCTGCCGGACCGTGTCGCTCGCCAGGGCCGCGCGCAACAGGTGCGCGAGCGAGGCGTAACCGGCTCCCTCTTCCTGGGCCAGGCGCCCGGCTTCCGCGATGACCGTCTGGGTCTCTTTCGAAATAACGATAGACGCGGCGGCGCCTGGAAATCGCCGCGAGAGCGCCTCGGCCGCGGCTTCGAGCATAAGGCCGCGCCCGTCGAGGGCGAGCGGCAGCCTTTCAAGCACGCCCACGACTATGTGAAGCGGAGAGAGGGTGCCGCCTTTCGACGCGGCGAGCCGTTTCGCGCTCTCGAACGCCCCTCGGGCCTCGGTGCTTAATAGATTCAGGAGTTCTTCTTTTTGCATGGAGCTGAGCCACCGGCTGTCGAATGATGAGCTTCGCAACCTTCCACCATCATGCGATGTGAAAGCGTATAACGCCCGGTGCCATGGGTCAATACGATTTTATTCTCTATTGAATCGCTTCGGAGGAGACCATCGACTGCTGGTCGGGCAGGCTCATCACCGTGAGCGGCTGCTCGGCGAAGAGGCTGGAGTTTATCAGAGTCTGCACCACGTAATCCCCGGCTACCGGAAAATTTATGTTGGCAAAGATGGTTACGTTATCAGCATACCCGTTGGAGGGAATTTGAAACGGCGACGGCTGCGAGACGGCGATCGGTTGAGAGCGATCCGGAGTGAGTATGCGTACTTCGGAAAGGTACTGCCCTTCACCCGACCAGTGATTGAGCACCACTATTTTCAGAAGGGTCGCGGGCAGCTGGGGCACCTGCAACGAATAAAAGATCCCCATCAGGCTCAGCTTGTGACTTATCTCAAGCCTCACGTCTTCGCATATTATCGTGTAATGAAGGCGCAGGTTCGATCTGTTGTACTCGTGGGCCATTCGGTTTCTCTTTCCGCACTACTATCTCATGCCCCCGCCTTCTTATTCAAGGAAGGGCGTCGCGAGGCCAAAAAGAGACCGGCCGCCAGGATCGATCCTGGCGGCCGGTAAAGGTTTTATTCTGATCGAGACCAGGCTTTCGCCTGTTAGAAAGGCCACCTGGAGGTGGTGCCTCTACGGTACGCTTCCTCATAGCCTCTCATGAACCCGTCACGATAAGCCTGCCTGTAGATGTTGCGGTCGCCGTATTCCGAGCGATATCCCCTCATGCCGTCGCGGTACTCGGACGCGCGATCCGCCTGATTGCCGCGCCGTCTGGAACGGTCTTCCTGACCACGACGGATTCCGTCGTTGTAGCCGTTCTGCTGCGCCATGCGAATGATCTGGTTGCGGTCATTGCGATCATCCCATCTTCCATTACCGCGATCGTTGCGATCGTCCCATCTTCCGTTCCCGCGATCGTAGCGGTCGTCGTACCGGTCATAGCGGTCGTCGCCGTAAACGTTCTTCAGGCTGTCGCCGAGCACGCGCTCTACGTCGTTCCTGTCATAACGCCGGCCGCGCCTCTCCTGGCCGTCCCTGAAACCGGCTTCGTAGCCCTTGCGGTAGTTATCGCGATAGGTGTCGTCGTGACCCATCCAGCTCTTGTAGCCGTTATCGCTGTTGCGATAGCCGGGCATGTCTCTGAAGTTCGGGCGATAGCCTCTGTCGGCCGCCTCTTTACCCTCGGTGTAGGCATTGTGATAACCGAGCATGAAAGCGAATTCCTTCGTGCGATTGCTATCCCACCGGACCTGATCGCTGTTGCGGTTATCGTACCTGCGGTACTGGGCCTGAGCCGTGCCACTGGTTGCGAAGCCGATGCCTGCAAGCATGGCGAGCGTCAAGGCAGTACCGCCGATCATTCTCCTCAAATTCGTAAAGTTCATCTCCGTCCTCCCTCTATCTAATAACAGAGTCTTTATAATCGCTCTGCGCTTAATATGATTACAACTGCCGTGCCAAAGGTGGCCTGCCCTCAGAGCGGAAAAAACTTTACTCTTCACAACACTTACGAGACAAAGGCGGGCGAGAGAATACTGAAAGCATACTATAGAACACCAATTGCGATTCACTTTAACCTAAATGGGATGTGACGCGCAGAGGGCGCGATGGAGAGGAAAGCGCCGGGTTGGACGGTGCGCCTGCCGCCGGGGGCCGGAGACCTTCCCGGATCAAGAGAAGAGGACCGCGAGTCATTCGACCACGGCGAGCACCTCCCCGGCCTTTACGGTCGCGCCTTCCGACACGCGAAGCTCTACGACTCGTCCGGCCTTCCGGGACCTGACCTCGTTTTGCATCTTCATCGCCTCGACGACGACGACACCGCCTCCGGCGGCGACCTCGTCGCCCACACCGCGCAGCACCTTGACGACCTTGCCCGGCATAGGCGCGGTCAGGTATTGCCTCCCTTCCTCACCCTGCTCGGCCGTCGCCTTCCTCTGCTTTCGGTCGATCAGCTTCGCTCTGAAGAGACGGTCGCGCAGCTTGACGCGGAGCGAGGCGGGCCCTTCTTCCCATACCCGGGCTTCGTAAACCTTATTGCCTAGAAAGAACAGGTAAGAGCCGGGCTCGGGCTGCGAGACTTCGAGAAGGTAACTGCGCCCGTCAATCACCGCATCGATGCGCCCCTCGCGGGCATCGATATTCATGCTCACCCTGAGGCCGTCTATTTCCGCTTCGTATTTCATGGCAAATTCCGCCTCCCGCTCAACGCCGCCCGGAGGGCCGCCCCGAAGCCTTCCATCTGCTCTCGGCTCTCCGGGGCTCGACGGAGGGCTGAGCGGCCTTTGCTCTCGAATGCATCACGGCCGCGATGGCCGCGATATCGGCAAGCTCGGTGAGCTCCGAATGGCCGACGGCGACCGCTGCCTTTCCTTCCGCCGCCTCGCGGGCCTTCCGCTTATCTTCCAGGAAGCGTTCTATGAATCCCGTATCGAACTCGGCGCGCCTGAAAGCGGGGTCGCGAACGAGGTCGCGGAAGAAGGGAAGCGACGTCTTCACGCCTGCGACGGCGTACTCGTCGAGCGCGCGCGCCAGCCGGTCTATCGCGCCTTCGCGGGTTTCTGCCCACACGCAGAGCTTCGCGAGGAGCGGGTCGTAATAGACGGGGACCGCCCACCCGACATATATGCCGCTGTCGTCGCGCACGCCTGGCCCGGAGGGTGTGGCGAGCCCGGTTATGCGGCCGGGGCTCGGGAGGAAACCGCCCTCCGGGTCTTCCGCATAAATTCGGCACTCGATGGCCGCGCCGCGCATGTGGACATCGCTTTGAGAGAACGAGAGCGGCTCGCCCCACGCCACGCGAATCTGCTCCCGTACGAGGTCCAGCCCCACTACCATCTCCGTTACCGGGTGCTCTACCTGCAATCGCGTGTTCATCTCCAGGAAGAAGAAGTCCCTGTTGCGGTCTACCAGGAACTCTATCGTGCCGGCGTTCACGTAGCCCGCGGCGAGCGCGATGCGGACGGCGGCCTCACCCATTCGCCGTCGCAGTTCGGCGTCCATCACCGGAGAAGGGCATTCTTCGAGGATTTTCTGGTGCCGCCTTTGGAGCGAGCACTCGCGCTCGCCCAGGTAGACCATGTTGCCGAAGCGGTCGCCGATCAACTGTATCTCGATATGCCGGGGCCGCTCTATATACTTTTCTATATAAACGGACGGATCGTTAAAGCTGGCCGCGGCTTCGGACCGGGCCAGCGCCAGGGCGCTTTCGACCTCGTCGCGCGAGCGAACCAGGCGCATGCCCTTGCCGCCGCCGCCCGCCGCCGCTTTCAACATCAGCGGATAGCCCACGGCTTCGGCGACGTCGAGGGCCTCTTCTACCGAGCTTACGGGCGAAGTGGTCCCGGGCACGAGAGGGGCTCCCGCGGCTTCCGCCGAGACGCGCGCGCTGGTCTTCGAGCCCATGATCTTCATTGCCGAAGCGGGCGGCCCGATCAAGATGAGTCCCGCCTGCTCGATTGCCGCGGCGAAGGCGGCGTTTTCCGAGAGGAACCCGTAGCCCGGGTGAATGGCCTCCGCGCCGGAGACCCTCGCCGCTTCCAGGATCTTCTCGATGCGGAGGTAGCTCTCGCTTGCAGGAGAAGGGCCGATGTGGATGGCGTCGTCGGCCATTCGCACGTGCAGGGCCGCCCGGTCCGCGTCGGAATAGACGGCCACGGGCGATATGCCCATTTCGCGGCAGGCGCGAATGACGCGGACGGCAATCTCTCCGCGATTGGCGATCAGCAGTCTCTTGAACATATCGATCTTGAAGGGTCGCTCTCATCGCTCATCGATACTGGATATCGAATATTCCGGTGATAGATGAGTAACGCGGCGGACGAAATTCGGGACGAGTCGAAGGGCGCTCAATCAGGCACTCAATTAAATGGGGCGGGCCAGATGCCCGCCCCACCGGATAACCGTGCCTCCGCGCGCTTCAGCGCCCGGCCGAGTCGAGCGCAACGGGCTGTTTTTTCAACTCGGAGACGGTCAGGAATACGCCGTCGCGCATGATGATGTCATCGTCGGTCCCTTCTTTTCCATCCGGCCCCGACGAGCGCAGCTCGAAGTTATTGAAGGGGATACCGGACCCTCGCGCGGGGCCGCTGGTTCCCCGAAGAGAGCCGTCGGCTATGGCTTCGGTGTAGCTCTGATACTTTATGTCTTTCCCCCAATAGTCCGTGGGGAGCGGCTCCGAAGACGGACCGGCCAGCACCTGCGTCCTCGAAGGGAAAGAGCCGGTGGCCGCCTTGTGGATTTCAAGCAGGTAAGAGATGTGGCGGAATGCCGCCTCCGTGGCCGCGCGCTCCCTGGTCTCCCGGTCCTTGAGCATCTGGTCTATGTGGCTCACGCCGTACCCGAGCGAGACGGTCGCGGCGACTGACGCGATCGTGAGCGTGGCGACCGCCGTCCGGTATCCCCCGTAAAGCTCGGGGTTGGAGTGGGCCAGCCGCGACGCGCGCCACGCCGCCCATATGGCGATCATTCCCGCGATCACCAGCCACTTGGTTATAACCAGAGCGGCGACCGCGACCGCGGCGAAGACGAGCACGGCCGTCATCACGGGACCGAATCGCTGTACCTTTCTAGGTGCCTCATCGAGCGGTTCCCCGACAAAGCGGGCGCCGCAAAGACACTCTCTTTTATTGAGCGGCGCTTCATTCCCACAACATGGGCATAACATTCGTCGATCACTCCTATGCGTAGTCCGGGACACTAGAGGGAATAATCCGCGCTCACAAGATTATCTCCGCCCTTGGCCGTCCCTGCCTTGACCCTGGCCGCCTCGACCGATGCCCGGTCCGTATCCCTCAGCTCGTGCCAGGTGTGATAAATTCTATGTACTACAGTCCAGTGCGACAGTATCGCAAGTACCCAGAGGACCTGCGGCATCTTATGCAGGAACGGGTTCGACGCCGACCCCGTCATCGTGAGCGAGCCTATGATCAAAAGCACGACTCTCTCCGGCCTCTCAAGAAACCCGACCTTACAGGCTATGTTGAGCGACTCTGCGCGCGCGCGCGAATAACTGACCATGACCGAGCCGACCAGCGCCAGCCCCGTCAAAGTGACCAGCAGAGTAGAATGGGCCACGGTGTCTCGCGCGTAAAAGATCATGATCCCGACATAGACGACGACGTCGGAGTAACGGTCGATCACGGAATCGAAGAACGCGCCGAATTTGGTAACCCGGCCTCTGAGCCGCGCCACCTGCCCGTCGAGCATATCGAACAGGTTCGCGACGATCATCAGCAGGCCCGCCGCGACGAAGTGCCCGTAGCCATACAGCGCGGCGCATCCGATATTTATCAGCAGGCCGATGAAGGTGAGCGCGTTCGGGTTTATGCGACTGCGCCCGAGGGCGCGCACAAAGACGTTTATGATTCGAGTACTCGCCGCCCCGATGGCTTCACTGATCATTTACCGGCCTCCGCGCCTCCGGCCTTCACTGAGGCGCTAATATTGCAAACGCTCGCGGTCATTGTCAAGAACAAGTGACCTTATGCCGGAACTTAGATGTTGATGTGCAGCAATCGGATGCCGGGTGCGGCATCCGACATCCGGCGCTTCAATCGACCGAGTTGTGAATGGTCGTAAGCTTGATTATCTCAAATCGCCGTTTTCCGACGGGCGCCTGGACCTCTATCTCGTCGCCTTCGTTGCGCCCCATCAGGCCGCGCCCGATGGGCGAGGTCGTCGAGATCTTACCCTGACTCACGTCCGCGTCCTCTGCCATCACGAGCTTGTAGGTTATCTCTTCGCCGCTGTCTACATCGTACAGGACGACGGTCGAGCCGTAGGCTATCCGGTCGTGCGGCAGCCGCGAAATGTCGATCATCGAGATGTCGCCGAGCCTCTTTCTCAGGTTGGCGATGCGCGCGCGGACGATGTCCTGGCGATTGCGCGCCGCGTCGTACTCGGCGTTCTCCGACAGATCGCCCATGGCGACCGCCTTCTTGAGCTCTTGCGGTATCTCTGTCCTGAGCTCGGTCTCCAGCTGATGGAGCTCGTCTTCTATCTTTTTCTTGATGTCCTCTGGCATATTTAACTACCCGGAAATGGCTTGATTTCAGATCTCGGACCGGAATCTCTAAACTCGGTTCCTGTCGATCTCGACTAGAAGACGGGCCGTCGCCCGCCCAGTCCCGCGCGATTAGAGGTCGCGCTGCGGTTCTTCTCCTGTACCCTGCGTGTTGAATGATCCAGCATCCTAGGGATGAAGTTTATCTCGCCCGCCACCAACTAACAAGTGCTCTTCGGTCATATTTCGCCGCCGCGGATTTCCGGCCGCCCGGAAACAAGAGAATTGACGCTAACCCATAGAGGGATTAGAATCACGTCTGATCGGAACGCAGCGTAATCTTCGAGTAGCCCTCCAATTAAAATTGCATGCATACAGTAAGCGAAGACAGGATAAGAGAAGTATTCGACGAGGTCGCCAGAAGCACGGACCTCGACCGCACGCTAAACCTCATCGCCGCCAACATCGCGGCAGACCTGGGCGCGCCGACCTGCAAGATCTGGGTGGTGAAGCGCGGCGACATATGCGAGCACTGCGGGCTTGCCAAAGAGTGCACCAACAGGCAGATGTGCATGCATCTGATGGCGGCAAGCGGCGCCGCGCTCGAAAAAGAGTTTCCGCGCATTCCGCTTGCCATCCTGAGCCCGGCTCTCATCGCGCGCGGCGGGGCGTCGGACTTCCCGGGGCCGGGCGCGGTGGGCGAAAAGCTCTTCGGCCCCCAGCGCGACCCGCACAATGACGGCCGCGACTCCTACGCCGTCTACCCTCTCCGAAGCGCATCCGGGACCGTCGGCCTGATAGGCGTGTTCAATCGCCGCTCCTTTGAGCGAGCCGACCTGGAGCGCCTGGCGCGGTTCGCGCCCGCGGCCGTCACGGCCATACGCCTGGCGGAGATGAAGTCGAAATACGACTCCATCAAGACGCGCCTCGACAAGGATACGACCCAGCTTTCGGCGGCCCGCCAGGTCGCGTCCGAACGCGAGAGCGAGCTGGAAGACGCGGTGGCCCAGCTCACCCACAGGGTCGCGCAGCTACAGGTCGAGCGTGACCCTCTGCTGCGGTCCCTGGAGCAGGCCAACCTCCGCGTGGAGCAGCTGGACGAGAGCAATCGCTCGTTGCGCGAGATTACAGAGTCGATGTCCAGGTCGCAGGAAGACACCGAGCGTAACTACTCCGAGATGGCCGCTCATTTCGACGCCGAGCGCAGGAGGCTCGAGGCGGAGGGCGCGTGGCTTAAGGAGCGAGTCGCCAGCCTCGAACAGAGCGTCACCGATTTCGGCAAGGAGCGCGAGTCCCTCAATCGAGATGTCCTCGAGCGCAAGGGTGAGATGGAGGTACTCAAGGCCCTGTTCGAGAGCGCGCGCAAAGAGCTGGAAGCCGCGCGGGCCGCCGCGCCCCTGCTCGAAGCTCAAAATTCAGACCTTGAGGCCGCGAACGCCGCTCTGCGGGAGGAGAACTCCAGGCTCTCGGGAAGGGTCGAAGACCTCGAACGCTCGCTCTTCACGGTCGAAGAGGGCCGCGCGCGCGTTGAACAATCCCGGTGCGAGCTGGAAGCGAAGCTCTCCGAGGCGGCCGAGCAGCTCGACCGGGCGCGCCTCGAAAACAGCCGCATAAACGGCGAGAATGAGCAACTCGTCACCGAAACCGACAGGCTGCGCGCCGAGGTGGCAGAGCTGCAAGCGGCCGTTTCGAGCGTCGATACCGTTAAACTCTCGGAGGATAATATCAGGCTGGGCGAAGAGAATACCCGCCTCAGCGAAGACCTCGGCCGCCTGGGCGCCATAAACAGCGACCTTGCCGAAGCGCGCGACCGGGCCGCGAGGCGGGCGTCCGAGCTTGAAAGCGAAAACGCCGCGCTCTCCGAATCAAACGCGCAGCTCGAGAGCGCCATAACGCGGTTCGGATCGGCAACCACTCGCCTGGAAGATAGCGTTTCGAAGATGCGCGAGCGAATAGAGGCAAGCGACCGCCAGCGTGCCGACCTCCTGCAACTTAACCGCACGCTCGTCGAGCAGAACCGGAAGCTCGGGCTCGACGCGAGATCGAAAGCCCGCTTCCTTGCCAATATGTCGCACGAGCTTCGCACTCCGATGAACGCCATCATAGGCTTCACCTCTCTCCTCTTCGACGACCCTTCGCTTCAACTCTCCGACCGGCAGCGCAGCAGCCTCGAGCGCGTGGGCCGCAATGCGCGGGACCTGCTCGAACTCATCAACAACGTGCTGGACCTCTCCAAGATCGAAGCTCGCCGTATGGACGTGTACTCCGAGCCCGCGAGCGCCCGCGACCTGATCGAGAGCGCGATAAGCGTGATCGAGCCGCTCAAGGCGGGCCGGCTCCTGCGGTTCAGCTTCGAAGTCGACGACGCTCTGCCGTTGATGCGAACTGACCGCATGAAGCTTCAGCAGATTCTGATCAACCTCCTGTCGAATGCCGTCAAGTTCACCGAGGAAGGCGAGATCAAAGTGAGCGCGCATCCCACGCCCGAAGGTCGCGTTCGCATAAGCGTAAGAGATACCGGCATCGGCATCGACGAGAGCGACATCCCGAAGGTATTCGAGGAGTTTCGACAGGTGGGCACCCACAATCGCACGGCCAGGACCGGGACCGGCCTGGGACTCGCGATAACCCGCCGCCTCGCCGAACTCCTCGGCGGAGAGGTAAGCGTCGAGAGCGTGAAGGGCGAGGGCTCGGTCTTTACCGTCGAGCTTCCGCTTGAAATCGAGGGCCGCGTGGCCGCCTCCCTCGAAGACGAGCTGCCTCCCGCGGACCCGGACCGCACGGCCCTGGTCATCGACGGCGATCCCGCCTCGCTCTATCTCACGAAAAAGTATCTGGGCGAAGCGGGCTACTCCGTCGTCGCGACCGACGATCCCGCGCGCGGCTTGCAGGTCGCGGAGATGGCCCGGCCCGCGGTCATCTCCATCGACCTCGATTCATCCGGCGCGGACTCGCCCGAAGGCGGGCAAGGTATTCTCGAGCGGGTGATGGCCCTCGGGGGAGCGTCCGTCGTAGTCGCTTTCTCAAGCGACGCGGGCGCCGGGCGGAGGGCTGTCCAGGCCGGAGTGAACGCCTTTCTGGCGAAGCCCGTAGAGCGCGACGAGTTGATCAAAGCCCTGGAGCGGGCGCTTGCTCCTTCGCCCGGGCGGGTTCTCGTCGTCGACGACGACGCGGACGCGCTCGACCTGGTTATAGCCATGATCGAAGAGAAAGGCTACGAGATTCAGACTGCCCGGAGCGGGCGCGAGGCTCTGGAAGAGATCGCCCGCTCGCGGCCCGACCTCATCATACTCGACCTGATGCTGCCGGAAATGGACGGGTTCGAAATCGTCCATCGCCTGAGCCTCAATCCCGCGTGGCGCGCGATACCTGCAATCCTGCTCACCGCGCGCGACCTGTCGCATGAAGAGCGCCGCGCGCTCGACATCGGAGCGGCGCGCATAATTCAAAAGGGCAACTTCACGCGCGATGAGCTGCTCTCCGAGATCGCAGCCCTGATAAGGGTCAAGCCGAAAGAGGGCCCCCCGGAAGAGCTCTCTCCCGCCGATGATTAGAGACGCGAGGCGAGCCCCGCTCTCGATCGAGCGCCGGGCTCGCCCGTTGAGTGAGCAGGCCCGGGGCCGTCTCGCCTCTTGCCTCCTCACGCATACCTCTCGGAATATTCACCTATCCGCAAACGGCCACAGGCTTCACGCGGCTATCAATTACGGTCCTGGCCGTCGTGTTTCTGCCGGCGGATGTGTCGATCGGCGCGGTTGAGCTTGCGGTTGAGACGACGCCTCTCGTGGCGTGTGAGCTTTCCGTCCGACCGGGCGCGCGCTTCGTACCTGTTTATCCGCGCCTGCTCGCCCGCGAGCCTTCGGGCTTCCCTGCGCGTAAGCTCCTCGTTTCGGACGCCGTGACGAATCCGCGCCCGCTGCCGGTGCTCCCGCCTGTTGACCTGCGTGGCCCCGAGCGACGTGACGCCCATACCGAATACGAAAGTTGCGACCAACAAGATACCCGTGAATTTTTTCATGTTCCTTCCTCATCCGTTAATCTTCGTCCATTAATCTCCGAGGCAATCTCGCTTTCGTAACATAAGACCTGAGCGCGCGCGCGAAGGTCTGAAAAAAAATCTTCATCCGAACAGGAGCGAGACGGCCATCGCGAATCCTATCACGATCACCGCGCGGCGGACGAAGGCGCGGCCAAGCCTGCGCGCGAGCCCCGCGCCTCCGTAACCGCCCGCGATTGCCCCCGCGCTCATGATCAGCACGTCCGGCCAGTTGACCGCGCCGGAGATGATGAAGTAGGCGGCGGCCACCCCGTTGATGCATAGAGCGAAAAAGTTCTTGAGCCCGTTCATCTGGTGTATGTCCGTCAGGCCGAGCAGCCCCAGCGCGGCGAGCATCAATATGCCGATCCCCGCGCCGAAATAGCCTCCGTATACGGCGACCAGAAATTGAAAGAGGATCGCGCCGGCCCACCACGCGCGGCCCCGCGTCAGGCTCTCGCCGGTCTCTGGCGGGTCTTGCCCCGGCGCATCGCTCGCGCGCAACGCGCGAGTGATGCGCTCCTGCGCGGCGAACAGGATGGTCGCAAAGAAGATCAGGTAAGGGACGATGGCCGCGAACGTGCGAGGGGGAGTGCGAAGGAGCAGGACCGCCCCGAGTATGCCTCCGGCGATCGAGGGCAGGCCGAACCATAGCATCCACTTGCGCGTGTCGCCGAGCTCGCGCCTGTATCCGAGCAAGCCTCCGAGCGAGCCGGGCCATAGCGCCACGGCGCTCGTCGCGTTCGCTATTATCACGTCCCGCCCGACCCAGACGAGCGCGGGAAAGGAGATGAGCGTGCCGCCTCCCGCGACGGAATTGATCATTCCCGCGACGAAGGCGGCGGCGAAGATAATCAGGCTTTGCCAGATACTCATCGGGCGACGGGGGCCGGGCGGTCGTTAAAGGGTGGAGTCC
>DATLMR010000185.1:0-12637 GCA_035537555.1 Blastocatellia bacterium
CCGCGTCGAAGTGATGCTCAAAACCGAGCGCCGCGTCGCGTCGCCGCTCATCTCTACTTTCCACGCCCTCTGCGTTCGCATCCTTCGTAGAGACATCGAACGAATGAACGCGGCCTACAACCGAAACTTCACCATCTACGACGAAGACGACCAGGCCCGGGTCGCGCGCGCGATCATCAAAGACCTGGGCATCGACGATAAGTCGATTACTCCGAGACAGGCCCTCTCGGCCATTAGCTGGGCCAAGAGCCGCGGCATCTCGCCGGTCTCTTACGCCAACCAGGACGATTACGCCAAGGACCGCACGGAGAAGATCGCGCAGATTTACAGGATCTACGAGCAGAGACTTCAACAGGCGAACGCGCTCGACTTCGATGACCTCCTGATTAAAGCGGTCCAGCTTCTGCGCGAAGTGGCCGAGGTCCGCGCCTACTACCACCAGCGATTTCGCCACGTGATGATCGACGAGTTCCAGGACACTAACGGCATTCAGTACGAGCTCGCCCGGCTCATAACCATAGGCACGGCGAAGCTGGAGCGCGGAGGCGTGACTCCCGAAGAGTTCTGGGATGACCGCAGCCTCTGCGTGGTCGGAGACATTGACCAGAGCGTCTATTCCTGGAGAGGCTCGGACTTCAACATCATCCTCGGCTTCCAGCACGACTTCGAAGGCACGAAGATGATCAAGCTCGAGCAGAATTACCGTTCGACGCAGACTATTCTCGACGCCGCGAACGTGGTCATCGAGCGCAACAAGCAGCGATTGCCCAAAACGCTCAGGGCCACCGAAGAGCTCGGGAGGGGTGAGAAGATTCGCTACTACCAGTCTTACGACGGGGAGGGAGAGGCCTCCTTCGTCGCGGAGAAGATACAGGAACAGCTCCGCCGCTCGCCGGACGTCAAGGTCGCCGTGCTTTATCGCACGAACTCACAGTCGCGCCTCTTCGAGGAGTCGCTGAGGCGCAGGGGCATCAATTACAACATCGTCGGCGGCTTCTCGTTTTACGAACGGGCCGAGGTCAAAGACATAATCTCTTACCTCAAGCTCTCTCTCAATCCGAACGACGACGTCGCCCTCTCCCGCATAATCAACTCTCCCCCGCGAGGAATCGGGAAGACCACGCTCGATTCGCTCTATCGCATGCAGAAGGACATGGGGATCTCTCTTTACGAGACGATCGGCCTCGCCGTTAAGCAGAAGACGCTCGGCCCGCGCGCCTCGGCTTCGCTCGACGTATTCCTCCAGGTGGTCGACGGGCTCCGTGAGCGGGCCTCCGCCGGAGGGACGGTCGCCGACGTGGTCAAGGCGGCCACGCACGAGACGGGCTACGTCAGGTCGCTTCAGGATGAAAAGACCGAAGAGGCCGAGTCGCGCCTGCTTAACATCGAAGAGCTGGTCACCGCCGCCGTCGAGGCCGAAGAGCAGGGCGAGACCCTCAGAGATTTCATCGACCACGCGGCCCTCGTCTCCGATACGGACCAGTATAAGAGCGACGCGCGCGTGACTCTTATGACGATGCACGCGGCGAAAGGGCTCGAGTTCCCCGTCGTCTTCATCGCAGGGATGGAGGAGGGCCTCTTCCCGCATTCGCGCGCGGCGGGCAGCGAAGAGGAGCTCGAAGAGGAGCGCAGGCTGTGCTACGTCGCCATCACCCGCGCTCAGAAGGACCTCTACATCTCGCACGCGATGAAACGGCGGACGTGGGGCGAAGAGCACTCGGCCGAGCCGTCGAGATTCCTGAACGAGATTCCTCTCGACCTTGTGCAGAACCTCTCGCCCGGCGCGTCCTGGCTCGGGTTCGCCGAGAAGCCGGAGACGCGGCACAATCGAGAGGCCGTCGCCGCGCTTCGGGGCGAGGCCCCGCCCCCGGCGAAAAAAAGCTCCAACTTTACCGGAAAGACTTACAACTCGGTCGAGAGCGTGCAGGACTTTTTCAAGCGCAAAGTCTCGGGTGCCGGGGCCGGGGCAGGCGAGTCGCGGCCACGGGAAGCGCGCCCACAGGGAGCGCAGGGGGCCGGCAAGGCCGAGAAGTCCGGCTCGGGCGATTACAGGATCGGGGCGCGAGTAAAGCACGCGCGCTACGGGACAGGGGTCATTCTTAAAACCGAAGGCGCGGGCGAGGAGGCGAAGCTGACCGTCAGCTTTCCCGGCTACGGCCAGAAGAAGTTCGTCGCAAAATTCGCCGCGCTCGAAAAAGCATGAGAAGCTCTCTCGTGGAATTGGCTTTAAGTCATGAACGATGCAGGCGCAGGGTACGACGGAAAGCTATCGGTCGATAACCGCGACGTGGCGGGAGTCTTCAAGCGCATAGCCGATCTCCTTGAGTTCAAGGACGAGAACCCCTTCAAGCTTCGCTCATACCGCGTAGCTTCGGAAACGATCGACGAGCTGCATACGCCCGTCGCCGAGATGGCGTCCAGAGGCGGCGCGTCCGAGCTTCAAAAAATCCCCGGCATCGGCAAGTCCATCAGCGCCCAGATTCTCGAGGTGCTTCAGACCGGCACCTCTTCATTCTTCGAAGCTCTGAAAGAAGAGATCCCCGAATCGGTCCTCGATCTCAAGCGTGTGTCGGGAATAGGGCTCAAGACAGCTCAACTGCTCTACAGGGATTTCGGCATCAAGAGCCTGGAAGAGCTGAAAGCATTCGTCGACGGAGGCGGCCTGCTCTCCGTGCCGGGACTCGGCGAAAAGACCCTGGAGCGGATCAAAGCCTCGCTGGCGCGAATAGAGTCGGAGCGAGGCATGCTGCGCCTCAACGACGCGAACGAGCTCGCGCGCTCGATCATGGCGAAGCTCGCCGGAGACGCCCCCGACTCTGCCGACCCGACGAAGACGCGCGCGGAGGCGGTCGGCCAGATACGCAGGGGTTGCGAAATGGTCGATTCGGTAGAGATTCTCGCCACCGGAGACGCCGCGCTCCTGGCGGGCTCCTTCGCCTCGTTTCCTCAGATCGCGACCGTGAAATCGATTCGCCCCGAGCGCGTGGAGGCCGAAACGAAGGCGGGCGTGGCCGTCGTTCTTCACATCGCTTCCGCCCGCGACCGCGCGGCCGCCCTCGTCAGGACCACGGGATCCCTGGAACACGTCCGCGATCTTGAGTCGGAAGCCGCCGCGCGAGGACTGGAGTTCAAGGGGTTCAGGCTCGGCCCCGCTTCGAGCGGGCGGAAGAAGGGGAGATCGAAAGTGACCTCGGCCGATCCGGGCTCGCTTGAGCCCGCGAGCGAGGAAGAGTTCTATAGGCAGCTCGGACTTGAGACGGTCCCTCCCGAGCTTCGCGAAGGGGCGGGCGAAGTGGAGGCGGCGCGAACGGGGAAGCTGCCGGACCTGATCTCTCTCGGGGACATTCGAGGCGATTTTCACATGCATACGAAGTGGTCCGACGGCCAGAATACCGTCCGCGAGATGATCGAGGCCGCACGGGCCATCGGATTAGAGTACATCGCCATAACGGACCATACGCAGTCCACCTCCATTGCCAACGGCAACACTCCCGAAGAATTGTTGAAAGAGATCGAAGAGATAGAATCGGTCGCGGGCGAGTATACGGATATTCGCGTCTTCAAGGGGGCGGAAGTAGACATCCTGTCCGACGGCTCCCTCGATATGCCCTTCGATGTCCTCGACCGCCTCGACTGGGTGGTCTGCTCGATTCACGCGGGCTTTCATCAGGAGCGGCAGCAGATCACGGACCGGGTCATTCGCGCGATGGAGACCGGATACCCGAACGTCTTCGCCCACCCGACGGGGCGTATTCTAGGGGAGCGGCCCCCGTACGAGATCGACCTCGACCAGGTGATCGCCGCCGCGCGAAAGTTCAACGTCCGGCTGGAGCTTAACGCGAGCCCCTACAGGCTCGACTTGAACAGCTTCTGGCTCAGGGTCGCGACTCAGGCGGGGGTCGGGATAGTCATCAGCACGGATTCACACCAGGCGAAGGGATTATCTAACATGAGTTATGGGATCGCGACAGCCCGGCGGGCGGGCCTGACGAAGAGAGAAGTGCTCAATACTCTGCCCCTCCCGGGTCTGTTGAGCGAGCTGGAGACTAAGAAGGCCATGCGCCGCCATTGACCGGCCCGGGCCGCGAATCAACGGCCGTCCTTTTGCAGGTCCATAGCCAGCTCGAGCCCATCCGATAGCTTGCGCCTCGTCTCAATACCCTCGAACGTGATGCCGAGCCGTACGAGCGTCTGCGCCAGGGCCGCGCCTATACCGGTGATTACGCAGTGCGAACCGAGCACGCGCACGGCGGCCACGGTATTGCGAAGGTGTTGGGCGGCATCGGAATCGTCCAGGCGCATTCCGGTGATGTCGAGTATGATGACCTCGGGCCTCTCTCCGGCGATCCTATCGAGCAGGGCCTGCGTCAGGTTCTGCGCCCGCTCCGTGGTTAAGGCGCCAATGATCGGAGCGAGCAGTACACGATCCCGGACCGGGATTATGGGAGTCGAAAGCTCGGCGATCAATTCGGTCTTCAACCTGTCGGCGTCGAGCAGCCTCTGATTGGCGCTCTCCAGCTCGGCGAAGAGCATGGCGTTGTCAATCGCGACCGCGGCCTGTCCCGCTATGGTCTCGGCCAGCTCGATCTGGCTCGCGGTGAAGGTGGTATCGGTCCTGTACCCCGCGATCAAAACTCCCGTGCCCTTCGCTCCCTGTAAGAGGGGGACCCCGATGGTGTTCCGGATGCCTTCTTCCTTATGGATAGGAAATTCATCAAAGGAGAGATCGGGATCATACCCGACATTGTTTAAAATAATGGTGCGTTGCGCGGCCAGGGTCCTCGCGGCGGTCCCCTTACCCGGAGCGAAGGCGGTCCTCGCGAAAACATCCGAAAGAGCTCCTGCCGCCGCTTTCCAGCTAGTCGTTCCCGCAAGGTCGTCGGTCGTAGCCACGGCGACGAGGTCCACTCCCATGAGAGCCCGCGCTTGCTCGGCCACTAGCTGCAAGGTCTCTCCGAGCGGCCTGCGCCTCGAAATCTCTTTCGAGATCTCAAGCAAGGTATGGATGACCTTCGCTTCGGTCCGCTGCCCTTCACCCTCAAGCTCGTGTAGCCCCAGCCGCTCGGACGAATCTCGCGGTGACTGCGTTTTTCTTTCAACCATAAGTGACCCGGTGCCTCGTCGAGTAGATAGCCTGAATGAAGAAGCGTCCCAAGCAGTATATATATCGATCAACGACCAGTAAAGAGATTGGGCAGGCCCGGTCAGAGGCGCGGGAGAAAGGTGGTTCGGGCATTTTCCCTAATGAATTGGGGGAAATCGAGGGGCTAAAATTCCGTGTTCGGGGGATAGGTGAATCCGCAATCGACGATATGCCAGAGCTGTGACGACCGCGCGAGCTCGAGGTTGATGATGAAGCCGGGGCTGAGACGGCGGGCTATCTCCTCGGGGAAGAGCACGGGCCAAATCCTCTCTTCCGTGATCACGTCTTCAACTTCCACCCGCGCCCCCTCAACTCTCGTGATTCGGAAGTAGCTTTCGAGAGCGCCGGTGTCGCCCGGAGTGTCGATGTCGTACTGACTCCGGCCGCCTTCTTCGAAGGAGCTGAGAAATTCCGGGAATGCGAAAGCCCCTCCGCGCTCGATTACATGAAGTGAGAGCGCCCTGCCGATCTCGACGGCGCGAGGCATGGTCGAGCCCAGCTCGCTTATGATGTCTCTCAATTTCTCGGGCGTCCCGGTAGTGTCGTGCCCGTCGATCCAACCGCAGAATGCATCGAGAGTTCCTATCAACCGGAGCGGCTCGGGCAGAAAGGCGGGTGCCGGATTGGATACTTCCGAAGAGGCGTGGAGCCGGTTTCCGCTCTGCGACGCGAGGGTGGCTTCCTCGACGTACCACCTGGCGACAAAGTCGCGCAAAACTCGCGGGGTGATCTCGATCAGGTCGTGAATTTTCTTTGCGGAAAGAAACGCCGCCAGCAGAGCGAGCGAAGCGGACATGTCGCCGTCATCTGAAACCGGGTCGCCGGTTTCGGGCCGCTTGCCGGCCTGCGCGAGAAATGAGGCGATAGCTTCCTCGACCGTCATCTCTTCTTCGCGGATGCCCGTTTCCCCGCGACCTTCGTACCGCGAGCCGCTTTACGTGCCGCCTGCTTCTTCGCCGAGGCCCTCCCGGCGGCCACCGTCCTGGCTTCAGGCTTTTTCGCTGCGGAACTCCGCGCTCGAGACTTTTTTGCCCCACCGGCCCGAGCTCCTGTCGTCTTTCGAGCGCCCGTTGATTTGCTCGATTGCGCGGCGGCCCGGCCACGGGAGCTGCTCTTTGCCTTCGCCCCGTTTGATTTCGCCGATGACGCGACGGCCGTGCGGCGGGCGGCCTTCTTAGTGGAGGCCCCGGCTCCGGCAGATTTCCCGGCAGGCTTCTCGGCAGATTTCTCGGCAGGTTTCTTGGCGCGGCTTTTTGAAGGGCTCTCCGGCGCGGCGTTGCCGTTCAGAAGGTCCCAGAGTCTCTGATCGTCTTCGAGGTTGCTCAGCTCTTCTACGGGCTGCTTGTAATGCAGGAGCAGCGCGTAGAGGTGTTCGATAGAGAACTTCTTGTCGCCAATCAATGTCCTGAGGACTTTTTCGACCCGGTCCGGGTACTGTTCCGCCATCCGCTCGAAGGCCACGATGGGAATATCGGGGTCCTTGATGTAAGTCCAGACGACATCCTGATAATCGGGGACCGCCTTTCCGGGCCGGTCGGACTCGAAGACGCGCTTGAACTTCGTGTAATCGGGCAGGAGAACGATGCCGTCGAACTCGTCGCAAAGAATGGTGACTTCGGATGTGGAGCTCATCTGGTCGGGAAGGGGAGGCATATCGGGCACCTTTAGCTCCCGGTTGAATTCCGCCTGAAACTTCTCCGCCTGGGTCAATCCCGATTCCGCGTCGCGTCGCTCGGTGAAGAGGTAATGCTGAAATTTTCCGAGGGTCGAGGTCAGCTCGCTCGAAGGGACGGTCAGCTCGGCGCATCCGAAGAGCTCGCAAAAGGCGCTGCACTGTTCCTGCTGCGCCTTTTCGATTGCCTCGGGCGAATTCAGGGCCTCCAGCGCGCGGCGCATCTCGAGCGCCTCCAGCGCGGTCTCGCGGTCGGGCATTATGAATTGCAATCCTGAAAGGATGAACTTATCGCCGAACGGAAGCAGGCGCGCCGCTATGCACTGGCCGCGCTTGAACGGGGTCTCTTTGAGGTTCGTGATGGTCGTCACGTTGAGCTCGTCGCCGTTATCGAGATCGCTCAGCTTGAGCGAGTTCTTATTGAGGGAGCGAATCTCGAACACGCTGTTGATCGAATCTTCCCAATCGAGAAGCACCTGCTGGTCTTGCTCACTCAGGTCCTCGCGCGAGTTCAGGAAAAGGCTGATGGTGCTCTCTCCATTTTCGTCGAACCAGTCGAAGAGGAACCAGTCGAGCACGCTCTCTTCTTCGTGCTCGTCCGTTTGATCGGAGAGCTCGAAAAAAAGCTCGTGCTGTCTCTCATACTCCTTCTTCAATGGCCCGGCGGTGGCAAACTCCACCAGCTCGTTCTTGAGTTCTTCGGCTCGATTCAAATCGCCGGGGCCGCCCGCAGCCTGCGAGGTCGATGACATCACGCTCTCCTCCTTAGCCTCGATCTTTTCACACGTTGAAAATGACGAGAGAATTCTATTCCCCGTTCTCAAAAGTCGTCAACTCAGGCCGAATACATCTTTGACGATGGCCTGCCGCATTACCGCTCTACTCTATTACCGATCTACTTCTTTTCGATCGACCTGATGGCGGAAAGCGCGGCGCTTGAGATGTAGGGGCTGGGGTCGCGGCTTGCGACGGTTAGAGCGGGCAGAGCGGAGCGGTCTCCGATCATTCCCAGAGCGATTACGGCTTCGTGCCGCGCGTAGTGCTCCTTATCGGTTTCAATAATCCTGATGAGGCGGGGCACGGCCGCGGCGGCCGCCGGTCCGTTGATGCCGAGCGCGCGAGCCGAGCGGCCTCGAACGAAGTCGTTCTTATCCGAAAGCGCGGAGATCAAGGGGAGGATGGCGGCCCCGTCTTTATATTCGCCGAGCGCGACGGCGGCGGCGCCGCGCACTTCGTCACTCTTATCTTTCAGGGCAGCCACGAGCGGGCCTGTGGCCGCGGGAGTGCGCAACCTGCCGAGCGCGTAAGCGGCGGTCTTTCGCACGAAGATGCTCTTGTCCTGCGCCAGGCGATTCGCGATGGCCGGCGCGGAGGACGTGTCGCCCGTCGCTCCGAGCGCGGCGATCGCCGAGGCGCGAACCCTTTCGGAAGGGTCGTTGACCATCGCGGGGATGAGCGCAGTGGCGGCGGGGCTTTCCAACGCCGCGAGCCGTCTCACGGCATCGCGCCTCTCCTCTTCATCCGAAGACTTGAGCTTATCGGAGAGCCGCGCTATCTCTCCCTCGACGGATTGGCTACGGTTTATCGCGTGGACTGCCGAACGCGCGGGTCGAAGTCCCTGCGCCGTAGCGCAGGCGAAGCCCGCTGCCAGCAGTAGCAGAAGAGAAAAGCCTGTTTTCGAGAGAATGGTTGAGAACCGAGATCTGATCCGCAAATATCTTTACCTTCTAAAGACCTCGCCCGCCGGCCGTGAAGTAGGCTGCCCGGTGATCGGCTTTGCGCCTCACGCGCTCCCACTCGCTCACCATCCTCGCGCGGCGATTCTCTAACGCATCGGCCAGCAGATTCAACAACTCGTCGTCGAACAGGTCGGGCCTGGAGGCTTGCTCGCCCAGCGACTCCATTATATTTATGTAGTCGAGCACCTCTTTGATTTCGGGCTCCGTAAGTGTTTCGGCTTTAAGCTTGAGTATCTGGCGATTGGTGGTTCGTTCTCCCATCCTGCACCTCGCTTCCGAGCGCCGGCGGGAGATTTACCGCGGAGGGCATCATCCCGCTGGAAGACTTTGCTTTGGGTTTCGTGAGACGCGGCCCACGATGAGTCTCATATTATTAAATTACCCCAGCTATCGTAACTTGAGATGTGCTCATAATAGCGGAACGGACCGGTCAAATCAAGAGACTCTGACTCCCGCAAAACCGCCGATAAAGGGGCGGCCGGGGGCACGAAAGCGCCTCCGGGGACCATCTTTGAGCGAGCGCCAGGTAGATCGATCCCCTCGGGCCGCCTATATATTTTCGCGTTGCTTGACACTATTTACGACGGCCACTTACACTTGTTTGACTGAAATCCTCAAAAGGAGCTGGCCTTGCAAACTAGAGATGAATTGAGCGGCGGCATACCTCGCGATTACGCAGAGCGCGGCACGTACGAGGCCCCGAGGCCCTACCCGGCGGGCAGGCGGACGGCGGCGGTCCTTCTTGGATGGCTGATACCGGGAGCGGGCCATCTTATTCTCGGCAAGGTGGGGCGCGGGCTGCTTTTTATGATAGTGCTCACGGGAACCTTCATCCTGGGCCTGGCCCTTCACGGCCGGCTCTTCTGGCCGACCGCGGCCGACCCGCCATCAGCCCTCCACTTCGACCTCATAACGGTGCTCTGGTTCCTGGCGCAGATAGGCTCGGGCCTTTGCTATATCGTCTCTTATCTTCTCGGGTTCGGAACGATGCCCAGGCCGGAGGCGGCGACTTTCGAGTACGGAAACACGTTCCTCTTTCTGGCGGGATTGCTCAATTACCTCGTTATATATGACGCGTACGACGTAGCGGCCGGGAGGAAACGCTGATGCACGTGCTGATGATGTCGCTCTACGCGGCGATAGCCGCGACAGTCCTTGCCGCCATAGAGCCGAAACACGACAACATGCGAGACCGGGCCATTCACGGTCTGAAGGTATTCGGAGCGTTCCTCGGCATCGGCCTCCTCCTTTCCTGGATACTGTTCCCAATCCCGTGGTAGCCGCGCGGAGGGCCGAGTGCGGCCCGCGATCAGGAGGATCATGAAAGTCGCCTTCATCATATTCGAGGGGATGACCGCGCTCGACTTCGTCGGCATCTTCGATCCGGTTACGCGGTTGAAGACCATGGGCTTCGTCGGGGGGCTTAGCTGGGAAGTATGCTCGCCCACGCGAGATGTCTCTGACGGCGCGGGGCTTCGCTTCGTCCCGACGAGCGTGGGAGAATCGCTCGAGGAATTCGACCTCCTCATCGTGCCGGGAGGGTACGGGACCAGGCGCCTGGCCCGCGACCCGGAGTTCATCGAATGGCTGAAGACGGCGAAAGGTTGCAGGCTGAAGGCCTCCGTCTGCACGGGCTCGGTCCTGCTTGGGGCGGCGGGATTCCTGAAAGGGAAGCGGGCGACGACACACCGCACGTCGTTTGACGAGCTTCGCCCGTATTGCGAAGAGGTCGTCGATCGAAGAATAGTCGATGAAGGCGAAGTCATAACCGCGAGGGGCGTATCCAGCGCTCTCGATCTCGGCCTGTACCTTTGCGAGAAATTAGCCGGCCCCGAAGTCAAAGAGAAGATTCGCATCCAGATGGACTACCGGAGCGCGTAGTCGAGAGCCTTCCCTCGACCCGAGCCCGGCGCAACGCGAGCGTGGGCGAATGAATCCAAATACCATGCTGAGGATATTTTCAACGGCGTCGTCTCTCACGCTGATCTCTCTGCTTGTCTCTCTATCCGCGCAGGCCGGCGCACGGCAGCAGGGGCGAAAGCTTCTGCCCGTGGACGAAGCCTACAAGGACAAGTCCTTTCTGGTTTTCAGAGATCGATTGCTCGAAGCGGCGAAGAATCACGACTCGAAGTTTGTGATGAGCGCCGTGCATCCCCGGATCAGGACCGGTTTCGGAGATAACGGAGGCATCAACGAGTTCCGTAGGAAGTGGATGCCCGAGCGTTCCGACAGCAAGCTCTGGGATACTCTGGTCGAGGTACTGTCTCTCGGCGGAGCTTTTCGGAAAGCCGGAAAGGGCAGCGATTTCTGGGCCCCGTACGTCTACAGCAATTTCCCCGAAGATGTCGACTCCTTCGACTACCTCGCGGTAATCGGAGAGAACGTCAACGTCCGGCAGAAGCCCGACCCGTCTTCCCCGGTCGTCTCGACGCTTTCATATGATCTGGTCAAGGCTCCTCAAGGAGTAGCCGAAAAGAAGGCGGGCGATTGGGTCAGGATCGTTACACCGGCCGGTAGAGACGGGTTCGTCTCCCGCGGATTTCTGCGAAGCCCCGTCGATTACCGCGCGAGCTTCACCAGGGTGAAGGGCAGGTGGATGATGTCGGCCCTGGTCGCGGGCGACTGAGCTTCAATCCTTGCCGAATCGAGTGACCATGAATCGCTCTACGCGCACGGGATCTCCGAGATTGATGCCCGCTTTCTGATGGACCGCGCGCCATTGCTGCTCTGGAGTCTCGATGCCGTCGATGCGGGGCAGCAAGAGCCCCCGCCGGTGCCCGCTCTGCGACTCGATTATGACGCCGTACCGAGAGGGATCGAGGTCTTCGATCCCTCTCGCCTGTTCGGGCGGCATCAGCACGTCGACCCCATAGGTTAAATGGCTCAGCTCCTGCGGGGCCACGGGAGGGAATCTCGGATCACGAGTGGCCGCGCTTATCGCGTTTTGAATGATCTCTTCGGCGATGGTTTCGCGCGAAGGCGAGACCGTGCCGATGCAGCCGCGCAGTCTCTCGCCGGTGGTCCTTATGGTCACGAAGGCTCCGGCGCTTTGGGCGAGTATGCCTTCGGGGCGCGCGGGCGGATCGATCACGACTCCGTCCCGGATGAAACGTTCGACCGCCGCCCGCGCGAGGTCCTGGGGCGCGATAATCTTCGAGAGAGTTTCCATACATCCTCCGCTGTTATTCTCGAATCATCGCGTACACAAGCTCATCGACTGTGAGGCTCTCCTTCGTGACCGCTTTCCTCAAACGAGCTTCAAGGGTATAGCCCGCTTTCTCCAGCACGCGGATGGAGGCATTATTCCACTCGAAGACGCCCGCGAAGATTCTGCATAGATCATAGGTAGCGAAAGCGTGATCCGTGAGGGCGCGCACGGCCTCGACCACAATGCCCCGCCCCCAGTAGGGCTCGCCCAGCCAGTAGCCGATCTCGGCGGAGCGGCGATACACGTCATCTTTCAGTATGAGCCCGATGCCCCCGACGGCAGCCCCGTCGACGGCGATGGCATAGCTCGTTTCCGGGATTTGCCGGGTCGCGCGCTGAATCCACTCCACCGCGTCCTCCGGCGTGTAAGGATGCGGGAACGCGTCGCGGACGTTCCTCCATATCTTCGGATTGTCCGCGTGTCTGGTAAGTGAATCGACATCTTCCGGGTGCCAGCTTCGGACGGTGCTATTTTTGAGTCTTAGCTCCATACTCATTCCCACATTCAGATTTTGCTCTGCGCCGTGCCGCGCGCCTCAGAGGGGAGGTTCGCCGCGCGCTTCCGACAGGACGGCGACCATATAGCCGACCCCGAAGGGGCCCTCGTAACTGAGGACCCGGGGGCCGGCCGCCTCATGCTCGACGCAGCCGAGGGCGATCAATATCGAGCGGTAACCGCACTCTCCGGCGCGCTGTCTCAGCTCGGGATTGATCAGCGCAATGCTATCCGGGTTTCCGCCGGCTATGGCCTGAACGACCTGCTCGTCGAAGAGGTGGGCGGTAGGCTCGAACTCGTACGGCCCGCCGACCACCAGGCGGTGGCTCAGGTCTCCGCTGGCGACCACCGCGACCTGCCTGTCGGAAGCCCGGGCCGCG
>DATLMR010000186.1:0-11506 GCA_035537555.1 Blastocatellia bacterium
TGCGGCGATCTCGCCGAAGAGTCGCGGGCGACCTCCGTCCACGCGTTCGTGGGGCGCGAGCGGGAGATCACGGCCGTGCTCGAAACGCTCTGCCGCAAGCTGAAGAACAATCCCCTGCTGATAGGCAAGCCGGGCGTGGGAAAGACCGCCCTGGTCACGGCGATCGCCTCTCGCCTGTGTGAAGGGAGAGTGCCGGCCAGGCTGCGCGGCAAGAGGATCCTCGAAGTGTCGAGGCTGCGCCTGCTCGCGGACGCGAAGTTCGCGGGCGACCTGGAAGAGAGATTGAAGCGCCTGCTCGAAGACGTGCGCAAGGCGGGCGACGTCATTCTCTTCTTCGACGAGATTCATACGCTCTTGAGCGCGGGAGGCGCGGGCGGGGTCGGCGACATCGCTAACCTTTTGAAGTCCTCGCTCTCCAAGGGCGAGATAACCTGTATCGGGGCCACGACGCTCGCGGAATACTATAAGTACATAGCGCGGGACGAAGCGCTGGCCCGCCGCTTCTCAACAATCACTATCGAAGAGCCTTCACCCGAAGAGACTCGCCGGATCCTCTCTCAATCGCGCAGCGCGTTCGAGTCCTACCACGGAATAAAGATAGAGGATGACGTCATCACTCTGATCGTAGACATGTCGGACCGCTATCTGCATTCCCGCAGCTTCCCCGACAAGGCCTTCGACCTTCTGGACAAAGCGGCGGCCAAGGCCACGCTCGCCGGGCACGACCGCCTCACGCGCGACAGCGTCACCGAGACGCTTTCGGAGACCACGGGGCTGCCGCTTGAGATCATGGATGAAGACCCGGCCGAGCGCCTGGAGCGGCTGGAGGAATTTCTCAACGCGGCGGTGCCGGGCCAGCCGCGCGCGGTGCGCGACGTGGCGCGCGTGGCGCGAATTGCCAAGCTGAAGCTCGAATTGAGGCCCGAACAGCCCGACGGCGTCTTCCTCTTCGTGGGGCCGGAGGGCGTAGGCAAGCACGAAATGGCCACCGCGCTCGCAAGGTTCCTTTACGGCTCGCCTCAGAAGATGATCGAGTTCGACATGAGCCAGTTCACCGAAAGCTGGTCCATCTCGCGGCTGGTCGGAGCTGAACCGGGCTACGTAGGGTATGGAGATCGAAGCGGGCTGCTCTCGAAAGCGGCCGAAGACAACCCGCATTCGGTCCTCTACTTCCGCAACATCGACCTCGCTCATCAGGTCGTCCAGCAGTTCCTCGGCGAAGCCTTCGAGCAGGGCAGGTTCACCGACTCGTCGGGCGCGCGAATCTCTCTTTCGAACACGACGGTCGTAATGTCTCTGTCGCAGACGGGGGAGACGAGCAGGTCGGTGCAGGTCGGATTCCTTCCGCACACGGAAGAGCACGAAGAGAGGCGCGGGAGCACGGGGTCGCTCAGCACCGGCTCCCTGGTCCGCGAGCACAGGCAGGGGGCGAAGCTGGCCGAATCTCTCATCGCCTGCATAGACGAGGTGATCGAATTTCAAGTGCTCGACCGGCTCGCCACCGAGCAGATAATCGCCGAGCGGCTCGAGGCTCTGGGCGAGCGGCTCGAAGCCGCCCAGCCGATCAAGATCAACATGGACCCGCGACTGGCGGGCTTCTTTGCCGAGCAGCTTGCCGCCGAGCGCAAGAGCCTCGCGCAGCTTGAACGCCTGTGGCAGGAGACGATCGTCATCCCCTTTACGCATCTGCGGATCGACCGCAACGCCGCGACGCGCCCGCAGGTCGCCGTTTGGGTGGAGAGCGAAACGGTTAAGATCGCTCTGCGCAGCCCCGAAGAGAAGCACCTTTCAGAGTCAAATGAAATTCAAGACCGAAACTCATAAGAGGGTTTACGAGAAGACCCGCGATTACCTGCACTCGCTCTTCGGCGAGGTGAACGTAAAGGCGGTCGATGACACCTTCGCCATGCAGGAGGGGTCCACCTTCGTCTACGCGCGCACGTTTCCGATAGGCGAGAAGAAGGCGGGCGTCGAGGTATTCTCCTACGTCGTCGTCGACGTCGAGGTAACGGAGGCGTTGATGCGTTACCTCCTCACGTACAACCTGAGGCTCGTGCTGGGCGGCTTCGGCCTGTCGATCGGAGCCGACGGCAAGGGGACCGTTCTGCTCACGCATTCCATCCTCGGAGACTCGATGGACCGCGAAGAGCTTTACGCGAGCCTCTCCGCCATTGCGCGAGTTGCCGATGACCTGGACGAAAAGATCGTGAACGATTTCGGAGGAAAGACCGCGCTCGGCAAGCTGATCGAAGGCGAGCCTCTGCCCGAGCAATGGGAGTAACCCGTCCGCGCCCCGCGCGCGCGCTCACCGAATAACGGGGCCAATAATAGATTCGCTCTTATGCTCAAGATAGGCCTCACAGGCAGCATAGCCGTCGGCAAGAGCTTCGTCATCTCGATACTCTCGGAGCTCGGCTGCGCAACGTTCGATGCGGACAAGATAGCGCACTCGGTGATGGAGCCGGGGCGCGAGGCATATGACGGCATCGTCCGCGAGTATGGGCGGGAGGTGCTCGCGGGTGACGGCTCTATCGATCGGGTGAAGCTGGGCGCGATCGTGTTCGCCGACGCCGCGCGGCGTAAGCGCCTCAACGAGATAGTTCACCCGCGAGTCATCGAGGAACAGAACAGGCTGCTCGCGGCGGCCGAGGCGCGGGATCCGAACGCGATCGCGATAGTCGATGCCGCGCTGATGATCGAATCGGGCGGGTATAAGAGATTCGATAAATTGATCGTGGTCTTTTGCCGGCCGGAGATACAGATCGAGCGCCTGATGCGCCGCAACGGAATCACGCGCGAAGACGCGGAGCGCAGGGTGGCGGCGCAGATGCCCTCGGACGAAAAGCGCCGGTACGCCGACTTCGAGATAGACACCTCCGGAGATTTTGAAGAGACCCGCCGCAGAGTCATCGAAGTCCACGCTCGGCTCAAGAGGCTGCTGCCTGGGAGCGCGCCCATCTGAAGAATGACCTAGAGGGTCTCGATCAATCGCGCGATCAGGGCCGCGCGGCGGGGTATGTCGCTCACGATGATATGCTCGTGCTCCGCGTGCGCGCCCGCGCCGTCCACGCCCAGCCCGTCGAGGACCGGCACGCCCAGAGCCGCTATGAAGTTGCCGTCCGAGCCGCCGCCGACCGAGCCTTCTTTCAGCTCGAAGCCTATTTCAGCCGCCAGCTTCTTCGCGTGCTCGAACAGCAGCCCGATCTCTGAAGTCCGAACCAGGGGAGGCCGGTTTACGCCGCCCGTCACTTCCAGGCGAGAGCCGTCCAGCACGGGTCTGAGCGCGGACAGGGCCTCGGTTATTCGCGCGCCCTCTTCCTCGGTTTGAAACCTCATGTCGATCGAGGCCCGGGCTTCAGCCGGGACGACATTAGAGAGCACGCCCCCCCGAACGACTCCCACGTTGAGCGTGGTGCCGCGCTCGTAATCGCTCAAGGCGTCGATGGCGAGGACGTGGTGCGCCAGCTCGGTTATCGCGTTTATGCCCGCGCGAGGGTCGTTCCCCGCGTGCGCGGGCCGCCCGTAAGCCACGAGCTCGAACTCTCCCACGCCCTTGCGACCGGTCTTGACTATTCCGCCGGGAATGGGCGGCTCTAGCACCAGGGCCGCCAGCGCGCCGCGGGCCTCGTCCTCGATGATCTCGCGAGAGAAGTGGCTGCCGGTCTCTTCGTCGCAGGTCATCAGCATGGTCACGACGCGCCCGGTCCCGCGCCCCACCTCCCTGAGCGCCCGCATGGCGAAAGAGGCGATGGCCACGCCCGACTTCATATCGAATATTCCAGGCCCGTATGCCCGATCGTCCTCGACGCGAAACGGGCGCGAGGCGAGCGTGCCGAGAGGCCACACGGTGTCGAGATGACCCACCACCAGCAGATGCTTCGCTTCATCCGAGCTCTCCCCCGTGGAGTATCGCGCCCGCAAAGTCGAGCCATAGGTTGCATCACTTATGAGGTCCACTGATGCGCCTTCCCGGGCCAGCCTGTCGCCGAGGCTCTCCGCTATTCGCGTCGTCGCCTCGGGTTGCCGGGACATGGATTCCTGATCGACCAGATGGCGGACCAGCTCAAGCACCTCCGCGTGGCACTCCTGGAAGTAATCGAGGAGAGCAGATTTGTCTGTATTTGTCATCAAGCCAAGTTTTATCAGAGACAAAACGCGCACGCCAGCCGGATGAGGCGGAAGAGAAAAAACAGGCGGCGGTACCCGTAAGGAGACCGCCGCCTGTTCTATCGAATATGGCCCGCGTGACGTGGCGGGACGCTGCTTTCGGGTTCTTACTTCTGCCCTAGCAGCCCGTCTATTACGTTCGCCAGGTCGTTTATGAAATCGGAATTGGGGTTGAAGCCGCCGCGAGGCTGACCCTGAAGCTCGCCCTGCTGATTGAGCACGACGACCGTCGGCAGCTGTGCCACTCTTCCGCTGTACCGCTTGAAGCCCGCGCGATTCTGGTCGCGCAGAACGACGACCGAGCCGGCCGCGCCGCAAGGGTTCGTCAGGCGAGAGTCGGGCACTATCCCGGATGAATCGACGCTCACCCAGTAAATGCTGACGTCCTTCCCCCTGTAACGTTCCGAAAGCGATTGAAGCGCCTTGAACTCGTCGCGACACTGCGGGTCCTGTACGCCTCCGAAGAGCAGGACGACCACCTTGCCACGCTCGCCCGAAAGAGCCCTCGTCTGCCCGTCGGGCGTGACAAAGGTCAAATCCTGCGCGCTCGCCGTAAGGCTCAAGCACGCGGCCAAGACCACCATCGAGATCACTGTTCTGAAATCCTTCAGCTTTGATAACATCTTTTCCTCTCAAAATACTCTGAATCTTTCAAACGCTTAGATGCCGCGAAAGCCCTCAGGGTTGATTCGCTTCCCCGATCTCTACGCTTATTATTTGAGCCTTATTCCGCGCCGCGCTTTGGTTCTATTCTACAGGACAAGTTTCACGGCGACAATCCGGGGCTCGGAATATGTCGGAAAGACTACAAAGCCCGCGAGTAAGCTCCTTAAGCGGGCACGCGCTTTCGCACCAGCAGGTATATCGCCGCGATCACGACGCCCAGGGCGATCACCCCCAGAACGACCAGCGGAAGGGTCCACATCCCCGCGCCGGTTTCCGCGGACGCCTGCGGACCTGCGTCAGCGGAGCGAGAGACCGCGGGCGTAAACGAAGCGACGGCGCTTTCGACCGCGGGCGCCGATTCATTGAATCGCTTCGCGGTATCGACCAGAGTGAAGAGATAGGTCCGCCTGTGCTCCGCGACCGGGAGATAGACCAGGCGCTGGCGGACGGGGACTCCCCCCTGCTGATAGGTCAGGTCCATCTGAAAAGCGTCGAGCCCGCTTATGGTCCTCTTCCGGCGGTCCGCTACCTGGACGTTCCCGGCGCCCTGGCCTTCGAGCGTGTCGATCATCTCGCGCGAAAGGGACTCGGTCCCGGCGTCGCTGAGATCGAGCGCCGAATCGTGCGAAATAAGGGTGAGGACGGGCCAGGTCCCGTCTTCGCGCTCCGGGCCGAGATAGCGAACAACGTTATCGGCAGTCCAGCCCGGGGGCGGCTGAAACGATACGCCGAGCTGCGTGTTGGCGTACCGGGCCTCCTGAGATTGCGCGATCACGACCGGGGCGACGAGAAGGCCCAGGAGCATGGCAGAGTATCCCGCGCTTGAGAGCTTGAAGACCGACCGAATGGAAGCCATAAGAACCCCTTTTGAGTTTATCCCGAATCCGACTTTATAATATAGCGATTATCGCTTTCCGAGTAATCATGCCATGTGCTTCAATCAGGTAAATCTTCACGAGGGCGGAGACTTCATAGATGATCTCAGCATTGCTCCTGGCCGCGGGAGAGTCGCGGCGGATGATCGATTTCAAACAACTTCTCACGTTTCGAGGCAAGACTTTCGTCGAATGCTCCGTGGATAATCTTCTAGAGTCGCGAGCGGGCGAAGTGATAGTCGTGACAGGCTACCGCGAGGCCGACGTGCGAAGCGCCCTGAGCGGAAGGCCCGTGCGATTCGCACACAATCCCGATTACCGGGCGGGCATGAGCTCTTCTATCAAACAAGGCGTGCGGGCAATCTCGGATGGAGCGCATGGAATGCTCGTCGCGCTCGTGGACCAGCCGCAGATCGGAGCCGACATATTCAACCTGGTCATAGACAGCTACGAGCGCTCGCGGCCGCTCGTCGTGGTGCCGAGCTACGGCGGCAAAAACGGTCATCCCGTCGTAATCGACCTGAGCCTGAAAGACGAGATACTCGAGATGGACCCGTCTCAGGGCCTGCGCGAAGTCGTGCATGCCCACGCGGACAGGCTGCTCAAAATAGAAGTAGCAAGCGACACGGTGCTAACCGATTTCGATTACCCGGAAGATTACCGGCGGATTAAATAGAGCATTCTGCCTTTTACCAGTCGCGCATTTTGCTCGTTCAAAGATCGGCGCGAGGACGGCGGGCATGGCCTCGTATCGCCATTTTCAAATCGCCCATCAATAAAGAAAGCCGGAGCTAGCTCCGGCTTTTCCCCCGCGATTAAACTCGATATGCTATACGGCGATCTTGTCGGCCCGCGCAGAGCGTGACGGCGATTCGAAAGGAATAACGCGGCCGGGATTCGTCGCGTTATCGTATTCGGCCAGGCGCGCGGCCCTCAGGTGATGGGCGTAAACGGCCCGGTTCGCCGCAAGCTCGTAGCTATGCCCTCCGCAATGCCCGCAATTACCGAAGCGGTCAAGGTATGTCTTCACGGGGCGCTCGTCGTCCCCGGAGCAATCTCCACAGATTATCTGAACACCTACGGTCATCAATGACCCACGCGGCTCTCTCAACTGGCTCGGGTCAGTCTTTTGACTCTTTATCATGTAAAGGCTGAATGCAAGAGCTAAAACTGTTGCCGCAATGATAATCAGCATAAAGATCTCCTCGTCTTAGTCAACCAACATCTCAAACGGCCTGCCAACTCCTCGCCGCCTCTTTCAAATACGCACGTTCGCGGAGCAGGTCCTCGCCATGCTCGGTATCTCCTAAGCAATGTTTATGCCAGCTGATTCTTAACGAGCTTGAATTGGATTGAGGGCTTCGATTCAAGGCTTATGCGGGCGGGTTGTTGAGATGAGAAATACCGTCGCAAAATAGTTGAGGTAAAAATGCAAGCTTATAGTACAAACCTGTACAGAATTACTCCACCTCGCGCGATTGATCTAGAGAGGGAGCGAGGTACGCGTCGAGACCGACGCATTTTCCGTCGCGGCGGATGCCAGGGCCGGTTATTTCATTCCGATCCCCGAACGGGTAATTTACGAGCAGACTGTATAGAAGTTTACGCGCGGGTTGTATAGAAGTTGGCGACCCTGATGGATAGAAAGGTTATAGGCGCAGCCCAAGAGTAATTTAAACTAAGCGCCGCTCCGCTTGATATACATTCGCGCGGCGGTCGTGCGGATAACGTCCGGGATATTCTTGTTCAAAGAGAGCGCCCGCATGTCTCGGGTCTGAATGCGATTGAGAAAGCCGAGGCCGATGGCGATCGGCGTGCGGGGATTGCGGACGAGGTTATGGATGACGGTGTAGGAGCGCGTCCAGGCGCGATTTTGCCCTATCTGGCGAAGCACGTCTTCCGGCACGGTTTTGATCGAGGATATGCTCTCGACTTCAGTATCGGTCAGGCGAGGGTTACGCATGACGGCCGCGGCGACTATACGATTGGCATCGCGCACGAGTATCGTGCGGGCCTCGCGCGTTCCTTTGATGGCGAGCATGACGCGATCTTTGATGCTCATCAGCGCGACCTGTTGAAATATAGGCTTTCGATCGGGCGATATCTCGCCGTGCTCGGCTTCGACCTCTCTGACCACCTGCTCGATTTCGAGCTGCTGCTCTATTCCCGGCGGCCGGGTATCGAAAGGGCCGAACTCGTCTTCGTATTCTGCGATGACCGAATCGTCCACGTCCGCTTCTATGAGGCCCAGGCGAATGAGGTCGTCTATGCCCCCGATGCTTACGGTATGGCGCTCGGCCTCCTGTAGTGAGCGGGCTGCCGCGTCCGCGTCCGCGCGCACGCGCTGCTCCTGGGCGACCATATTGGCGCCGAACTGTTTATCGAAGAATTCCTCGCGGACTTCGCGAGCCCGCCGCTCGGCCTCGGGAGTCCGCCCGGGATTAACGAGTATGGCTTCTATTATTTCGGGCGAGCGGATGAGGCTCTGCTGTTTGAGCGATATGGCTTCTATTATGGCCGGGTCATGGCTCCGCGCGGCAACGAAGGCGAGCGCGGCGTCCGGGGTCGCGCGATTGAAGACGGCGGCTTCGACCACCTCTCGCGTGGCGCGCGGCCACGTGCACAGAAAGGCGAGCACATCCGTCGCGGACTCCACGTCTCCCGCGAGCGCGATGAAGGAAGCCGGGTCGAGAGTATCGAGGGTCGCCGAAGCCGCGGAGGATATATCGGGGCTCGCGTCGTTGCGGAGCGCCACGAGCACTTCGAGGATCTGCTCGTTGGCGAGCGGGAGCAGCCCCCTGGCCGCCGCGAGCTTGACGGCGGGAGGCGCCGCGCCCGTCTTTAAGGATTGTAGAATATTGGCAGAGATGGCGACTCCGATTCGACTGTTTGCGGGTGATATTTCAAGGGGCAGGCGGCGAGCGGAGAGTACTACATATCTTCGAAGGGTTCAATACTATGTTTAAATCGGGTCCGTTGCGGAACCGGGCGGAATAAAAGAGGGCGCGCAGAAGCGCGCCCTCTTTTCAAGGCGAGGCGCTATAGGCTATAGAGCGCCGCAGCACTTCTTGTACTTCTTGCCAGAGCCGCACGGGCAGGCTTCATTCCGGCCGACTCGGGGGCCTTTGTTCCGGACGGGCTTCGACTGCTCTTCTTCGCCGCCCGCGAAAGCCGTCTCGTTGGCCTTGGTGAAGGCCACCCTCCCGCGGCGCTGGCGGCGGCGGCGTTCGAGCAGTTGCTGCTCGATCGAGGTCGTCACCTGCACCTGAAAGTTGAACAGGTAACGCACGGTCTCCGTGTCGATCCGGTCGAGCATGGCCTCGAACAGGTGGAACGACTCGCGCTTGTACTCGACGAGCGGGTCTTTCTGCGCGTAGCCGCGCAGGCTGATGCCTTCCTTGAGATGGTCGAGCGCGAGCAGGTGATCTTTCCACTGCGAATCTACTATATTGAGCATGATGTATCGCTCGAGATTGCGCATGGCCTCGACGCCCACCTGCACTTCTTTCTCGGAGTACCGTTCTTCGAGTCTCTTCCAGATGACGTGGCGCGCTTCCTCGGCCCCCATGCTTTCGATGTCGAGGCCTTCGTGGTCGGCGTCGAAGCCGAAGACCAGGCGAAGCTGTTCTTTTAATCCGCGCAGGTCCCACTCATCCGGCCTCTGTTCCTTCGGCAGGAATTGATCGATGAAGCTGTTGAATATGCCCTCGGCCATCTCCATGACGGTTTCGCGCTGGCTGGCGTTCTGCTCTTCGGGCGTGTCTCCTTCGAATCCCATCAGCAGGTTGCGGCGCATCGTGTAGATGGCCCCGCGCTGCTTGTTCATCACGTCGTCATATTCGAGGAGGTGTTTGCGGATGGAGAAGTTGTGTCCCTCGACCGATTTTTGCGCCCCTTCTATCCGCTTCGAGACGAGCCTCGATTCGATCGGCACGCCCTCTTCCATGCCGAGCCTGAGCATGAGCCCCTTGATGCGCTCGCCTCCGAATATCCTCATCAAGTCGTCTTCGAGCGAGAGGAAAAATCGCGAAGAGCCGGGGTCGCCCTGGCGGCCCGAGCGGCCGCGCAGCTGGTTATCGATCCGGCGGGACTCGTGGCGCTCGGTGCCGAGGATGTGAAGGCCCCCGAGCGAGACGACGTCGGAGTGCTCGGCGTCGGTTATCTGTTTTGCCCGGGCGAAGGCGTCCTGCCATTGCGATTCGGTCGCCTCGTCGGGATTGATCTCTCGCTCCCTGAGGAATTGCCTGGCGAGAAACTCGGGATTGCCTCCGAGCAGGATGTCGGTGCCGCGGCCGGCCATGTTCGTGGCGATGGTGACCTGGTTCCTGCGCCCGGCCTGCGCGACTATGTCGGCTTCGCGGCCGGCGTGCTCGGGCTTGGCGTTCAGGACGTTATGAGGGACGCGGAGCTTCTTGAGCTGCGCGGACAACTGCTCCGAGCTATCGACCGAGACGGTGCCGACCAGCACGGGCTGCCCCTTCTTGTGAAGCTCCTGGATCTCCTTGACGACCGCCTCGAACTTCTCGCGCTCCGTCCGGTAGATGACGTCCGAAAAGTCCTGGCGGACCATGGCGCGGTTGGTCGGGACGACGGCTACGTCGAGCTTATAGATATTGGCGAACTCGGACGCCTCGGTCTCCGCCGTGCCGGTCATCCCCGCGAGCTTCGCGTACATTCGGAAATAGTTCTGGAGCGTGATCGTCGCGAGCGTCTGGTTCTCCGCCTCGATCTTCACGCCCTCCTTCGATTCGACGGCCTGGTGCAGGCCGTCGCTCCAGCGGCGGCCCGGCATCACGCGCCCCGTGAACTCGTCGACGATTATGACCTCGCCGTCTTTGACGATGTACTGCTTGTCGAGGTGATAGAGCGTGTGCGCCTTGAGCGACTGCTCAACGCAGTGCAGCAATTCCAGGTTCGCCGGGTCGTAGAGGTTGCCGGAGCCGAGGAAGCGCTCGGCCGTTTCGACGCCGTCCTCGGTGAGAGACGCGGTGTGCTGCTTCTCGTCGACGTGATAGACCAGGCGCGGGTCCTGCTTGATGTCGACGTCGCCCTCGGCCTTCTTGATCTCTGCCACGCGCTTCTGCTGTTCCGCCTTCAGGCGGATCACGCAGTCGTTGGCGACGTAGTACTTCTCGGTCGAGTCTTCCGACGCGCCCGAGATGATGAGCGGGGTCCGCGCCTCGTCGATGAGGATGGAGTCGACCTCGTCGACTATCGCGTAGTAGTGCCCGCGCTGCACCATCGCGGCCGGGTCGAATTTCATGTTGTCGCGCAGGTAATCGAAGCCGAACTCGTTGTTCGTGCCGTAGGTGATGTCCGCGTTGTAGGCCTCCTTGCGCTCCGAGTCGTCCATGTCGTGCTGGATGCAGCCGACCGTGAGCCCGAGGTGGCGATAAATCTTGCCCATCCACTCGGTATCGCGCTTTGCCAGGTAATCGTTCACGGTCACGATGTGGACGCCGCGGCCCGCGACCGCGTTCAGGTAAGCCGGGAGCGTCGCGACGAGCGTCTTGCCTTCGCCGGTCTTCATCTCGGCGATCATCCCCCGGTGCAGCACCATTCCGCCGATGAGCTGGACGTCGAAATGGCGCATCCCCGTCGTGCGGCGCGAGGCCTCGCGAACTACCGCAAAAGCTTCGGGCAGTATCTCCTCGAGCACCTCGTCTATCACCGTTCGCAGGGCCGTCTGCCGTTCTTCCTGCGTGTCACCCGTTATCCCTCTCTCTTGCACGCGGCGGTTCACGAGCTCGCGAAACCTCTCCGTCCGCTCGCGCAGCTCCTCGTCGGACAGCTTCTCT
>DATLMR010000187.1:0-10506 GCA_035537555.1 Blastocatellia bacterium
GGCCGACCGACTTCAGCGTGCGCGAGGCGACCCATTTGGGCATGGCGCGCCAGACTTCGGCGAATTCGCGCTCGGCCGCGTAGGCCTCGATCAACGGGAAGAGACGGCTCTTGTCGCGCATCGCATCGACTTTATTCAGCACCAGGAACGCGGGCGTGCCGACGCGCTTGACCATATCGAGGACGAAGCGGTCGCCGGAGCCCATTGCCTTGGTCGCGTCGATCATCAGGAGTACGAGGTCGACCGACGACAGCGCGCCCGAGACTATAGACATCATCCGGCGATTGAGCGAGTAGCCCGGCTTGTGTATCCCCGGCGTGTCGAGAAAGACGATCTGCCCTTCGGCTCTCGTCAGCACGCCGCTGATGCGCGTGCGGGTCGTCTGCGGCTTATCGGAGACGATCGCGATCTTCTCGCCGACAACTTTATTGAGCAAGGTCGACTTGCCCGCGTTCGGGCGGCCTATGAGCGCGACCGTGCCGGTCTTTAGCTTTTCGAGCTTGCCCGTTTCGGGCTCGCGGCCGTCGTCCCGGCGTCCGGCATCCTGGTCGGAAATTTGGTCTGACATGTGGTCTGGCATTCTTGCTGCACCGATCTATTCGCTCGCGGCCTCCGGCGGCCCGTCGCCGGGCAGGCCCGGAGCCGGCTCTTCAATCGCGTAGATACTGACGCGGTTAACGCGCTTGCCGTCGGAATCCATGATCTCGAATCGGAGCCCCTTGAATTCCAGCACCTCGCCCGGCGCCGGCACGTGCCCCATCTCGCTGATGATGAGCCCGGCGACGGTCGTGAAATCGTCCGCTTCGACCTCTTTATCATACAACAGCTCGATCTTTCTGATCTCAGCGCTGCCGTCGACCAGGTAAGAGCCGTTCTCCAGCCTGGTGATGCCGTCGGCGACGCTCGCGCGGTCCTCGTCTTCGATCTCGCCCAGGATCTCTTCGATTATGTCCTCTATGGTGATAAGCCCCGCCACGCCTCCATACTCGTCGATCACCATGGCTATCTGCACCTTGGCCTTCTGCATCTCTTCGAGCAGCTCCCTGATGGACTTGCTCTCGGGCACGAAATAGGCGGGGCGAAGGCACACGCTCACGGGCGTCTGCGACTTATCGTCTTCGCAGTAGAACAGCAGGTCGCGCACGTAGATTATTCCCCGGATGTCGTCGATCTGGCCGCGATAGACCGGAATGCGCGAGTACTTGGATTCGATGATGAGGCGGCGCGCATCGGCCACCGTCGCGTGCTCTTCGATGGCGACTATCTGCGGGCGCGGGCGCATGACCTCTCCGGCCAGGGTATCCCTGAACTCGATGATCGATTGGATCAGCTCGCCTTCCGACTCCTCGATTATGCCCTCTTCTTCGCCGACATCGAGGAAGGCCTGTATCTCTTCCATGGTCTCTTCCTCGTGCTCCTCCTGGGCGCCCTCCGTCTCTTCCTCGGGGCGCCTGGCCTTCTCGAGGAACGCGCTTATGGGGGCGACCAGTAGCGACAACGGCGCGTAGAAGACTCGGAAGAAAGGCAGGAGCATCCAGAAAACCCCTTCGGGATTGTTCTGGGAGATCATTCTCGGAAGCATCTGGCGAAAGATAGCGACGATCACGACGACTACGAGAAAAGCGACGGAGAGCCGAGCCCGGACGTTGAACTGCCCGGCCAGGTCGAGCGTGAAGAGAGCTATGGCCGCGATCGAGAGCTGGGTGCCGAAGATCAGGACGAGCTCGAAGCGCCTGCGGTCGTCGAGCAGCTTTCTGAAGAAGCGGGAGCGGGGACTAGCCTCGTGCTCGCCGGCCATGACTCTCAGGGATACTTCACTGAGCGATTCGTAGGCGCTATCGATGGTTGAAAGAAAGACTAGCATCAGCAAAGCGATGCCGACCCCGATTAATTCAATGGCCATATATTAATCTGGCAAGGAGCCGGGGCCACGATTGCTTTGCCCGGCTCCATCAAGTAACTCCCCCCTGAGCTTCAATTCGAGCCTGTTCATCTCGCCACGGTCAGTCTCGTGATCGTAGCCGCACAGGTGGAGGATACCATGAATCAGGAGCTCGCTCGCTTCACGCTCGAAAGAATGTCCGGCCTCTCCCGCCTGCCTCAAGGCCGTGTCGGCGGATATTACAACGTCTCCGAGATGGTCCATCATCTCGGGCTCGATCAATATGGGCTCGATGCCGTTCGCGGCGGCGGAATCGGCTTCTTCCCGGGATGGGAAAGAGAGCACGTCCGTGGGGCGGTCCTTCCCCCTGAACTCGAAGTTCAGCTTTCTGATCGAGCGGTCGCGCACGAAGGCGATGGTGACGCCCTTGCCCGCGCGGCCGATTGCCGCGAGCGTGTCGTGGGCGAGGGCGGCCGCCTGCCGCCGGTCTACGGCGACCAGCCTCTGCCTGTTGACCACTTCAATTGCCAATTCCGTCACTCAGAGCGGCGTCAGAGACCTTCTTCGACGCCGCCACTCCCGCCGGTACGGCCCCCGAAGTATCCGTCACGAGCGCCGTCGGCTCGGGGGCGAGTTTGGGCGCGGCGGTCCCGCGGTTGAAATCGTACCCCGGGTAGGCGATGCGATGGTGATGTATGCCCATGAGGACTTTGACGAAGCTTTCCGACACGAGCCTGAGCTCGCGCAGAGTAATGTCGGCTTCATCCAGCTGCCCGTCATCGCGTATGCGGGCGATGATCATATCGATCATATTTCGCAGCTTCAGCGGCGTCGGGTCTTGAACGGTCCGGGCCGCCGCCTCGACCGAATCCGCGATCATAATGATTGCGGCCTCTCTGGTCTGCGGCTTCGGGCCGGGGTAGCGGAACTCGTGTTCGAGCGCGGCCGAGTCCGCGTTCTCGGCGGCCTTGCGCGCCTTGTAGTAAAAGAACTTCATCAATCCCGTGCCGTGATGCTGCGGGATTATGGAGATGATGCGGGGGGGCAGCTTGTACTGCCTGGCAAGCCCGATTCCCTGCTTGACGTGGTTGGCGAGAATGATCGACGACATCTTCGGCGACAGCTTGTCGTGCCGGTTCTCCATATAGGTCTGGTTCTCGACGAAGTAAGAGGGCCGCACCGCTTTACCGATGTCGTGGTAGTAACAGGCCACGCGGGCGAAGAGGGCGTCGCCGCCGATGGACTCCGCCCCGGCCTCCGCCAGCAACCCGACCATGATGGAGTGGTGATAAGTGCCGGGCGCGCGCTCGGCCAGCTGCTTGAGCAGCGGCAGGTTTAGATTTGAGAGTTCGAGCAGCTTGATGTTGGTCGTAATAGCGAAAATCCACTCGAACAGGGGTAGGAGTATCGAGGCCACCATGCTGGCGAGCATGCCGCCCCCGAATCCGCATAAGATGTCGAAGAGGAAGATCCAGAGGCTCGGCTCGTTCGCTCCGAGCAGGTCGAGCCCGAGCACCGTGATGGCGTTGACCGCGCCTATCCACAACCCCGCGCGCACGAGCGTAGTACGGTCGCGGCAATTTTGCAGGTGGTATATCGCGCCCACGCTCGACATGAGCGTGTACGCCGCGACGTTTACGTTTCCCGTAAGCACTCCGATGAAGACGGCAAGTATCGCCGAGAAGACGAAAGCCGCCTGCGCGTCGGTGAGTATGGTCACGAGCGCCGCGCCGACCGCGATGGGGGCCAGGTACCTGTAGCCCATCTGCGAGTTGAAGGGGGCGCGGGTCGTCCACTCGCCGATGGCGTAGGCGAGCGCGAAGAATAGCCGGGCCAGCCCGAGCGTGATCGCGAAGCACGCGACCTGGAGCAGAAAATGGCGGCGCACGCGCAGGTGGCGGCTCTGGTAGCGGCGGAGGTACTGCCACAGGACCATGACGAGGAACATCACGATTACGACGGAGCCGGCGAACTCTATCGCCATGTGGCCTGCGGGCCGGCTCCGTGAGGCTTCGAGCATCAGGGCGGCCTTGGCCGGAGAGACCGTCTCTCCGCTGACCACTATCGGCTTCCCTTTTTCGATGGCGACCGAAATCGGAGCGATATTCTTCTGAGCCGCCGTCTTCCGCGCTTCGGTCTCGGCCTCGGAGTAAGAGAGGTTCGGGACTATGAGGGAGCCGAGCACCTCTCCGAGCAGCTTGCGGTCTTCCGCGCTGTACTCGGCCGGCCACAGCACTTTCTCGGAGCGCAGCTCCGCGCGGGCGATTATCACGTCGCGAACGGAGGAGAGGTCGGTCACGGTCGTCTCGTAACCGCTCTTCTCGTCGCGGCGGATGAAGCCGTTGGCCCCGAGCCTCGTGATCTGGCCCCGGCTGCCGATGACGCCTCTCATCATCACCGACTCCAGGTGATCGATCATCAGCCTTTCCAGCTCCGGGTTGAACGAATGCTTCACGAACGTCTGCAACTGCTGGTCGTCCAGTTCGAGCCCGTTCGACTGTCTTATGGCCTCGCGTAGCTGATCGGCCCCCGAGTCAGGCCCCGCTTCCCGGCCCGCCGCGAACATCTGCTCTATGCTCTTGCGCATATCGCGCGTGATCTTCGGTTGGTAGTCGAATACGGGGGGGATAGAGGCGACCGTCTGAGCGCGCAGCCGCTCGGTCTCCGCCGAGTCTTCGGTCTTCAGGTCCTCCGGCGCAATCACATCGGCGGTCGCGACGGCGCCGGCCGGCAGCGGCTCTATCTTGGGCACGTGATAGCTGCGCAGCAACAGGAAAGAGAGCGCGATTATGATGAAGAGGCCAACGCCCGCGTCGATTATCGACTGGTCCGACAGGCTCGAGGAAAAAGACTTTAATCCGGTGACCAGCCTGGTATACAGACGCGTGCGGGATGCGGGGGCAGGCTTATTGGACATGGTAATCCGAGTGCTGCAACACACCCTCGGTATGTCGCGGCACTATACTCTCCTCAAAGCTTCTCCTCGAATTTCTTCGTCTGCTGATCGTATGCCAGAATGATCATCTGAACAAGGTGGTGCCGGACGACGTCTTTATCGGTGAAGTAGACGAACTCGATCCCCTCGACATTGCCGACCACGCGCTGCGCCTCCACGAGCCCCGAGCGGCGCCCCGAGGGGAGGTCTATCTGCGTAACGTCGCCGGTGATGACGGCCTTCGACCCGAAGCCTATGCGCGTCAAAAACATCTTCATCTGCTCGGAGGTCGTGTTTTGCGCCTCGTCGAGAATGATGAACGAATCCGAGAGCGTGTTATGCGTCAGGATAAAATCATTAGTTACATAAAGCGAGTCGGGCGCATCGACACGTATGCATTGCGTCTCTGCTTCGCCTATATATTCGATGTTTTTGATGAACCGCATCGGGCGGCCGCCGCCGGTCGCCTCATAGATTTTGGCTTTGCGCTTCATGCGAAACGGCTCGATACCTTCGGGCAGGCGGATGTCCAGAACGTAAGCGTCGGTGCGGCAAGGCACAGGTCTTCCGTTGGCAAAGCCCGGCTTCCGGCCTTCAGCTTTGCGCGTGCGCCAGTGCGCCACGCCTCCAAGCGAGCGCACGAGAAAGATCACGTCATCTTTCAACCGCTCTGAAGTTGTCGAATACTGGATGCGGCACGTCCGCCCCTCCTGCATAACCGGGCCGCCGTCCGTATCCAACAGGCCTTGCAAAAGCGCCAGGCGAACTTCCGCGCTGTTATAGAGGTAAGCTTCGGGGATGAATTTCGTCGCCGACACCGTCCCGGCGAGCTCCAATCCGCGTAATGCCTGCCTGAGCGGATTGCGGATCACTTCGAGCCTGTTCCCGCCTTTCCCCGCGAGCGGGTTGGTGATGACATAGTCAAACGCGGATTTACGGTGGAACTTCAACTCCATTCCGGCAAGCCCGCTTTCGAGAGAGGTCACCAGCTCTGCGTCGGCGGTGGCAAAGCTCGGCGAAGCCTTATCAGAGATGCATCCGTCGCCGAGCAATAATCCCAACGAATAAGGCTCCACCGGGACGGGCTGGTAAGGAAACTCAACAGGCGCGGAGAGCAAAGGCAATTCGTAGCGGTACTGGTGATTGCGCCTGAAATTGCCGATCATTTCCCGAGTCTGTAGGACCCGCGGCGATTTGTCACGCCGCTTGTCTTCCATTGTTCTGACCTGCCAGAGGTGCTCGGCGCAGGTGACCGCGCTTGAGCCGTCCGTCATCGCCACGCGATAAACCTGTTTTTTGCCTTGCGGAAAGACTCCGAGAACTTCAGAGGGTTTTCCGTCAGAGCCGATGACAAAATCGCCGGCTTTGATCTCGCCCATCTTGCGCCAGCCGGTAGGGGTCAGCAACAGGCTGTCCAGAGGTTGCGCTCGGCCGCGCATGAAGGCCAGGGGCGCGACCTCGATCACGCGCTTTTCGAGCAGCTTGGTGACCTTTTCATAATCGACGAGATCGAAGAGCGCGTCGTAAAGCGGCCGCAGGTAGGGATCGACCTTGTCCTGCAGATCGCCCGGAAGAAAGCCGAGCTTTTCTCCGGCCTCGACCGCGGGCCGCGCGAGCACGATGCGATTCACGTGCTTCTGCATCAGCGCCTGCACGGCGAGCGCCACCGCCAGGTAGGTCTTGCCCGTTCCCGCAGGGCCTATTCCGAAGACTATGTCGTGCTTATCGATCGCCTCGATGTAGCGGCGCTGGTTGGCCGAGCGCGCCGTCACCTGCTTCTTGCCCGTCGGGTTCAGGCGAGACTTCGTGAAGTAGTCGCGCAGAGTATACGCGCGGTCTTCGGCGATCTGCCGGAAAGCCGATTTGAGCTCGTCGTTCGACATCCTGCGGCCTTCTTCGAAAAGGGCCGCGTAGTCCTCCAGGATGCTCTCGACGAGCGCCACGTCCTGCTCGTCGCCTTCGAGCGACAACTCGTTTCCGCGCAGATGGACGCGCACGCTGACGAGGCTCTCCAGGTACTTGATGTTTTCGTCATAAGGGCCGAACAGAGCCCTTATACCTTCTTCAGGTATATTGATTTTCTTCAACGCGGATGGTTTATCTCCCATAGAAAAGCGTCCGATACTTCTACGAACAGAACTATTTTAACATTATCGCATTATCACTGCACGAATCATTGGATAGGCATCGCCGGGCATGACGCAAAGCTACTACAGAACGGCCCGCCGTACAAGGCAGCACGGGTCAGGGCGGGGATGCTGGCTCTCTCCGTAATCGAGTCCGGGCGATTCTTTGGAGAGGATTTCGCGAGAAGCCTGAGAGCGCCGGGCATCCCCGGCGCTCTCAGGGATTTGAACGCTCCGGAGGCTCTCTCACTTGCTCCCGGCCCGTGCCCCCGGGGCCCCGATGACGTGGCCCTGCTTGAAGCGAAAGGCGATCCGCTTCACGTTTGAAAAGTCATCGACCGGGTTGCCCTCGAGAGCCAGGAAGCTGGCCTCGTATCCTTCCTCGAGAAGACCGATCTTCCTTCCGGGAAATATGGCTTGCGCGGACGCTTCGGACCACAACCGGACGAGCGTGAGGTTGTCGAATACCCCGAGGCGATGGAGGTTCTCGGCCTCGGCGAGCGCGGTGCGGGAATTGTCGTCCGTGCCCACGGCGAGCCTCACGCCCGCGCCGTGGAGCAGCCTGAGGTTATGGCGATTAATGTCGTCAAGCCCCGAGACATGGTCGGTCTTTCGATGGCTCATGGTCGTGGTGACGACTATGGTCTTACGGCTCGCGGCCATTCGAGCGTCCGCGTCGGTGATCCTGGCAAGCGGGAGGTGCGCCATTATATCGACCCCGGCGACCAGGGCGTTATGAAAATCCATAGCGGTATCGATATGGGCCGCCACGCGCAGACCGTCCGCGTGCGCCCTGGCCACGATCCGGGGCAGCAGAGCGGGGTCGAGCCCCTTCTTGCCGTAATATTTCGGATCGTCCTTGCGCGCCTGATACTCTTCCGAGTATTCAAGGTAGACCTTGATGAAGTCCGGCTTGCCCGCCTTGATGATGCCCCAGGCCGAGTCGAGGTCGGCTTCATTATCGATTATGAAGTATGCCTGATTCTTCATATCCTCCCGGCTCATGCCGGGCAGAATATTCTGCCCGGCCAGGTAATCGTAAATCTGGACGGGGTGGCCCCCGGTCGCCGTGAGCCCTCCATTCGCGTAGATCACGTCGATCCCCTCGGGCTTGTTGAAGTATGAGCGGATCGGGTCGCTGAGCTTTTTAAGGCTGTTAGTGTTCATCGCGTAGAAGATGCCTCTGGCGAAATAATCGTCTATTAGAGACCTGTAATCCATTCCCTCCATGAAGTGATGAGTGTGGGCCTCCGCGAAGGGCGGGACCACGAATTTGCCTCCGAGGTCGATGGTCTCATCGACTTTTCCGCGATAACTCATGCGAAAGACGCCCCCCACCGAATAGGTCGTTCGGGCCTTGAACGAGCCCCCGCTCAACCACAGGCCGTTTATGAATCGATAAGCGCGAGGCGCGGGGCCGCGCGCGGAAGGCCTCTCAGCGATGCCCGCGCTCTTCGCGCCGGGCGCGAGCATCAGGCAGCAAAGGGTCACGACAACGGATACTTTTAGCAGGTTCTTCATCTCTTCTTCTCCTTGGGCAATATGAAAACCGAAGATCGTTCTAGGGGCTTACGCTCTCGGGCGAGAAATACCCCTGAAGAAGCCTTGAGCTTTCTCTGAGTTTTCGCTGAGCATCTCGATTTCGCCCGGCCGGAACCGCTCTGAAGCCATCGCCGTATGGCCTGATGTGGTAAAGTGGGGCGTCAGCTCGAAGTCGGGCGGGCTCAAAGAATCGGGAGTTTAGAATGAGTGATGACGGCGGGAATAACGGCTCGGGCGCGCCCGAAGGCGATTTTCGGATAAGCGAGTGGCTGGTCCAGCCCGAGCTGAACCGGCTCGTGCGCGGGGGAGAGGTCTCTCAGGTGCAGCCCAAGATAATGGGCGTGCTCGTCTGCCTGGCCGAGCGGCCGGGGAGAGTCGTAAGCAAAGAGCGCCTCTTTAAGACCGTTTGGGCCGGTACGCACGTGACCGAGCACGTCTTGTCGCGGTCGATCTCCGACCTGCGCAAGGTCCTGAACGACGATTCGCGCAACCCTCACATTATCGAAACGATCCCGAGGTCCGGCTACAGGCTGATCGCGCCCGTATCGAGAGAGCCGCAAGGGTCGGAAGAGCGGGAAGGGGATGGCTCTCTTCCGCCTTCGGTTGAGTTCAAGGGGCGCTACGGGACGGACGACGGTCCTGACCTTACGCAGGGAGCAGAGCGCTCCGCGAAGAGCTACGCCGACGTGTTATTCGCCCTGGCCGCTTTGACCAGCGCCATAGCCCTGCTGATCTTCATCCTGAGCACGCTTTCGCGCCACCCGCATCACTGACCCCTGGCCGGGCGGGCGGGCTACGGAAGTCGCGGCGCGTGCCGCCCTCTGTATTCCTTGACCTCGATCATGGGCGGGCGCTGTTGCTCGTGCACGTCCACTTCGTCCAGGTGCAGTTGTCTCTCCTCAAGCCGCAGCAGCTTCATCGTGCGCTCTATCGTCACTTCGGAAGCGAGCTTCCCTTTCTCCTTGAAGTGCTGCGCGAAGACTTGCAGGATGGCGAAAGACCTCTTGCTGAGCGAGCGAAGATCCTGCGCGCGGTGGACGACCTCGCCGAGGTCCACCTGCGCGACGGCGCTCAATCCGAACCGGTCCAACAGGTCGAGCATCAATCCTACTTCGACGCCGTAGCCGGAATAGAAAGGCACCTGATCGAGGGCCGAACGCCAGCCCCCGTAGATTCCCGACAGAGGCTGCACTATGCCCGACAGCTCGGGGAAGAAGAGATTGATGAGAGGCCGCGCCAGCAGCTCCGTCACGCGGTCTGAGCCCGAGGCGTCGGCCTCCGCCCTCTCCGGGGTCCTGTAAAAGCTCTTTACGTACTTGATTCGCGAATCGGTCAAAAGAGGCCCCGCAATTCCATAGACGAATCGCGGATCGGGATTCACGATGTCCGGGTCGACCCAGATGATGATGTCTCCTTTGAGAAGGTAGAGACTCTTCCATAGGGCCTCGCCCTTCCCGCGAATGCTGCCGAGCCCGGGCAGTATCTCCTGGTGAATGTATGGCGTAACGCCAAGCTCCGCCGCCAGCTTCCGCGTGAAGTCGGTCGATTTGCTATCGATCAGGACAATCTCGTCGAGGAGCGGAACGCGGTCGATGAGGCTGCTCTTGATCGAGTGGATGATGTTGCCGATCGTGGATTCGTGGTTGAGCGTGGGCAGCCCGAGGCTTATGCGCACACCCTGCTTCTTCTTGAGCTCCATCAAACGAGCGATGTCGGAGAATTCCCGGTAATTGAAGCTGTTTTCGGCGAACCACTTTTCGACTCGCACCAGCACGGGCAGGTGGGAGCGGCGAACGGGAGTCAGGGGCAGGCGGAAAGGCTCCTTCGTCTTCACGACGAGGGCTGTCACGTCCTTGCGCTGGAGTATAAGAGTGGCCACCAGGCCGACGAACGACCCGTCCGAGGCGGCGCTCGCTCCGAGGATCACCGCCTGGTGCTCTCGCAGCTCGCGCAGGATCGCCGTACCCGCGTCCTCGACGATCTGCAGCTCCTTGGTAATTTCGGGGAAAGTATCGGATAAG